>CAIZIQ010000088.1 GCA_903933015.1 uncultured Spartobacteria bacterium | reverse complement strand
GCTTTGAGGCCGCCTTGCGGTACTGCTCCATCTGGCCCTGGTATTCCTCGGCGATGGCCCCCGGTGACTTCCGGTTGGTCTTGTAGTCGAGGATATGAGCCTCGATAGCCTTGCCACCCTCCCTGCGGATATGGACGCGGTCGAAGATGCCGCTGATCCATTGGCCATCGATCATGAGGTCGAACGGCTTCTCGTTCCAGACTTCCCAGTTGGCTCCTGGATGTGTGAAGATTTCCTTGGCTGGTGCGCTCTTTAGGAATGGCTCCAAGAGGGAGCGGGCCTCCTTGCTGCAGCCGGACAGGTCCACTTGCGAGGCATCCCACTCGATCCGGGAGAGAACCTCGTGGATCTCGGTGCCGAGGTCGGCGGCATCGCTCGAGTGGCTCCCCTCACCCGCTTTGATCGTGGGGTGGGTGTGGCTGGCGGCAAGCGATGAGGGAGAGAGAGGGTGGGGAGTCCCCGAGGTGCAGGGGAGAAGCGGAGTGAGGGTTTTCTCGAGGTTTTCTTCTCGGCTTTCCTTGGGTGATTCTTCGGCAGTGGTTTTATCGCTTTCGTACCACCTTTCCTCGCCAAAGGGCACCTCCTCGCTCCCCGGACTCAGTGTCAGCATGAGCAGGCGTGCAAAGTTCTTTGAGCTGGTATCCGGCTTCAGGCGCTTGGTCAGCACATAGAGCGCCTGCCTCGAGCGGGTCATCGCGACATAGGCCGCGCAAAGTTTTCCATACTCCTCCTCCGCCCGTATTTCCTCGCGGGCATCACTCATGACGGGATCCACCGAGGACTCGTCTTTGGAGGGAAGCAAGCACCCCCACGCAGGAGGTTCACCCCCGCCCAGGTGAAGCGTTTCATGATTGCCGCCACCCCTGCCATCAAGTCCCGTCACGATACTCATGTCGAAGGTCAGCCCTTTGGACTGATGGAGCGTCATGACACGAACCACGCCGGAGGCCTCCGACTCCTGGACGACATGGCTCTCGAGGAAGGAGACAAATTCAGCGATCGAACCCTTGTTTGATTCGTCGTACTCGGCGGCGGCCGCAAGAAAGTCTCCTGCCCTCCTTGAGAGGAAGGGATTGAGCTCCAAGCCTTCGGTCCAGGAGCGGACAACTTCCTCGTATCCGTGTTCCGCTATCAGCTTGAGCGCGGAGGCACGGAAGGTTTCCACACCATCACCCAAGAGCACGGCCAGGGGAGAAGATCGAAGCAGGGTGAGAGAGAGGGTATCCTCGGGGAATCCCGCCACCCGGAAGGCGGCAAGGAGCGCGATGCCGAGTGGGTTGTCATTGCAGGGGTTGGACTTCCCCTCCACGGAGACAGGAATGCCGCGGGACTGCAGGAGTGCAGCGATCGCCGAGGCATCATCGTTCTTTCGGGTGAGCACACCGCAGCTGAGTTTTCTTTCCCACGGCCTTACCTCCTCAAGAATAGCGGCCACCCGCTCATGGATGGGATTCTCGTCCTCCTCGTCGGAGGCCACCTGATCCCATCGGACATACCCCTTGAGATCCTTGTTCTTTTCGGCGGGCTCGTGTTTTCGCCAGGCATTTTCCCACGCCTCCACGGTCTTCCCCGGAATCGCGAGCGTTTCGGAATGACTGCCGATCGACCCGAACACCTTGTTCACAAACTCCACGATCTCGGCAGCCGAGCGGTAGGAAACCTTCAGCTCCCTCTCGAAGACCCTCCTGTCGGACCCCAGGTTGTACTGGTTGAAGATTTCAAAGAAGAGCTTCGGATCTCCCCCGCGCCACGAGTAGATCGCCTGCTTCGTGTCGCCGACGTAGAAGAGCGACCGCTCCCCCCCGCTATCCTGGATCACCTCATCGATGAAGGAGCCGAGCACCTTCCACTGGATGCGGCTCGTGTCCTGAAACTCATCCAGGAGCCAG
>CAIZIQ010000087.1 GCA_903933015.1 uncultured Spartobacteria bacterium | reverse complement strand
CAAGGACGCTTCGGCCAGGCTCTCTCAGTGTGGGGGTATTCAATGGATTCCCGCCCTTTGTTTGGGGAAATCATGACGTGACCGGGGACGATATCTCGCTTCTGAGAAAATTCGCATCCGAACACGAACTGGAAATGAAGATCACTATTTTCCCATTCATGGGTATCTGGAATCTCCCTGCACAGAATATTGTCGATGTGGCCGCTGCAGGAATTTCCCTTACTCCGGAGCGAATGAGCTCTGACGCCTACTGGAGTCGCCCCTACCGCAAGGTCAGGAGATCGGCCCTTGTTCTCAAGGAGTCATCGCACAACGGATATGAGGATTTTAAGAGATTCTCCGTAGTCAGTGAAAGTGTGGCACATAGCCATGCGATCAAGCACCTTTCTCGAACGGCTACTCTTCATTTCGCTCCTAGCATAGGGGATGGAGTGGAGTCATTACTTCGTGGGGAGACGGATGCCGTGGGAACCGGAAGCGTCAGCGCGAGGTATCAGGCATCAGGAGAAGAGCGGCTGAAAGTGATTGATCTACAGCAGGAAGGGGATGCTCCCGAACTCATCTCCTTTTCTCTCAGAAGGGAAAAGTCACTTCGCAATTCCATAAATGACTTTATCGCGGCGAGGGGACTCGAGTAATTTCAGCTGTCTGATTTCCAACGAAAGCTGAGATGGATTACAATCAGAGCGGATTGGTATTGCCGAAGGACCCAAAGAATCTCGAACTCCTACTCAGGGATGTTCACCAGAAAGGATTCCTCGATCTGGAACTCCTCTATCAGCTCAAACAGAAGGAAGAGGTGAAGAGAGTTGAGAAGGAGATTGCTGATCGGATAGAGAACCCGTTGGAGGAGGGTACTCCGTTGTTCCAGCGGGTGTTCGAGAGGTGTCTATCCTCGTAGAAGCTGATTCTATGGGGTTTTAGAGAGGGGGGTTGTTCGCTTCAGAGATTGGTTTGACATATAATATTACATTGCATTCAAAGTGATCAGCGGAATGATAAGCAATAAGATGAAGGGCGTGTTTTTTTGGACGTAAACAATACCCCACTACAGACTAACTAATGCTTCAGCAACCTCTCGATTTCCGACGAAACCTGCTTGCTCTGAAGCGCGGTGCCTTCGGCGTTGAAATGAACTTTGTCTTTTTCGGGATGCAACTCGGGGTGGCCCTGCATCGGGGTGTAAAGATCATCCATGCCGATCCCCAGGGGCTTAACGATCGCGAGCGCAATGGCGTTGCGGGCCGCTATGCGCTGGTTCGAGGGACGGGGTTCGCCGAGTTTAACCAGAATGCCTTCTTCAATGGGAGTCGTTGATGCCCAGATCAGCTTGGCTGTTGGAGCGTGCTTGCGAATGGTCTCTAGAAACACGGGGAAGCCTGCTCGATATTCTTCCTCGGAGTGCTGCCACCCATGCATCCCGTTGTTGAAATGGATGATGTCGTAATGCGTGTTATCAAGCACCATGGCGACCTGCTCCAAAAGCATGGGGTCGGTAATGAAGGCTGAGGAGCTTAGTCTGTCGACCAAAGCCTTTCCCTCGAGTTGTTTCTGTACCGTGGGGTAATAGGCCCTCGTAATTGAGTCCCCGATCAGGAGAACCCTGGGAAGACCTGACTTGGTTTGGTTAGGTTGCCATATGTCGCACCACTCAATTCCCTCTAAGCGCTGCTTGGCACTGCCGTCCGGTTGGGGTTCCGCTCGAACGATGGGAGAAATGCCTATTGTGACAAGAATCAATGGCGTGAAAAGCAGGGTGTATTTTGAATTCATAAGTCGGGAATTGGAGCTGATCGCGGGTTTTTGCACGACTTAGCCGTTGCATTCCACCTCGCTAGTATCGATCTGGCAGGTCGGTATGGAAACGATTTTGAAGCACATGTTGCCCCACCATATTTGTTTGTTGAATTATTATATTAACTTGTGCATGCAGCACAATTTTCTCGGGAAGCGCGGTCAGCGTCCGGCGCGGGTCGACCGGTCTACGTCTATAACGCCGAGGCACCATCACCAGCATGGTTAACGCCGGGAACAGTTGGTCGCCGGGATGACTGTTTCTTCGGGGTTTGACGCGGTTTTCCGCATCGCTGTCCTTATGGAACTTCTTTAGAGAGAACAAACTCTCCGGAAAATCGAGAAATCGGGCTGGCGGGATTCGAACCCACGACCTCTTGAACCCCATTCAAGCGCACTACCAAGCTGTGCTACAGCCCGTTCTCGAGCCAAATAGCATCGGGTTTATTGCTCCATCGTGCAAGTTCGTTTTGAGTCTGAAGGACCGAAAGTTCTCGCGCGGAGACGCAGAGCCGCTGATTTAGGGTAAGAAAGGGAATGCAGCATGGAACCCTACCATTTGGTTTTGCTGCCCAGTCCAGAATGGTCCACATCTTATCACAAACCATTCTGGAATCTCCTCCGCGGCTCTGCGCCTCTGCGGAAGACTTGCCTACTTCCATATTTTTTATGGCTTGAGCAGTTTGATCGAGGGGAAGTATGCGCGTAGGTAGCCCCGATCCTCAGTGGCGAGAGCATCGGCCTGAGTCGAGGCATGAGCGGCAATCAAGAAGTCTGGAAGGATGGTGGAGCGAGGCCCTCCTTCCTTGCGGTAGGATCGGAAGATCTTT
>CAIZIQ010000086.1 GCA_903933015.1 uncultured Spartobacteria bacterium | reverse complement strand
TGTCTTCCTGCCGCTCAGAAAAGAGGGAGAGACAAGACATAGGATCTTTGCTCCCGCCTTATGCAGGGCTTCAGCCTGATAGTATGTGTGCTCAGCAATGCCTCCCTCGGAAGAGGGGGAAAATATTAGGATCTTGGAAGCTGGATTCACAATTCTCAAATCAATATCCTGCGAAAGCTATCTACGGAAAAGTGTTCGCGGGCGACAATCCTTTGTGCAATTCCCCTTTCCATGAGCTCCTTGTGGCGGTCAATCGCAGAATCAATGCATCTCTCCAGACACTCCGCATCCTCATCGACAGTAAGGAGTGCGGATCCATAGCTGGCAGCTTGATCCGCAAGCGTTGTTTTTTCCGTTGTGACCACTGGAATCCCATTCACCATGGCTTCAATAACCACTCGCGAAACCCTCAATCCATAGGAAGATCGGCGATAAGGAAGCAGAAGCATATGGGTTGAAGCGAGACGCCTTCCGTATTCATGATCATCAAAGAATCGGTCAATAATCTCCACACGGGGATTATTGCTGAGAGACTTCGGAAGAGTGATGCACTCTCCAGATGGCGTTGTGAAATCATCGATCCATTGGATCACAAATCGCACCTGCGTCTCGGGTTTCTTCGTTAGATACATCTCGATCGCTTTCACCAGAAGATCACTTCCTTTCTCGCTACGAGCCGGTCCATAACAGGCCATGACCAGGGGATTCCGTGAATCATGGGTCGAGGGATTGAATGAAACCGGATCAACCGGGTGGGGAAAGTAAGTAAATGGAACACTAAAGATCCGATTCGCTGCATCAAGCATGGCTTTGGTTTCAACCCCAAGGATGATCTTCCCTTGGACAATCTCTTTTCGCAGGAGATGGAGGAGCAATCTCAGCAGTTTGGATGTGGGACTACCATCAAGAGTGGGCTGCTGATCCCTCGATTTGATCGGAAGACCAGGGAAAAACAGGATGAGTCGACTTCCCTTGGGAATGGCACCTAATTTCTGAAGAAAGAACCACCCTAAGAGATGATGAATAAGGACTGTCGGAATAAAAATAACATCAGGCGGCTGCGATTTCTCAAAATATTTTTTAAGGGACCCATAAGTCCTTAATGCGTGAAGTGGGATGCGGGCGTAACGCTTCCATCCAGGAGCGTCGTCGCTCATTTTTGAAAATGCCGATTCGGGAAGAATGCGACGTGCTCCTAGTTGCTCCTCAATAAAGGGTTCAGCACTCCGAGAAACTGCTATCTCAACTTCATCCCCAAACAGGGGAAGCTTCTTGGCAAACCCCTGCAAATACTCAAACCAATGGCCTTTCCTACTTTCAAGGGAATCTTCAGCAATCAACCAGCGCATGAGAAGTAGTGATTTGGTGGTGAGGTTTTTTTAATAAGCAGGCATCCCTGATCCATCATTCCGCCATCGCTCTCAAAACCAAGGCAGCCGCTTTGGGGCTTGGTAATGATATCCAAGTTCTTCCAAGAGGTTGATTTGTTCACTGGTTATTGGAGCAAGGCAGAAGGAACGAGTTGCCCTTCCTCCGCTCAAACGCTGCTGAACTCCTCCACTGCAGAGTTCAAGCTTTCGATGCCAAGAACAGATCCGGGCATCTATTCCGTTGGGGACAATCTTGCTGAGAGCTGTCATCAGCACCTCATCCGTGATTCCACTTTTCTTTAAATCTTCGAGAGCTTCCCAAAGACGACGACGATAACCCATCCAATGCCGGGGTTCGATTCCCTGAAGTACGCAGATCTCTCTTGCCCTCAAAAGGAAACGCGCCCATTCGCTAAGACGCCTCGCTGCCCAATCGGGACTCTCCGTTACCTTCCCGGCGTCTCCGATACGGTAAAATTCTATAGTGCCCGGCGAATGAATAATTTTCCCGCCCGCCAGCAGGCATGAAAGAAACATGAACTGATCCTCCCCCACCATAAGGTCCTCGGGAAAGAGCTTAGCTTTCTCGACAATGCCACGTCTGAAAAAGCACGCATGAGGCACTATGGACCAATCTGTCAAGAGAGCCTGAATCAACTTTTCGTTGTTTCCATAGGGCAATCCCTTCTGCTGAAGAACCTGATTGGAAGACTGAAACAGCCCATCTTTAAAGTTTCCTTTGATCCATGGCCCATAGGCAATGTCTGCTCCTGAACTTTTCAAAGCAGCTAATTGGAGCGCATGTTTGTTGGAAGCAGCGAGATCATCACTATCAAAGAAATGAATGAATTCCCCCTTAGAAACTTTGAATCCGGTATTTCTGGCGGCCGCAGGTCCCTTGTTCTCCTGCCTGATAACCTTGAATTCAGGAGACTTTTTACTTTTCCCTTTCATACCCACCCACTCTGTAAAAGCGCCCTCCGCAGCTTTTGCTGTATCATCCGTGGATCCATCGTCCACGATAATGATCTCATCGGCCGCAAGGGTCTGGTTTAGCAGGCTTTGCAGTGTCTCTCCAATGAGATGGGCCCGGTTATGGGCGGGAATGATAACCGAGATCTCTGAATTCATAGTTGCAAGAAAAAGTGCTATTCCATGCACTTTATGATCTCGCCCACCAGAACAGCCGGCTGCAAATCATCCAGACGAGCAAGGGTGTATTGATAGGATCCCTCTATCTTTTCCAGTCCTATCACATGGACTATTGGATTCTCCAACAAGCCATGGAACCACCAGCTTGCGATCCGACGGGGCTCTATTTTCTCAAATCCAGGAACATATCCGTTTCGCAGATCAGGAACCAAAATCACCTGTGGGGTCTGACTCCAGGCCGCGACATATTTCACCCAGGAATCAACACTTACGACACAGACGAATTCCCGCATCTCCCGACATATTCCAAGAAGCCCCCGATCACTGAGGTCAGAGACGAACGGGCACTCTCTGAAGATTCTATCTCGGGCCTCCTTATCCCATTCCAGAATCGAGATCTGATATCCGGAGACATAAAGACTCTGGATCACTGAAATCCAGTTCTCGATTTTCCAGATTTTTGCAGTCGCTCCTTTCCATCCATGATGTCCATCGAGATGGGTGTGAATGAGAATTTTCTTTTTGCGGTTCGTGTCCTCATGAGAAATGCCACTCGCACTCTTCTGGCGAACCAGCGGGAGAGTGTGAACCTTTTTGAGCCTCTGGGAAAGGGACATCATTTTCCCAAAAAGTCTTTTCTCGAGTTTTGAGGGTTCACGATCTTTGAATCTCAAGAATCTTGTCTCCTCAATGAGTGGCTTGAGGATTTTTTTTGCGGGGTGATCCTTGTTTGTTGCCTGATAAAACACATTGAATCGAATTCCCAGATGACCCAATGACCTAATGGGTACCCGTCCGAGAACCAAAAGGCTGTCTCCAATGCCCTCGGAGCAAATAATCGGCAACCTGATCATGACTCCCTCCCGGACTTGATGAGTACATCCTTTTTGGTATGTCTCTCGCAAAGTCGAAGAAGCTCTTCGGAAGAGTCCGAACCAGCCATCTCATTCATCAATCGTCGGGCGGTTGCACCCATTTCCTGCCATGTGGATTTTGCCTCCCAGGCTCTCTCCATTGCTTTTGAAAAAGAGGTCAAGGTGGCTCCCTCCGCAATGAATCCATTGATGCCATCCCTAATAACCTCCGAATTTCCACCAACATCTGTGGCGACCACTGCGCGCGCGGCCATCATCGCCTCCAGTGCCGCTAGTGGAGTCCCCTCACCATGTGAGGGAAGGAGAAGGATGTGACTATGAGACCAAATATCCCGGATGTTTTCACAGTGCCCCTTAAAGCTCACTCGTTCTGATAAATGATAAAAGTCGGCAAGCTTTTCAAGATATTCACGATCAGGACCGACTCCGTAAATCCTTAGTTCCCAGTTTCTTCCTTTCCACTGCTCTTGGGAAAGAACATCAAGAAGAAGATCCTGACCCTTCCAAGCAACTTCAAGCCTTGCAACGGTGGCAAAGATCACCCCCTCGGTATCCTCAGGCCAAGGGCATGCCTCCTCCCCCTTGTTGCGTATCGGATTAGGGATCACGGAGCTATGATTGGATTGAATAGCGAACTGACGGCGGGCTTCTATCATATTCCGCTGCGAGCAGAATACCGTGGAAGCCACCTTCTTGATGACTTGAGCAACAACTTCTCTCTCTCTGGTCGAAATGATCAGGTGATCAGAGTTGAACTGACAGAGAAGAACGATGGGTGTCCTTGTCTTCAGTAATCCATCGACCAAACCAGGAACATAAGTAAGTGCAGGCAAGGAGCCCAAGGAAACCAAAATCAAATCAAATCGATCCAGTTTCTTGGGTGCAAAACTCGGGAAAAAACGTTCTTTGAGATTCTGGAAACGAGCGATGCGAAGAGCCCCCCAATTCAGAATACTACCTCCAGCTGTTTGAAATTCCCGGATCTGACCGGACGGCATCAGATCCCGATGAATGATAGCCGTTACATCATGCCCCATGGATAAAGCACGGATCGCAGCCCGATGCCATACGGTCTCACTGCCGGCCCATTGATAACCGTTCACATTGGAAATGATCGCAAGTTTCACTATCTGATATCCAATGGTGTTAAATTAACCAATTTCACATCTTCAGAAAGTTGAAGAGGCATTTTGCAATACGTATTCGGTATAAAACGCCGACAGGATTGCATCCTAAAACAAGAACTGCGGTTTTGATCTGCGGTGCTTCCCCTATTGCGTAGAAACCGGTCCATGCCAGCTCGAGGGCAGCACTCCAGCTGGAACTCCTCCCCAGATCTGACCATTGGGAACGCTTTTTGTCACAACGGCTCCCGCGCCGATGATGGCATGGTCTCCGATCGTGACCCCGGGAAGGATGGCAACATGGCATCCAATCCAGACATTTTTTCCAATCACGACATCTGCCCCAACATATCCTTGGTAGGAATATGGGATATCCTGACGAGTGATCCCATGATTTTCCGTAATAATGTAGGTATAGGCTCCGATCATCGAGTCATCACCGATTTCCAGATGATGGGTTGATGTTCCCAGATAGGCATAGGGACCAATGTAAACTCTGCTCCCGAGATTGATCTTTCCTTTTTCCCTTCCTTCACCGCCAATCCAGATTGTGACCCCACGGTCAATGATAACCCCGTCACCAAAAGTCAGGCTTTCCTTGAGATTTGCAATATCGCCCTGAATTCTGAGGCTGGGCTCAATCTGTTGACCGGCCTTGCGTTGATGAGCCAGCCATTTCCAGCGGGGAAAACCGCTAAACACGTCGGGACGTGCGGAATCAAAACAGGAAAGCCAAGTGAAGGCGCGGTACTTGGCGTGAAGATAGTTAAAGACTTTCTTGATCATTTGGTTTCAAGAAGGGGGAAGTTAGGAGTCAAGGGGGGCAGGTAGCAGTTGTCGAATCTTTTCGATTAGTGCGGTATGGATTCTTTCAGGATGAAACCGGTCCTCGTACATCCTGCGCGCATTGCCAAGGAGTTCCCTGCGGCGAGTCGGGGAATTTTTCAAACTAATCATTTTTTGAACCAGAAGATGCGGATCGGGATCGGTGGAGACTTCAGCTGAATCAAATTCCCGCGCAACATGAACCGCAGTGCAGTACTCCGGTCCCCAAACAAGGATCGGTTTCCCATAAGTCAGGTAGTCCAAGAATTTTGTCTTGAAGCTTGTTCTCTCCACCTGAGCGCACTGATCACCGAACCCCATGGGGAGGATCAGTAGATCAGCCTTTTGGATATCGCTCCTAAGGAGGTCAAAGGCAAGATGCCCGCAAAATATTCCTTTTTCACGTGCATGCAGATCAAAATCAGAGCTCCAGCTTGGATTGGCTCCATAGAAACGAAATTCAATGGGCGCGGAGAGACTCCGTGAAGCCATCTCGATGGATTCAAGCATGGGACCATACCAGTCACTCATGCTTCCGGCAAAAGCCGCCACCATAGGGCGATCTCCGATTTGGGATATCGCAGGACCATATTGGTCCTGAACCGAGACTGAACCGATGGGATAGAGGACATGCGAGTTAGGATGCTCTCCCAGGGCATCACGCATTCCCTCAGAAGTACAAAGAGCAAGCTCTGAAGCCCTGTAGAGAGATCGAAACATCCGTTCCTCGATAGGCTTCAGGAGAGGATGAATGATGATGCTATAATCGAACCAGTCATTGAAACTCGCAATAAGAGGAAGATTCATCTTCCTTGAGAGTTGCTTGGCCATCTGGGATGTCCAATCCCAGGATCCACCGATTGTCATGATAATGTCGGGGCGAAACTCATGGGCGGCATCGAGAACCTTCCTGGGAATGAAATTGCCGAGAAGCAGATCTTTAAGTGAATCGAACCATGGTCCAAATCTCGTGCGGGTCAGGCGCTCAAGCCATGCTGGCTGATCAAACAGAACATAGGGATAGGGAGGCGAGTAATCGGGCAATTTCATCTCAGTCGTGGCCACGAATAGATCGACATCATTTCTTTCCACAAAATGACGGTGAAATGCCATCGCCCCACCAGCTGAAGGGGTTGGTGGGTAGTAGGTCAAAAAAAAGATCCTAGGCTTTTTCAAGGGATCCGCAGATGAGTGATTATCGATTAAGCGGAATGCAGGGTTGGCATGAGCATTTCTCTTAAACAGGAGAGGCTTTTTCAGAAGAGTCTTTTTTATCGATTTGAATGACTCGATCGCACTCATCCAGAGTCGTTAGGCGATGAGCTATCGTGATGATTGTCAACGTGCCCTGAAGGCGATGAATGGTTTCCATGACAGCGTGTTCGGTTTGATGATCCAGAGCACTGGTAGCCTCATCAAGAATCAGTATCTGAGGATTGTGGTAGAGAGCCCGTGCCAAGCCAATTCGTTGACGCTGCCCCCCCGATAGCCTCACTCCCCGATCACCAACGGTCGTATTGAAGCCTTGGGGCAACTCCTTCTCAATAAAGTCAAGTATTTGAGCTCCCTCGGCTGCTGCACGTAGGGCCTGCATGTTGATATGTAATGGATCTATTCCAAATGCAATGTTCTCCGCGATGGTCTCGTCCAAGAGATAGATTTCCTGAGGAACGTAACCGATCATTCCACGCCAGGACACCATGTTGCTTCGGGATAACGGCACCCCATCAATCAGAATCCGTCCCTCCTGGCCTACATGAAGACCCAGAATCAGATCAACCAATGTCGACTTACCTGAGCCGGAAGGACCTGCAATTCCGATAGATTCATTCTTTGCTATACTTAGCGAGAAATCCTTCAGGATCGGAGAGTCGGGATTGGGATAAAAAAAAGTCAGGTGATCGAGTCGTATTTCATGTTGGAAAGTCAGCAGCCCTACTTCTTCCCGATACGAACTCAAAGAAGTCGTGTAATTCGCCTCTTTCTCAATGTCAAGAATCTCCTCCTCCAATTGGGCCAATGTGTAGTTGTTGGCGGCGACGGTCACCAGCTGGCTGTAGAGAAGTTGCAGTGTTGGCAAAAGCCGTACCGCTGCAATCGCCATAACGGAAAGGTTCGGTAAAATATCGGAAAAGGGACGTCCCTGCAGGGCCAGCACGATGACGATTGAGACCAAACCTCCGAATGCAATCGGTTCAATGAGGTATCGCGGGCCGTTGCTGTAAATCGGTTGCAGTCCCTGAAGGCGGCCAACTTCGGCGGAGTGATTCAAAGCCTTCTCTATAAAATAAGAACTTTTTCCATGCACCAGCACCGTTTTGATCCCGTGAAGAAATTCGAAGGTATTCTTGGCAAAACCAGTATTGTGGACCTGCAGACCATCGCCAATGCGTCGTGTCCTTGGACGAAGAAAAAGAAAAACAATAAGGTAAAATCCTCCCAAAACGACAATGGCTCCCAGTGCTACAAATGGCTGCACCACGAAGACAATTCCTACAAGTAAAACCACCATCAGGACCCGGGTAATGATCTCCCCGACAGGCAACAGCACATTCTGAATGAATGTCATCACATCCCAAAGCCTCTGATTCAGATCGGCAGAGTTACGCCTGAGAAAAAACCAATAGGGACGGTCCGCATAAGACTCGAAAAGACGCATTCTTAGCCAATGACAAAATCCATAGGCATAGCGAATGCGAATAACCTCACTGGCAATGCTTCCAAGACTTGCAATGACAAGCATCAGGATTGAAAAGCAACCGGCAAGCACCAAGAGGTGGTTGGAGTCCAGGGGGGGGAGAAAATGTAACAACCATGCCCCAACGTTGGATTTTCGGATGCGGTCCGGATTGTCAGCCAGGGCAAAGAATGGAAAAACCGAGGTCACTCCGACGAGTTGTAGTAATCCGTTGAAAAGAATCAGTCCTAAGACGGAAAAAAGTTTCAGCCGTCCGTACGGGAGCGCAAGGCTGTAACAGCGGCTAAGGAGCTTAACGAATGATTTGAGCATGAAAGATAAGACTTGGTTTAACTCACAAGATCCAACCATCTAGGATTCTGTTCTGCATGCGCCGCAATCTCGTCAAGGATCATCGACATGGGAGTTGCAGGTCGCCAGCTCCAGGCCTTTTCTACAGCCACAGAATCCAGAACCATCCAGGGAATATCGAAAGGACGGGGATTCATATCCGCAGTGACCGGATGTGCGCCGAATCTCTCAGCGCACCATTCACTAAGCTGCTTGAGAGACATCGCGCTTTCATACCCGCCACTGACATTGAGAACTTGATCCACATTCCGCCCCGCATCATTCATCTGGGCAACCAGGAGAGAAACGATGTCACGGGGGTGAAGGCAGTCTCTGACCTGATGTCCCCCACCACCGAAACCGATGTATTTCAGGGGACGGTGACTGGCCCAGGAATGAGTCCAGAAACTGAAAATACCCTGATCTGCCTTGCCGAACTGGCCGGCACCGGCAAGCACGCCGCAGCGGTTAATACGCACAGGAAAGCCGAATGTCATGCCGTACTCCAACGCAAGCAGCTCCGAACATTTTTTGGAGGATCCGTAGAGTGAAATGGGTGGTTCGGTGGAGAACTGCTCGGTAAGTCCTTTCTCCGAAATCATTGTTGATCCCGCTGAAAGAACAGGACGAAAAGCATTATCATGGACTTCGACAGGCAGTGATGCCAGGGGAGGTATCGAATAAACACGACTGGTGCTCAGAAGAATGAATCCCGCCGAATGCATGCGGCA
>CAIZIQ010000085.1 GCA_903933015.1 uncultured Spartobacteria bacterium | reverse complement strand
GGGTAAATGTAGATAAATTTCCTGTGTCTGGAGTAGATGTGCTGTGTGACATAGAAACAGAGCAATTATTTCAATTTGCAACTGACTCTGCAGCCATGATTGCGAGGAATGCGAGTGCCGCCGGGATATGCATCATGCCGGTGAAAAAACCCATCGTGCCGGTGTATCCGTAACCTCCGTACCAACCGAGGGCCTTCTGCGCACCATGGGGAAACATGACGAGGCCAAGAGTGAGACGGGCAATCAGGGCAGCCATGCTGCACTTGGTTTGAATGACGCGTTGGATGATGTTCATTTTTGGGTTATAAAGTGATTCATCAGATCGTCTTGATCAGGTCAGTCGAGGGAAAGCGAACCTTGGCAGCGGTGGCATACTTATCCTCTGCACTGCGGTAACCGAGTGCGCAGCAAACCACCGAGGCATAACCCTGCTCCTTGAGGCCCAGGATGGTGTCGTACTCGGCGGGGACAAATCCTTCGATCGCGCAGGTGTCGACACCAAGCAGGGAAGCCGAGGTCATCAGGTTGCCTAGGGCGATATAAGATTGAAGAGCGGCCCAATGGGGAATACGTGCCTCAGCACCGGGGCTGAGAAGGCTTCCGTACATCATGCCACGATAACCCTCGAGTGATTCCCGGGGAATGCCGCGGACCTCGACGACGCGGTCAAGAAAGCGATCGACCTCGGCCTCCGTAAACGCGGTACGGGCAGTCATCACCACATAGTGGGATGCATCGACGACCTGGGTCTGGTTCCAGGAGTGGGGCTGGAGCTGCTTGCGGATCGCCGCATCCTTCACCACAAGGAAACGGTAGGGCTGGAGCCCAAAGGAGGAAGGGGAGAGCGCGAGCGATTCCTCAAGGGTCTTCCATGTGCCTTCTGGGATGAGCTTTGTGGCGTCGAAGGTCTTGGTGGCATAGCGCCAGTTGAGGGCATCGAGGAGTTGCTTTTCAGGGATGGTATGGTTCATGGAGTGGCTGGTTTAGGGTTTTTGAAAATATCGGGTTGTCTTTTGGGGCTACAGCGATAAAAAGTTAATGTCGTTAACTAAAACTTCAATCCTCAAATCTCATCCACCATGTCCGAACCCGTCATCGCCCAGAAATCCCCCATCCCCGTTGAGGTCAAAGCAGGCCAGACCTACTACTGGTGCTCCTGCGGCAAGAGTGCCTCGCAACCCTTCTGCGACGGAGCCCATAAGGGAAGCGACTTCGCACCGACTCCCTACACAGCCGAGAAAGACGGTATCGTCTACTTCTGCGGCTGCAAACACAGCGGCAACGGTCCCCTCTGCGACGGAGCTCATAAGGCACTCTAAGGAGCGCAGGACCCTGGACTGAAGGCCCAAGGCTTTTGGATCCAAAGCATCCCGATTTCAAAACCGCCTCTCGCAAGGGAGGCGGTTTTCTTTTGCCTTGGAGAGACTTGATTCTAACGAGGTTCCGTTCCTGCTTTCCTGAGTTCCAGATTATTTGCTGCTCCTGCCTTGAGAGCCTGAACAATGCGTTCGGCGGCAGCCTGTGCAGTCATGCCATATTTCTGACGCAGGATGGCGACCGTTCCATGCTCGATGAACTGATCCGGCCAACCGACACGCACGAGCGGCGTGGTGATGCCGGCATCGGAGAGATGCTCGGCCACGGAGGCACCGAAACCACCCGTGACGGCATGGTCCTCGAGAGTACAGAGAACCTTCACTCCGCGTGCAAAGAACTCAAGAGTTCCGACATCAAGCGGCTTGATCCAGCGGGGATTGATGACCGCGGCCTTGATTCCTTGCTTCTCCAGCAGATCAGCCGTCTCCAATGCCGCCTCACAGAAATTTCCCAATCCAAAGAGTGCCACATCCGAACCATGCCGGAGCACCTCGGACTTTCCGATCTCCAGCAACTTGGGTGAGGTCTTGGGAACGGCACCGGTTCCGGCACCACGGGGATAGCGGATAGCGATCGGCCCCTCGTGGTGATTGGCCATCGTCCAGAGCATGTCGGCAAATTCCTCCTCATCCTTCGGTTGCATCGCGACCACTCCGGGAATGCTCCGGAGATAGGCGATGTCGAAGAGTCCGTGGTGCGTCGGGCCGTCATCCCCCGAGAGCCCCGCCCGATCCATGCAGAGAGCGACATTGAGGTTCTGCAGCGCGATATCATGGACGATCATGTCAAAGGCGCGCTGCATGAAGGTAGAGTAAATCGCCAGGAACGGCTTCATCCCGCGGGTCGCCATGCCGGCGGCGAAGAGGGCTGCATGTTCCTCAGCAATGCCGACATCATAGAAGCGGTCGCGATGGCGTTCGGCAAACTGGACGAGTCCGGTGCCGTTGGGCATCGCTGCGGTGATGGCCACGATCTTGCGGTTGTGATCGGCAAAATCGGCCAGCGTCTTCCCGAAAATTTCGGAGTAGGTCGGTGAACTCCCGGCGGCCGTTTCCCCGGTTTCTGGCTGATACTTGCCGAGACCATGGAATTTGTCGGGCTTGGCGAGTGCAGGCGCGTATCCCTTCCCCTTCTTGGTCAGGATATGGAGAATGACCGGCTCGTTCTGGGTCTTGAGAAACTCAAACGTTCGGATCAGCAGGGATATGTCATGACCGTCGATCGGCCCGTAGTAGCGCAGGCCAAGATCCTCGAAGATCACTCCAGGCAGGAGGATCTGCCTGACGCCAGCCTCGATCTTGTGGGCAAGATGGCGCGCACCCTTGCCGCCGATCCACTCCACAAACTTGGCAGCCTGATCATGCAGGTGGGCATAGGCCGGACTGGTTGCGATCCTGTTGAGGTGCTCCGCGATGGCACCCGTGTTCTTCGCGATCGACCATTCGTTATCGTTAAGGACGACGAGAAACTTCTTCGTGGTCTCCGCAACATTGTTGAGAGCCTCGTAACTCACCCCGCAGGTGAACGCCGCATCACCGGCGACCGCCACGACGTGCTCCTTTCCCCCGTTCATGTCACGAGCAGCAGCCATGCCCAGGGCAGCGGAGAGCGCGGTGCCGGCATGCCCTGCACCATAGCAATCGTGCTCACTTTCGGTGCGGAGCAGAAATCCATTGAGGCCGCCATGCTGGCGCATCGTCCCAAGTTCCTTGCGGCGGCCCGTCAGGATCTTGTGGATATAGCCCTGATGACTGACATCAAAGAGGATCTTGTCGGACGGGGTCTCAAAGACGCGGTGCAGGGCGATCGTGAGTTCCACGACGCCGAGGTTGGGCCCGAGGTGACCACCGGTCTCCGCAAGGGTGCCGATCAACTCGTCACGGATTTCCTGGGCGAGCCGGGAGAGATCCTTCTCCGGAAGCTTCCTGAGATCGGAGGGATCGTTGATCCCGTCAAGAAGGCGGGCCGGAGGCTCGGAATCCTGTCGACTCACGATTCCTCAAAAGGTTCGAGCACAGCCTCCCCGCGACCTGAGCGGGTGATGATCTCGATCCGCTTTTCGGCGGTGTCGAGTTTCTCCCGGCAGACCTGCAGGAGCTTCATTCCCTCCTCATAGCGCTCGATCATGGTTTCCAGCGGAGGAGGGGTCGTTTCAATCTCCTCCACGATGGCCTCAAGGCGACCGAGGGAGCTCTCGATGGAGCCCTCGGATTCGGCATCATTCTTGGATGATTTGGAAACCATGTCTGCTGGGGATTTCAGGGAGTGAAAGGCGTCGGGGCGTCTTGCGAGGGGTGCTTCGTGATGCCTAATTCTGATAGATGACGATGAAGGGTGCGGCGGCTGATGCCGAGCTTTTTTGCCGCTAGCGTCCTGTTTTCCCCACATTCGGAAAGTGCTTTCCGGATCATTGCCGCCTCGATCTGAGCAAGGTTCATTCCTTCGGCTAAAGCAGTCGGGGAATTCAGCGCGCGGAGAGAGGCGGGCAGATCCTTGAGCGCGAGTTCCTCACCACGGCCAAGGACCACGGCATGCTCGACGACAGCTTTCAGTTCCCGGATGTTACCAGGCCATTCATAGGCCTCCATCGCGGCCATCGCCTCGGAGGAAAAGACCCTCGCCGGCTTTCCATGCTCCTTGGCCATCTCCTTCAGAAAAGAATTTACTAGGAGAGGGATATCGTCCGAGTGCTCCCGGAGCGGAGGCATGGTGAGCGGCACTACATTGAGACGAAAAAAGAGATCCTCGCGAAACTTGCCCCCGGCGACCATGGCCGCCAGATCCTTGTTCGTGGCGGCGATGAGCCTCACGTCGGAATTCAGCGTCTGATTGCCACCGACCCGCTCGAAGGTTTTTTCACCGAGCACGCGGAGGATTTTTACCTGCACGGAAGGATCGATCTCCCCGATCTCATCTAGGAAGAGGGTTCCACCCGCGGCCTGCTCAAAGCGGCCGATCCTGCGTTCCCCCGCTCCGGTGAAGGCCCCCTTCTCATGGCCGAAGAGTTCGCTCTCGAGAAGTTGGGGCGAGAGCGCGGCGCAGTGAACCGCGACGAACGGCTTCTCCGCCCTCGTGCTGAGCCCGTGGATCGCCTTGGCTGCAACCTCCTTTCCCGTGCCACTCTCGCCCTGAATCAGGACAGTTGCCTTGCTCGGCGCCACCTGACGTATCGTCTCATAGATACGCTCCATCACCTGCGAGCGGCCGATCATCTTATCCGGGGTGCGTGCCTTGCCCACCTCGCGGCGGAGTTCGAGATTCTCGGCCTGCACATCCCTCTCCCTCAGGGCACGTCGGACCAGCATCTCGAGCCGGTCAATGTTCACCGGCTTGGTGACAAAGTCATAGGCTCCGCGTCGCATCGCCTCAACAGCCGTATCCACCGACCCGTAGGCTGTCATCATGATGCAGACCGGTGCATCCGGATACTTCAGGATCCGCTCCATGAGTTCCATTCCGTCATCGGTGCCGATTTTCAGATCGGTGATGACGACATCAGGCAGGTCAGCCTCACAGATGGCAAGCGCTCCGACCGAATCAGCGGCAACGGTCACCTCATAGTGATCCTCCAAGGCGGCACGCAAGCCTTCCCGGGTATGCTTTTCATCATCGACAATAAGAACGCTCTTTTTCATTCAATCGAGTCATATTGTCTCAACGGCAGTGCAAAAGCCACCACTTCGTTCAGCAAAACTCTGATGACCCAATTCCAGAGGCAGAAGTCAACTGAGGCAAAGCGTCACGGTAGGAGGGATAGGCGGGAACCCATCCGATGCCATGGAGTTTACGATTACTCACTCTTTTCGAGGTCACCCCTCGCTTGCGGTTCAGATCAAGCGGACCTTCCGGCGGCAACGGGCGGTTCAGAAACCGAGCCATCCACCCGTAGAGTTCCCTCTGAGTGACCGGGACATCGTCGGAAACATTGTAGATTCCGGCAGGAGTGGAGGGATCCGCCATCGCAAGAAGTGAGGCGGCACCATCATCCCGATGGATCTGATTCATCCAGCGATGCCCTCCATTCTCAAGTACCGCCTCCCCGGCAAGAAATTTTCCGAGAAGCATCGATCTCCCCGGACCATAGATCCCCGAGAGACGAGCCACACTTCCCCCTGCTGCAAGGGCTATCGCCTCCGCCTCGAGAAGAATGCGACCTGTCTCACGCTCGGGGGAGGCCGGTGACTCCTCGGTGATCCACGATCCGTCATCCTGTCCATAGACCGAGGTGCTGCTGACAAAAATGACTCTTCCCGGATTCCAATGATCGATGATCCGGCGCAATCCCTCCCGATAAACCGAAGCATAAGTTTCTGCACCGCCAGATCCCGCGCTGACGGCATAGATCGCCAGAGGGACTCCACCGAGCCGAGGGGTCAGGCTCGTCAGGGATTCGGAATCCGTCACGTCGCAGGTGCCGACTTCAAAGTGTCGACCGGAAAGGGTCCCAAGCGAGGCATTACTCCGGACAAGTCCGAGCACCCGCTTGCCACGGGCTGAAAAAAGTTCGGCTGCGGCCTCCCCTAGGAAGCCGCAGCCGATGATGAGAACTTCTGGATTCACTCCGCGGAGTGGAAAGCAGTGTTTAGCTCAGGACAAAGCGGACTTTGGCCTTGGCGCGCTTCGCGTTGGCCTTGGCCTTGCGCTTGGTACGCTGGGTCGGAGTCTCGAAGGCACGAAGACGTCGCACTTCCTCGAGGATTCCCTCGGTGTCGAGCTTTGACTTGAGGCGCTTGAGAGCGCGATCGATTGGTTCGCCCTTACGGACAATAACTTCCGGCATGTAAATTCACCTGCTTTCTTTTGTGGGGTGTTGAGACTCCCCCAGAAGAACCCCGCGGTCAAGCTCCTCCTTCGGCTAATCCCTACGATTTCGTCAGCCGGATCTGGCGCCTGAGGATGTAGTAAAGGATGGCAAAGATCATCCAACTCGAGAAGATCATGACCCCGGCATTGAACCAAAGCAGCGGAATATTGACCCCGAAGTAGTTCTTCACGGGTCCGAAAAAGACATTCGGGTGGTGGTTGTCGCGGTAATCGGACTGCTCCATCTCGGCCTTGGAAACCAGATCGAGCACTTTCTGGTTGGTGAAGAGTTGTTCCGCGGTGACCCCACCCTCCCTGCCGACGATCTCATCCCGGTTTAAATGGCCACCGGAGATCACCCTGTCGATACGGTTCAACCGCTTGTCGAGTTCCTCCGGCGACTTCGCCTCCAGGCCGCTCAGAATGGCCAGCAAATCCTTGAGATCATCAAGCCGATCCTCCTGCGCCTCGGTGGGTTTCCTCACCGCGGCAAGCTGGTTGATCTGCCGCTGGATGCGGGCCTGACGGAGGGCCAGCGGATTGAGTTTGGCCTGGGCAAACACAATCCCCTCATACGACCAGCGCATCGGCATAAACTCGCAGATGAAGGGAACCTGCAGGTCGCTCCGGGGCTCCATCGCCGTATCGGGGTGGCGGTTGAACCACTCATGGATCGAATGGATGAAATCGAGGTTACGGTTCATCTCCTCGTACTTGATGAGAGCACCGCCGAGGATGATCTGCGGAATCAGGACGACCGGGATGATATTCACCGCCGTCTTGCCCTCCCTGGCCAGGGAGGAGATCAGGAGTCCCAGCGCAATGCCGCTGAATGAAGTGAGGAACATGGCCATGAACTCCACCCAATAGAACCCCCGAATGGAGACCATCCAGTCTCCGATCAGCGTGAACAGGGCGCACTGGGCCACGGCAAAGAGCCCGAGTGTGATCGCCTTGGCCAGCAGGTAATAGCCGATACGGACATTGAGATTGCGTTCGCGCAGCAGCACCGGGCGGTCACGGATGATGTCATCCACGCTGTTGGTGAGTCCCAGGAACATCGCCACCACCAGCGAAAGAAAGAGATAGGTCGGGATGTGAAAGGCCGAGGCGAAGTCGTAGGACTTCCCCTCCGAGTAGCGAAGCACGGCACCGATAAGGAAGGCCAGCATCGGCGCCTCCACCAGGGTCGTGAGCAGGTTGGCCTGATTGCGCAGCTTGCTGATGAAGGATCGCTGAAGCAGCACCAGGAACTGACCCACCTCGTCCCGCCATCGGAGGGCATCCCAGCCTGAAGGGCGCCGCGCGAGGCTGCTGCGTGACTCGGGGCCAGCCGGAACCGGCGTGCGCGAGGAGGCTGGCAGGCGCACCTCCTTCATCAGACGGTAGGCTTCGAACTTGTCGCGCCAGTATTCCGGCGAGAAGCGACGCGCCGGAACGAGCTGACCGCGGTTGTTTTCCTCGTAGATGAGATCGCCGCTGAGATCGCGCAGCGGTGTCTCGAGCACGTCGAAGACGAATTCGGGACGTGTTGTGCCGCAGGCCTGGCAGCCCCCCAGTTCGGTGCCGAAGAGCTGCTCATGCTCCGCCTCGGCGAAGTAGGCAAGCATCTCGGTGGGGGTTCCGAAGAAGACAAGCTTCCCTCCCTTGTCGAGCAGGAGGGCCTTCTGGAACATCTGAAAGATCTTCGATGTGGGCTGGTGGATCGTGACGAGGACGATCTTGTTGTGAGCCATGCCTCGGATGATTTCAATGACATGCTCCGAGTCCTTCGAGGAGAGACCGCTGGTCGGCTCGTCAAAGAGGTAGACATCGGCGGTACTGACCATGTCGAGGCCGATATTGAGCCGCTTGCGCTCGCCTCCGCTGAGCACCTTCTGGCGGGAGCCGCCCACCACCTCCTTGCGCCTTTCATTGAGTCCGAGCTCCGCCAGCTTGCTGTCGATGCGTCGTTGACGCTCGCGCCGGGAAAGATGAGGGGCCCGGATGGCAGCTGCGAATTTCAGGTTCTCCTCGATCGTGAGCTGCTCGTCGAAGGCATCATACTGGGGAATGTAGGTGATGTACTGGAGGAGTGCTTCGAGATTGGCGTAGAGCGAGCGCTGGTTGAGTTGCACCTCTCCGGCTATCGGGGGAAACTGGCCCGAAAGTGCCCGGAGCAGGGTGCTCTTGCCGCATCCACTCGCACCCATGACACAGACCATCTCGCCGCGTTCGATGCTGAAGTTGAGGTTGTCGAGCGCCGGATCGCCGCTGCGGAACCGGCAGACGAGATCCCGGACATCGAGGGAACGAATAATGTTCCGCTCCTCCTCGATGATCCGGTCGGTGAAGTTGCACCGCAGTACCTGCCCCGCATCGATACGGATCGTATCGCCATCCACCAGATCCATCGATCCGCGCACCGGGATATCCCGGACCACGATGGGACGGTCAGCCTGCAGCACCTCCACCCGCCCGGTCTTCTGCTGGTAGTCGCAGGTGATCCTCAGAGTCACCTCGCCGCCGATCCCTGGAGAGATGAGGATGTCGTCGTCCTCGAGCCTGTTGGGGTTGTTTGAGGCGATGTACTCCGTCTTGGAACCCTTCAGTTCAAAGCGGCCTCCAAAAGCACCGACACGGCGCTTGAGTTCCCCCAGGTCAAGCTCGCCGCCGTCACGGAAGAGGATCCTGTCGGAAAGCTGCGCGTCCACCGATGTCCCCTTGCGAAGCACGCTTCCCTTGAGTGTGGCTCGCAGGTCCTGAAGGGCCGTGACACGGACCTTGAGACCGAATGCAATCTCGAGATCGCTGTCGCGGCTACGCGACTTTTCCAGACGCACCTCCTCATTGTTGATCGCGACGAAAATATGCGGAAGCGTGACGTTTCTCTTCGCATTGAAGTAAAAGGCGAAGTCCTGCGTGGTGATGACCTGCTCGCCCACGAGGACGCGTTGTCCCGGGTAGATGCGGCAAAATTCACCTGGCTTGAGCAGGCGCCCCTGCACGATGAGGCTTTTCCCCGAGAGGTTCTTCAGGATGATCAGGTCGTGATGCCGGTAGGCGAGCAGGCGCTCGCCGGAGGTGAAATTGCGGAGCGCCACGTCGCAATGCTCCGGATCACCGAAGGAAAGCGCCTCAAGTGGGGAAACTCCCTCATGGAAAAACTCGGGATCGGCCTGCTCGTTGGCATTGAGCTGATAAACGATATCAATCGCCTGCGCCGCCATTCCGAGATGGCCCATGAAATCATGGTAGGCCGCAACCTGCTCCGGCTTCATTCCTGAGCGTGTGATCAGGTCAAAGAGCTGAACGCCGAGAAGGATCTTGCGGTCGTCACTCAGCTCCACCGAGAGCTTGGAAGCCATCGCAGCGAGATCCTGCTGCTGCTCGAGCGCCTGGCGAAAAAGCTTCCGCAGTTCCGAATAGACCGCCTCCGGATAATCGTAGCGGAGAAATCCCAGACTCGAGTCGATTTCCTCCTCCAGCATCTCCCCGTCCACACGCGTGAAGGCTGCTAGAACCTGGATCAACGTGGGAAGCAGATTGGCGCTCTCCGCGATCTTCTGGGGCCTGCCGCGTAGGCGGCGCCAACGCTTGGCCACCGAACGCTGGAAACGGGAGGCCCCGCGCAGGATGCTGTCGACCACAAGCACGCTCCTGCGCGATTCCACAGGAACCGCAGCCAAGAACTCATGGTTCTCAGGTTCACCTCCTGGTCCGCCTGTTACGTTTGGCTCCATCTGCGCAGAAGAGTAGCAGTCGCGGTTAATCAGGAAAGGGTGATTCCTATCTCTCTGGGAACCACTTCGATAGTTTAGCAGAAGTGGAAGAGGCGTTAGAGAGCGCCATACCGCTCCGCCACGCGCTTGATCGACTTCGCCCTGCCGGTCTCGGGATCGACCTCGACCAGAACCCCGCTGCCAATGAGCGGACCGCGTGCGACAGGGAACTTCGTCGGCATCGAACTGAGAAACTGCCCCACGACCGCATCGCAATCGCGTCCCAGAATTGAATCCTCGGGACCGCACATTCCGGCATCGCAGAGAAAGCCCGTTCCTTTCGGAAAGATCCGCTCATCGGCGGTCTGCACATGGGTGTGCGTGCCGACGACCAGCGAGACCAATCCGTCGAGATGACGCCCCATCGCGATCTTCTCGCTGGTGGTCTCTCCGTGGACATCGACGATGATCACCGGAGTTTCCTTGCGCAGACGCTCCACTTCAGCGGAGGCCGCTAGGAAGGGATTCTCAAGCGGGTTCTTCATGAAGGTCCTGCATTGGACATTCATGACAGCGATGGGTCCATGAGCAGTGTCCAGCACAATGCTGCCACCGCCAGGAGTGCCGGAGGGATAGTTGAGAGGCCGAAGGAGACGCGGTTCCGTGGCGATGAAGGAATAGATCTCCTTCTGATCCCAGATGTGGTCGCCCGAGGTGATCACGGCAATCCCGCTGCGCATGAGGTCGATCGCGAGCTTTGGAGTGATGCCACGCCCGGCGGCGGCATTCTCCCCATTAGCCACAACGAAGTCGGCGTCCCCGCGTTCGAGATAGAGTTCCGCCGTGCGGCACGCAGCCAACCGGCCCGGTTCACCGACCACATCACCGAGAAATAAGATCTTAACCATGCTCGGTTTTTATCGAAAGAAAGGCTCCGGACGATGTAAAAATGCACCGCCTTGAAGAAACGTTCCTCCATCCTGCGATTCATCGGCACCCTTTTGTTGCTTCTTGGGACCTCCTCGGCGCAGGCAGCCCTGCTGAGCCCCCTGTCCCCCCAGCCAGACTGGACCACCCTCCAGCTCTATGCCGGATCGATTTCCGCGGCAGACTTTGCCCAGCTCCTGCAGCGGGTCTATGTTCCGGATGGATCGTGGCATCAGTGGATCTCGATCTCACCCACGCAGGCGGTGATCACTCCCCATGCCGGAGCAACCCCGATCACGCTTCCCCTCGCCCCTCCGGGAAGCATACCCAAATGGCCTCCCCGTTTTTGGAGGGCGCGGTGGGAGCGGACTCCTCTGGGGCGGATTCCTCTTGCCGGACTTCGGATCGCAATCGACCCCGGTCACCTCGGGGGGAGCTTTGCCCAGATGGAGGCACGTTGGTTCCGCATCGGCCGCAGTCGTCCCGTCGAGGAAGGAGAGATGACTCTGATCGTCGCACGACTCCTGAAAGAACGCCTTGAGGCCATGGGAGCCGAAGTCTGGCTCACCAGGACAAAGAACGGTCCCACCACCTCGTTGCGACCAACCAAGCTGAGGAATACCGCCATCGGCTCGCTCCAGGAAGAGGGGGTTACCCCCACCGACCGGCTTGTCCAACTCGAATCTGAGCGTCTCTTTTACCGGATCGGGGAGATTCGTAACCGTGCACGCCTTGTCAATGAACGGATCCGTCCCGATCTCGTCATCTGTCTCCATTTCAATGCCGAGGAATGGGGGGATCCCGCTCATCCCACCCTTACCGACAAGAACCATCTCCACCTGCTTCTCTCGGGAGCCATGTCGGGCAGCGAATTGATGCATGAAGACGAGCGCTACACGATGCTCGTAAAGTTACTCGGAGGAACCCATGCCGAGGAACTCGGTGCCTCCGAGTCGGTTGCCCGCTCTTTGGCCGCGGCTACGGGGTTGCCCCCCTTTATCTATCACAGCACCAAGGCCATTCCCGCCTCTTCCAATCCCTATCTCTGGATTCGCAACCTGCTTGCCAACAGGCTCTTCGAATGCCCTGTTGTCTACTGCGAGCCCTATGTGATGAACAGTCGTCCGGTCTTTAACCGCATCCAACTCGGGGACTATTCCGGTCGCAGGAATGTCGGAGGAGTCCCCCTTCCAAGCATTTACAGGGAATATGCGGATGCCGTGGCGCAAGGGCTTGCCGATTACTATGGCGGCGCGGCACACTGAAAAAAATCACCCTCACCCAACCGATCCAACCATGAAGACCAAAGTCATCGCCATCGCCAACCAGAAGGGTGGTGTCGGGAAAACCACCACTTCGGTCAACCTCGCAGCGGCGATCGCCGAGTCGGGTCACCCGGTGCTCCTACTCGACCTCGACCCGCAGGGAAATGCCTCGAGCGCATTGGGGTTGGAAACCGGCAGCGACAGCAGCCTCTATAACGCAATGATCGGACAGACCCCGATGATGGATCTGGTGCAGGAGACGCGCATCGCGAACCTCTGCGGTATTCCGGCCGATCTCGATCTCGCAGGTGCGGAAATCGAGGTGGCTCGTATGGATGGGCACCTCAACCAACTCCGCCGCGTCCTGGAGCCGGTGCGTGACTCGGAGCGCTTTGAATTCGTGATCATGGATTGCCCTCCCTCACTGGGCATTCTCATGACGAACGCCCTCACCGCGGCGGATGAGATCCTGATTCCGATCCAGTGCGAATACTATGCCCTCGAGGGGCTTGGAAAGCTGGTTGGCGTGATGGAACAGATACGGGAATCAGGGGCCAACCCGACCCTCGCCATGAGCGGCCTCCTCATGACCATGCTCGATATCCGCACCAACATCAGCGCCTCCGTCGTGCGTGATGTCCGCGCCCACTTCGAGGAGGTGGTTTTCAATGCCGCGATACCCCGCTCCGTCCGCATCAG
Organism: uncultured Spartobacteria bacterium; assembly: GCA_903933015.1. GTDB lineage: Bacteria > Verrucomicrobiota > Verrucomicrobiia > Chthoniobacterales > UBA6821 > UBA6821. The sequence continues at coordinate 15,093 of CAIZIQ010000085.1, read as the reverse complement.
CGAGGCTCCGAGCTTCAGCCAGACAATCCTTGAATACGATCCGAAGGGACCCGGCGCCACGGCCTACCGTGTGCTCGCCAAGGAATTCCTTGATCGTCAGAAACGTGGCATCTCCTTCATCGGAGCACCCCAACGTCCCGAGGCGGAGTAGTTCTTCCCTTCAGCCTTTAATTTTTAGCCCAAACCCCTTTTCCCATGACCGACGTTCTCGCACTTTTCAAACAAACCGGAGCCCTGCTCCATGGTCACTTCATCCTTCGCTCCGGCCTGCACAGCCGGGAATTTTTTCAGTGCGCCCTGCTTCTGCAGGATGCCCCGGTCGCGGCTCAGGTTTGTGGTGAACTGGCCGAAAAACTCCGCCCTTTCCACACGGAGGTGGCCGGCAAGAAGCCGACCGTTGTTTCACCCGCCGTGGGGGGCATCATCGTCGGCCAGGAAGTCGCGCGTCATCTCGGAGGTCGGCATATTTTTGTCGAGAAGGATGGAAACGGCAGCCTCGTGATGCGGCGCTTCACGATCACTCCCGGAGAGCGATTCCTTGTCGCCGAAGATGTGGTCACCCGTGGCGGTCGAGTTCAGGAGACCATCGACATCATCCGTAACCTTGGTGGTGTCGTGGTGGCCGCAGGCTCCATCGTCGATCGCAGCGGAGGCAATCTGCCCGATTTCGGATGCCCCTTCGTCAGCCTGATCCAGATGACCCCCGAGACATTCCCTGCCGACGCCTTGCCTGCTGACCTCGTCGAGATTACCGCGGTCAAACCGGGCAGCAAATAAAGGTTATGGCGGCTCACCGCCATTGCGGACATTTTCAGACCTAAGTTAATGACCTTCAGTATGTTAATCACTTTTAAGGCAATCCTTACCCCATCACATTCCTCCTGGGTCGCTTCCAAAAGAGCGCTTCTTCAGGAGAAACGCCCATTTTCAACTTGTTCGGGGGTTTCTCTCTTATAGGCTCCACTCCATGTCTACGGGAACTCTGCCCACCATGCATCCCCATGCAACGCCGGTTTCGACGCCCATGGCGTTTGATTCCAAAATCGAGGGGAACATCATCATCACGAAGCTCGACGCCGCCATCAACTGGATGCGTAAAAATTCCCTCTGGCCAATGCCGATGGGTCTCGCCTGTTGCGCGATCGAACTCATGGCGGCCTCCTCCTCCCGATTCGACATCTCCCGATTCGGCGCCGAAGTGATGCGTTTTTCACCCCGGCAGTCCGACGTGATGATCGTCGCCGGGACGGTGACCTACAAGATGGCCCTCTCCGTGAAGCGCATCTACGAGCAGATGCCCGAGCCCAAGTGGGTCATCGCAATGGGTGCCTGCGCCTCCTCGGGCGGCATGTTCCGCAGTTATGCCACACTCCAGGGCGTCGACCAGATCATTCCCGTCGATGTCTATGTCTCCGGATGCCCTCCGCGCCCCGAGGCCCTGCTCGACGGCCTGATGAAACTCCAAAACAAGCTCATGACCGAACATTCCGTGCTCGACCAGAAGCGCGCACTGCTGGATTCCCTCCGATGAGCGCAGCCACCGACGCATCAAAGATCGAAGGGGCCTTCGGGGCCGATGTCTTCGACAAGAAGGAATTCCGCGGCGAGACCACCCTCTCGGTTCATTCCACCCGCCTGCACGAGGTGGCCCTCTTCTGCCGCGACACCCTCGGCTACGATATGCTGCTCGATATCTGCAGCGTGGATCATTACGGCAGCCATCCCCGCTACGAGATGGTCTACGAGCTCTACTCCATCGCGGAAAAAACCCATCTCCGCCTCAAGTGCACTACCTCCGAGGAGGAGGCAGAGGTCGAGAGTCTCGTCGATGTCTGGCCCACGGCTAACTGGCATGAGCGCGAGGTTTGGGACATGATGGGGATCCGATTCCGCAACCATCCCGATCTCCGCCGCATTCTGATGTGGGAGGGATATCCGTACCACCCGCTCCGCAAGGAATTCCCGCTCGCCGGATTTCCCTCCGATGTGCCTGATGTGGCCTTCACCGAGGCGGCCCCCCTTGCGGGTGGCCCCTTTGTCACCATTCCCACGGATGGCAACACCGAGGTGCGCGAGCCACGTGCCCGAGAGGCCGGAGAACTCCCCACGACGGCAACCTTCATCGCGGAACCTTGATCGCCGGGGAATCCGCTTTCCGGGAGTATCTTTCGGGCCTCTCCGGCCAGAAGCAGGTTGCCCTCGACACCGAGGCCGACAGCCTGCACTGCTACTTTGAGAAGCTCTGCCTCATCCAGAGCGGTTGGGGGGAGGAACCCCAGAGCGGACTCGCCAGCGACCTCCGTCTGATTGATCCACTGGCGGGACTTCCCCTCGAGGATTTCTTTGCAGCCCTGAAGGGCAAGCAGATCATCTTCCATGATGCGGACTATGATCTGCGCCTCCTCCGCCGCTCAGGAGAGTTTCCGGATGAGAATATCTTCGACACCATGCTTGCCGCTCGGATTTGCGGCGAACCACAACTCGGACTTGCGGGTCTCGTGGAAAAATATTTTGGAATTACCCTCTCCAAAGCCTCCCGGAAAGCCAACTGGGCTCAGCGCCCTCTTTCTGACCAGATGGTCGAGTATGCCCTCAATGACGTGCGCTACCTTCCTCAGTTGGTCAGCATCCTGGAGGCGCAACTCGAGGAGCTGAACCGTACCGAGTGGTACCGCCAGTCCCGCGACCGCATGGTCAAGGGAACACGGGAAACCCGTCTGCGCGACGAGGAGAATCTATGGCGGATCACCGGCTACGCCGCCCTCTCCCAACGCGGGTGGGCCATCCTGCGTGCCCTCTGGCACTGGCGTGATTCCGAGGCCCGCCTCTGGGATCGGCCTTCCTTCCATGTCCTCTCGAACGAGAATCTCCTGCGTCTCGCCGACGAGGCCTCAAAGGGTGGCCGCTTCTCACGACCGCGGCTTCCCCAGCCACGAAGCGAACGGCTTGAGGCAACCCTGGAAGCCGCGCTTGCACTCCCCGAATCAGAGTGGCCCAAAGTGATCCGCGGAGTCCGGACACGCGCCACCAAACAGCAGATCGACCGGTTCAACCATCTCAAGGATCACCGTGATAAGGTGGCCAAGGAACTCGGCCTCGATCCCTCCATCCTGGCCCCCAAGGCGGCACTGGAAGCCGCCGCCGCCGAACCGACTGCTCCCGTCCTGATGCCGTGGCAGCGCGGGTTGCTGAATCTTCCGGCGATTGCCGAAACGGAGACCGCCGGGGTGGCCGTTTGATCCATTTCAAGGAATGAATGCAGGGGTCGATGAACTGATCTCCCTCGCTCTCGCCGAGGATCTGGGTGATGCGGGTGATGTCACCTCCAAGACTTTCATTCCCGCGGATTCGCAATCGCGGGCAGTGATCGTTGCCCGATCCCGTTGCGTCGCCTCCGGGCTCTCCACGGCTGCCGAGGCCTTTCGCCGGATCGATCCGGCACTCGCCATCTCCATCAAGTGCGGCGAGGGTGACACGCTCGAAACAGGAGCCCCCTTGATCGGGATCGAGGGATCGACATGCTCCATCCTTTCCGGCGAAAGGACCGCCCTGAACTTCCTGGGACGCCTCTGCGGAATCGCAACACTTGCCCGTCGGTATGCGGACGCCGTCTCGGGCACGAAAGTCCGCCTTCTCGACACGCGCAAGACCACGCCGGGGTGGAGGATTCTCGAGAAGCAGGCGGTCAAGGCTGGTGGCTGTGTGAACCACCGGATGGGCCTCTACGACGCGGTGCTTGTGAAGGATAATCATCTGGCTGCACTCGGGAATCTCGCTCTCCTACCTCCCGTAATCGCACGACTCCACGCAGAACACCCGGGCCTTCCGATCGAGATCGAGGCCGACACGCTGGAGCAGGTGAATCATCTGCTTGCGATGCCCGGGATCGACGTCATCCTCCTCGACAACATGGCGTGCGATCTCATGAGAAAGGCCGTGGCTCTTCGCAATGCGAAGGCTCCCGCGGTGTTTTTGGAGGCAAGTGGAGGGGTCACGCTCGAGATCGTGGGCGCCATTGCTGAAACCGGCGTCGATCGTATCTCTGTCGGCGCACTCACGCACTCCTCCGTGAATGCCGATCTTTCTCTGGAGCTCGAAAAGCTCTGATCATGCCTTCCTCATCGGCCCCGTTGGATGCCTCCCTGCTCTCCTCGGCATCACCCTGGAACATACCCGTGCAGGTTCTGGAGGAGACCTCCTCGAGCAATGACGAGATGCTGCGACTTGGAGAGGCGGGCTGCGCCGCAGGAACTCTTCTCTTTGCCGAACGCCAAACGGCGGGACGTGGACAATTCCAGCGTCGATGGAATTCCGCGCGCGGTCTGGGACTTTGGTTTTCCCTTCTGCTTCGACTCCCAATCAATGACAAGACGATCCCCTCCCTCTCTGCATTCGGGGCCGTGGCCCTGGTGAAGGTGCTTCGGAAGCTGAAAATCGATGACTGTGGAATCAAGGCCCCCAACGATCTCCTGATCTCGGGCAGAAAGGTGGCAGGCATCCTCGTGGAAACACGAACGGGCAGGAATCCCTTCGCCGTTGTCGGGATTGGCCTGAATGTGAACCACGGACCCCATGATTTCCCTGACGAACTTCGGGAGCGAGCGGTCTCTCTGGCAATGATCACCGGATCCCGGCTTGATCGGAACGCCGTGGCATTCTCTCTGATCAAGGAGTTGGGAAACGCGGAGTGTCTGATGCGCGAATCCCCGGAGGAGCTGCGCGCCGCATGGCAGCGCCACCTTCTTGCAGCCATTCCAGCAATGAAACCAGAATAATTCATCTAGAAAACAGGAATGCAGGAACAGAATGTGAAAAGAAGATTGAGGGTTTTCTGATCCGCAGATCCTCGAATCACCACGGACATTCACGCCCTGCCATTCCTCTCTCTTCCTGTTTTCCTGTTTCCCAGATAAAAAGCCTTCCCATGTCAGCCACTACCATTCTGGCTATCGAATCGAGCTGTGATGAGACGGCGGCGGCAGTCCTGCGCCCCCCTGGCACGATTCTCTCCAGCCTGATTGCCTCGCAAGCCGAACTTCACTCACGATTTGGGGGCGTCGTGCCCGAGGTTGCTTCCCGCAATCATCTCCTCGCAATCGATCCCCTGGTGCGTCGCGCCTTGGAAGAGGCGGGTATTTCCGCAAATGATCTCGGAGCCGTCGTCGCCACCTCGGGTCCCGGGCTGGCCCCGGCCCTGCTGGTCGGAGCCTCCTACGCCAAGGGATTGTCCCTGGCACTAGGCATCCCCTACCTTGCTCTCAACCACCTCGAGGGGCACCTTCTCTCTCCGTTCCTTGGCTCGGAAGAAATCCCACCTCATGTCGCTTTGCTGGTGAGCGGTGGCCACACGCAACTGACCATGGTCCGCGGTGCGGGCGACTACACAGTAATGGGTCGGACCCTCGATGATGCGGCGGGCGAAGCCTTCGACAAGGTGGCCAAGCTACTGGGCCTGTCCTATCCCGGAGGAATCGAGATCGACCGCTTGGCGGAGCAAGGAGATCCCAGGGCTCATGAGTTTCCCCAGGCGTTGCCGGAGCGTGAAAACCTCGATTTCAGCTTCAGTGGACTGAAAACTTCGGTCCGTTATTTTCTGGAAAAGAACCCCGCAATGCCGAAGACCACGCAAGGAATGGCCGACATCTGTGCCTCGGTACGTCAGGCGATCGTCGGTGTCCTGCTCCGGAAAACGGAACACGCCGTGGTGGCCTCCGGACTGAGGCGTATCGCACTCTCCGGGGGCGTGGCTGCCAACCGTGCCCTGCGGGAGGGGATGATGAACCTCTGCCAATCCAAGGGATGGGAACTTCATTTGCCCTCGCCTGAGCTTTCCACGGATAACGCCGCCATGATGGCCTTTGCCGCCGTTCATCATCTGGCTATGGGGGAACGGAGTCCGGTCATTCGGGAAATTTCCCCCCAATGGCAGGTAGGATGATCGGCATGCGTCGATCAGGTTCCGAATCTTGTCATTTTGTTGTTGATACAGAATAGGTTATCAGCCAAATAGAGCGGATGTTCCCCCCCCGCCCCCTCCTCCTGCTTCTTGCCGCCACCTTCTTCATTTCTCCCGCGTTTGCAAACGGTTGGGGTGATGATTACAAGGCCGCTCTCGCCACCGCCGCCAAGGAGCACAAGAATGTGCTCCTTGATTTCACCGGAAGCGACTGGTGCGGATGGTGCATCCGCCTGAAGAAGGAGACCTTCGATCAGCCTGCCTTCAAGGAGTTTGCGGACAAGAATCTGGTGCTCGTGGAAGTTGATTTTCCACAGGCAAAGACACTCCCCCCTGAGGTCAAGAAACAGAATGACGCCCTTCAGGAGCAATACCAGGTGCAGGGATTTCCAACCCTCGTCCTTCTAGATCCTGCCGGCAAAGTGATCAAACAGCAGAGCGGTTATATTCCCGGCGGCCCAAAGGGTTTTATCAGCTGGGTGAATGCGGTTCCCTAGAGCGTTTTACCCAAGAATTTCTTCCCAAAGCTTCTCGGCTTTTGGGTTTGTTTCCTGACACAAAAAAGGGAGGGCCTTGCCCTCCCTTCTCTTTGTAATGTTTTCTGCCGATTAGATTTTGCGAAGCTGGATCGAATCAAACTTCTCATCACCCTCGACGATATCGCTCAGGATCACAAGATGCTCGCCTTCCTTGATTAAACCACGCTCAAGGAGGAGTTCTTCGGCCTTTTTCACTGATTCTTCGGTCGTCTTCCCGAAGGGCATTACCATGGGAAGCGTGCCCCAGAGGAGCGTCATGTGACCGGCAACCGTCTTGGAAGGGGTCATCGCGAAGATCGACGCATGCTCGGGGCGCATGTGACTGGTGTAACCGGCCATGTTGCCTTGCCGGGTCAGCACCGCGATATTGGCGTGGGCAAAGGAATTCGCAAGGACGACGCCGGAATGGGCCGTCTTCTGCCTGGGGTGGAGAAGCGACGATTGATCGGCAAAATGGGCGCTGCCGCTGCGTTCGATGCGACGGGCGATCCGGTCGAGCACCTTGACGCAGTCCACGGGGTATTTGCCCACGGTGGTCTCTCCGCTGAGCATGATGGCGTCGGCCTGCTCAAAGACAGCATTGGCCACGTCGGTCACCTCGGCACGGGTCGGCACGGGGTTATCGATCATCGACTCAAGCATGTGGGTGGCCACGATGACAGGCTTGCCGATCTTGAGGGCGGCCTTGAGGATGCGGCGTTGAATGATCGGGAGTTCCTCCATGGGACACTCGATGCCGAGATCGCCGCGGGCGATCATGACGGCGTCGGTCTCCTTGATGATCTCATTGATGAGCTTCACGGCGCTCTGGTCCTCGATCTTGGCGATGATCTTCGCCTCGCACTTGTGGGAAGCCAGCACGCTCCGGAGTTCCACGACATCGGAGGGTTCGCGGCAGAAGGAAAGAGCAACAAAGTCGACCCCTGTCTCGGCACCGACGGCGACATCCGCGAGATCCTTCTCAGTAAGGGGAGGTAGGTTCACCTTCACACCGGGGAGGTTAATATGGCGTCGGGAACCGAGTTCGCCGGGAGTCAGAACCTCGCAGCGAATGCGGCTGTCCTTCTTCGAAAGCACCTTGAGGTGGATGACGCCGTTGTCGACGAGCACGACATCACCTTCGGAGATGTCATCGATCAGTCCGTCATAGTTGACATTAACCGAATAGAGCTCCTCGCTGCGGACCCCGCGCATGGTGAATTCCATGATATCTCCAACCTTAAGGTTGAGTTTCACAGGAAGATCCCCAGTACGGACCGCGGGTCCCTGGGTGTCCATCAGGATCCCGACCGGCATCGCAAGCTCCTCGGCGATGGTTCGGATGGTGGGGACGATCTTGCGGACCCAATCGTGGTTGGCGTGGCTCATGTTGAGCCTGAAGATATTGACCCCTGCCAGGATCATTTCGCGGAGGCGTTCGGGGGTTTCGCTGGCGGGACCTAGCGTGGCGATGATCTTTGTTTTACGCAGTGTGTTGGACATGGAAAGTAATGGTAGAGGCTATCAGCTTGTGATCAGCGGATAACAGAAACGGAAATTGAATCAGAGTGCGTCACTTTTGGAAAGAAACGCTTGGGAAATTCGTTCAGGTCCCGGATTTGGGAACAATGAAGTCGGGACGCTGAAGCGGGGGTAGTAACCCGATCTTCTTGGGACGACGGGTACGGCGTTCCGTGATCAATCCCTCCTGAAAGCAGTACTCGGAAAGCGCCGCCGTGATTTCACGGGCCGTCCTGTTTCTATCAATCGACAGCCCACCCAGGGAGGCTCCTCCGGCATTCGCCACGGCCCCGGGCCAGTAGAATACCATGGCGGGGGTGAAGGCAGCCCATGCCCCCGGAGCCATGCCGGACCCCCCGGTTGTGATCATGGACAGGAAGGTTTCCTGCTCCTTGCCGCCAAGTTCGACGACCTGTACCCGGGTTTCCATCTTGGTACCCCCCGCGCCGAATCCGACGATGGTCCTCAAAGCACGGCTACCCTGGTTCACACGGTCATAGACCCCGCTGACGAGCCAGAAGTTCCCATGTGGCAGGGCCTTGCCCTCGGGAAGGATTTCAGCGGGGGCGACGTATTTGGTGAGTTGCTGAACCAAATCGAGGGCCATCGCATGCTGCTCAGCCTTCACGAAGAGCACCAGATCGTGATCACTCCGATCGACCCGGAAATTCTCATAGGGCGCCTCGAATTCCCTCACATAGATCTTTGAGGGCATCTTCTTGGGAGGCGTGCCCCTGTCGTGGATGTTCCCGACACTCACCGAGGCGCAGCCGGAGAGAGTCAACACCAGCAGCGAGAGGGGGATGAACCGGAAAATATTCAAAGTGCGATCGATGAATTTGCTCGCGGATCCGGAGATGTCCATGAAAAAAACTGAAGGACATGACACCGGTTGCCGCCACTCACGATCTTCCCCCGGCACTTCTTCTGCTTCCCTTTGGCTTGCAGTTGCTGGCAATCGCCTTGATGCCCTTCCTGGCACCTCTCTGGTGGGAGCGTCATTATCCCAAGGTCTCGATGCTCCTCGGAGGCATGACGGTTCTCTATTACCTGACCGCACCGGGACGAGGGAGCCGATTGCTCGGCCCGCTGCACGAATACATGAGCTTCATCGTCATCATGGCGGCCCTGTTCATTGTGGCGGGGGGGATTCACATCAGGGTTTCCGGGGAGGCTACCCCCTTCAGGAATGTCATCTTTCTGCTCATTGGTTCGGTGTTGGCCAGCGTCCTGGGAACCACGGGGGCCTCGATGCTCCTGATCCGCCCCTGGATCCGCATGAATAAGTACCGCATCACGGGATTTCACACGGCCTTCTTCATCTTCCTCATCGCCAATGTCGGGGGCGTCCTGACGCCCGTTGGTGATCCTCCGCTCTTCCTGGGATTCCTGAAGGGCGTTCCCTTCTGGTGGACACTCGAGCACCTCTGGAAGCCCTGGATGCTCGAGGTTGGATTGCTGCTCGGAATCTTCTACCTGATCGACCGGAAAAACTTCCTCCGCCCCCCGGTCCCCATTCGCGAGGAGATGAGCGCCAAGGAATCCTGGGCCTTCGAAGGACTCGGTAACCTCGCCGGATTGGGGGCCATTCTTGCAGCCGTTTTTTTCCCAAGCCCCTGGAGGGAAACCCTGATGGTCCTGGCAGCACTCCTCTCCTGGCATTTCACCCCGCGCATCATCCACGAGAGGAACAACTTCACCTTCGAGCCCATCAGGGAGGTGGCTTGGCTCTTCCTTGGAATCTTCGGAACGATGGTTCCCGCACTCGACTACCTGGAGCATTACGCTCCGGAATTGGCCGAATCGTTGGGGATGGGCTCCTTTCACTTCTACTACCTGACCGGAATCCTCTCCTCCTTCCTGGACAATGCCCCCACCTACCTCGCCTTCCTCTCCGTGGAACTGGGCCTTAAGGGTGGGACTCTCACCAATCCCGAGGATGTTCTCCGTATTGCGACTCATGATCCCCACCATCTGGTCGCGATCTCCATGGGGGCCGTCTTCTTCGGTGCCATGACCTACATCGGCAACGGACCCAATTTCATGGTCAAAAGCGTCGTCTCCCAGTTCGGTGCTCATCCACCCAGCTTCTTCGGATACATTTTCCGCTACGCCCTCCCGATTCTCCTGCCGGCGCTTGCGCTGGCAGGATGGGTTTTTCTCCGCTAGCCTTACCGGAATGTTCACGGGACTTGTTGAATCCATCGGAACCGTCCGCGCCTTGGAACAGCGAGGCGAAGCGGCACGCCTACTTCTGGACACCCCGCTCACAGCCGCACTCTCGCTTGGGGAAAGCCTCGCCGTGAACGGTTGCTGCCTCACTGTCACGGGGACTGATTCCGGCGCCGCTGCCTTCGATCTTCTTGGTGAGACACTGGCCCGCACCAATCTCGGAACCGTTGCCCCCCGATCCCGGGTCAATCTCGAGCGCGCCCTGCGTGCCGACGGACGCTTCGGCGGTCACTTTGTTCAGGGACATATCGACACAACGGCTGAAGTGATTTCCGCCGAGCGAAGGGGGGAGGATCTGAATCTCATGATCCGGATTCCCAAGGGAGGAGCCTCCTATTTCATCGAGAAGGGATCTATTGCCGTGAACGGTGTCAGCCTCACTGTGGCCTCCCTTGCCCCAGAGCAGTTCAGCCTCTGGATCATCCCCCATACCCTTCAGGAAACTAACCTCGGCGATCTGAAGGCCGGAGATCGCGTGAACCTCGAGTACGACCTCATTGCCAAATACGCGGAGCGCCAACTCACCCATCACCGCCGCGAATAATCAGCCGGCAGATGGGTGGTGAAAAAGAATTGCCTCCACCGGAGCAGGAATTAGAGTGTCAGACCGATCCGACGCTTTGGGCGTCAAGATTTGCGCGGTTAGCTCAGTGGTAGAGCACTACATTGACACTGTAGGGGTCACAGGTTCGAACCCTGTATCGCGCACCACTTCAAAATCGGCCTCAGTTACTCTTTGAGGCTTATAAATAGAGGCCCTATGGGCGATTATCCCACTCCAGTTATTCCTCGGGAAGGCTGCAGCCTCCGCAGTTTTTTGTAACCCTGTTGCCCCCTTTATCCGCTCGGATTGAGTGATTCCGGGACCTTCTCTAGAACTTCATTCCGAGAGACCAGAAGATATTCTGGCTCTCGAGGTTCTGGTTCCCTGCGGCTGCATTGTAGAAGAACGAGGTATTCCACTTCTTGGCGAACTCCACGGTCACACCGACTCCCGTGTAGAGGAAGTCCCTGATCGGGGCCGCGCTCCAGTTGCTGAAGGTCGGACTGGTGCCTCCCAGGTTGCCACTGATGGCATAGGGGTTCTGCATGAACTCGTGCTGCCAGTTGAGGGATAGCTGCGGTACCACCACGATGTCCTTATGGGCCGTATTCGGGATCCAGGTGTAGGCGGCATGGGCTCCGACACTGGAGAGGAGGCTGGAGCTGTTCCATCCCGCGGAGTTGAAGTCGAGGCTCTGGGCTCCGGTTTCATTGAGGGAGTTGACTCCCAGGTAGGTGTACTGGAGGGAGGCGGTCGGTCCATAGGTGAACTTGCCGGACTGCATGTCGTAGCCACCGGCAAGCATGGTATCGAGTTCCCCGGCTCCGGGTTGGCTGTTGGCCGTGCGATCGACTCCGCTGTACTGGATGATGCGGGTGGCCTGGTAGTTGTTGTAGGCTCCTCCGGCCAAGGCGTTGGCGTAGAAGCCGAGGGGTTCTCCCTTGGAGTTGACTTGGCCGTAGGTACCCAGGAAGCCAAAGCGGACGGCGTTGTCGATCAGGGTGCTGCCGACTCCGAGTCCGGAGCCATTGGCTCCGCTCTTGTTGTAGGTGCCTTGGTAGCCAGCGTAGAGGCCGGTGGCGAAGTTCTTGTTCCACTTGTAGGTGAGGCCGGTGGTGACGCCGCCGCTTTCAGAGCTGTAGCCCGGGAGCATGTTGCCGCTGTTGGCCTGGGCGAAGATACCGTTGGCATCCGCGAACATGCCCCAGTGGTTGTCTTCTCCGGGTCGGAGGATGTCGTTCTTGGCATCCAGGACGCTCTTGCCTCCGTCTCCCTGGCCTTCCTGAAGCATGGCGTAGTTGTCGGCGAAGCCATTCATGCTGAAGCCCCCACCCTCGGCGACTCGCACACCCCAGAGGCGCTGGGAGAGTTCCATGTTCTGGGCGTTGGCTCCGTTGAAGGCGATCGTCGCCATCTGCTGGTAGAAGCTCGGCATGATGGCGTTAAAGGCCTGCTGCATGGCGGCGGGGCTGTTGGTGAGGGCCACGAGACTATTGAGAATGACGGTCTGGTCGGCGTTCGGGTTGCTCTCAAAGCTGTTAAGCACGCCAGCAACGTTGCTCTGGTTCCTGTTGACCGCATAACCGAGGAAATTCGGGTAGGCAGGAGTTGCCGGGACCGGGGCATTGAGTGCCTCAATCCAGAGGATGTTGTTGCTGATCAGCAGGTCGTAATTCGAGACTCCGGTAACGCTAAACTCATTCGTGGTGAAGCTGTTGGTGGTCATGTTCGTGGCCCCCAAGAGGGCTGTCGGGGTACCAATGCTCAAGGATGCCCCGCTCAGGTTGAAGGTATTCACACCCGTGTTCGTGAAAGGTGTGCCGGAACCGGTCACCACCACGAACTGGCCACTTCCTGCATTAGGGAGAGCGATTTGACCGCCGCTCCAGTTGAGGGAGGCGATATTGAGCGACGACTGGACGGTAAGACTGCCTCCGTTGAGCGCCACTCCTCCGCTGCCCAGCGCCTGGATGTTAGCCGTGGTCAGGGTGCCGCTGTTGATCACGGTACCTCCGCTGTAGGTGTTGGCTCCGGTTAGGGTGGTGTTACCGGTTCCCTGACGGATGAGCATGATGTTGCCAGCAATCGTGATTCCACAAGTGGTGGAATCTGATCCTCCGAGGGTCATGTTGGCATTGCTGCTGCTATTGGTCAGGAGATTGTTGGCATTCCCGAAGGAGGCAAGGCCGAGAAGGCTCTGGTTATAGCCGGAAAGGTCATAGCTATTGCTGGTGGAGGCAGTTTCGCCGGAGGCTCCCATCACGAGAGTGCTGTTAGTGGACATGGCATTGACGGCCCCATTGGTGACGCTGGAACCGGCAAGGATGAAAGTCGGGCCAACATAGCTGTTACTGGCAGAGGTAAGCGTTGCCGTTGCATTGCTAATCACCAGATCAGAGTTAGCGCTGGCTCCACTAATCGTTCCCAAGACATCGAAGGATCCACCGCTGAGAACCAGAACCGTCCCATTCTTCGAAAGTGAACCGGCAAGAGTGAGCGTGTTGCTCGTGCTGTTCTGAATAACACCAGTTCCGTTGGTGACATTGATGCTCTGGGTAAGGGTGGTGGAACCGGATGCAGCAATCTGAAGAGTTCCATTGTTGGCGAGATAGAAATTGGTCGCGGATCCGAGGGTATTGGTATTGGTCACCGCAAGCGTCCCGTTCGCGGAGGCAAAGGATCCCGAGAAGCTTGGGGCGACGGTGCTTCCAATTGTGAGTGTCCCGGTGCCGATCTGTCCGATCACTCCCGAACCATTGATCTGATTGGTGATGGTGCTGTTGCTGTTCCAGCCAAAATTCAGCGTGCCGTTGGTCATCGAGACAACCCCAATTACCATTCCGTTGCTTGATCCATTGCCCAACTGAAGGATGCCCCCGGTGATGGTAGTGTTGCCGGTATATCCCATCGATGCCGTGAAGATGACGGAAGCCGCGGAGGCTGTACCATTCGTGGTGATGGTGGCCGTGGAGTTATTGGAGGGTATGTTGCCCAGATTATTCAACTCCACGTTAACGATCGTATTGTTCGTGGACCGGAAGAGATAGTTCTGCGCCCAGTAAACAACATTGGTCCCACCGGTAAGAGAGCCTCCTGTCATGGTGAAACTCGCCACCGAAACGGTGCTGTTGCTCACATTGGTCAGGGTGCCCCCATTGACCTGAAGGTTGTTGATAGCAAGTGTGCCGTTGGTGCTGATCTGAAGGGTGCCGTTGTTCACCGTCACGTTGCAGTTGGAGGGAAGTGAATTCGTGGAGGGTACGTAGAGGGACCCTTGATTCATGGTGACGCTGATGAGTTGGGGATTGCTCGATGCGAGCGTGGCGGATCCATTCGTCTCTACGATCAAACTGGTAGGTGCATTGGTGATCGGGGGAATCGTACCTTCATTGTTCGTGATAATGATGGTGTTCCCCGCCGTGTAGTTGAGAAACAGGTTATCTCCATTGGTCTGAAGGCTGAAGGATGTGGTGCTAAACCCGCTGGCAAGGGCGGAGCTGTTCAGGGTGAGATTGAAGTTGGTGCCGGCCAGAAGCGGTGAGCTTCCTGTCATGACGATCCATGACTCGTTGGTGCTCCAGAAGGAATTGGCGATACTGACATTGGTTGCCAGATTCAGGCTAAGGAGGGATCCATTCGTGACCGAGAGGGATCCATTCACCAGCAGCGGAGCGGTAAAGTCAGTTCCGGCGTTGGTTGCACTGTTTGCAAAGAGATTCCAGAGATAGCTGCCGGTAGAAGTGAAGGTGAGTCCGCCGCTCACAGTCAGGGAATTTATCCCCGAGGGAGCAAGCGTTCCGGCTACCTGCATACCTCCCGTGGTGGAAACGGTGCCGCTGCCGCCCAACACCGCATTCGTGGCAACAGAGATAGAAGAAATGGAGACGGTGGCATTGGAAAGTGTCAGTGAGGCGCTGGCACCATTGCCAATCGTGAGGGATGCCGCATTGGAGATGGATCCTGAAAGTAGGGTTGTACCACCGGTGAGGAGTGTCGAACCGGCGTAGGTATTGGTTCCGGAGAGGGCCAGGGTGCCGGCTCCATTCTTGGTCAATCCCCCTGTACCGGTGATATTTCCAGCGATGGTCAGGAGCGTCCCCGCGGAGTTGGTGACGGTGACATTGGTCGAGAAGGCCAAGGTATTGCTGATGGTGTGGCTACCCAGAGTCGTCGTAATTGCAGGGGCGTTGCTTCCCTGCACCAAGGAAATCGTTCCACTTCCCACCAAAGTGTAGGCGTTTGCATTGGAGAAGATCAGCCCATTGAGTGCCGCATTGGTATTGAGCGTCACCGTGCCACCTAATCCGGTTCCGAAGGTTGCC
>CAIZIQ010000084.1 GCA_903933015.1 uncultured Spartobacteria bacterium | reverse complement strand
GAGCAGTAATAATATGGAACTCAGGAACTCAGGAAAGGAAGTGATGAAAGAGTCTAGCCTCTCACCGTTCGTATCTGTCGGGATGCCAAGACGCTGGAACGCAGTCAGTCTTTTGTTTCCCATTTTTTCCTGAGTTCTTGAGTTCCATATTTGATCATCACTCACTGCCCTCCCGCGTGAAGTTTTATAAGGATCTAGGACACTCTGGGTCTCGTTCGTTTGGTAGATTCAACTGTTTCGAATCATGAATACAATTCCATTCCCTACTCGCCACCTGACCCTCTGAGCGCTATCTGTCAGACACCGTTTTCTCCATGGATTCCGCCTCCGCCACGCCCACCGCTGCTGATGCTTTTATAGGGCGTTGGTCACGTGCCGAGGCCTCGGAGCGGGCGAATGCCCAACTCTTCCTGAGCGAACTGTGCGATCTGCTGGAGGTGCCTCGTCCGTCGAATACCCACGCTGACGGCTACACCTTTGAGTACCCGGTAAAGATCCCCCTCGGGGATGGCTCCCTAGGCGACGGACGGATTGACCTTTACCGCCGCGACGCCTTCGTCCTCGAGGCGAAGCAATACGCCAACAGCCTTCCCAAGTCCGACTCCGCCCGCGTCATGGAGCAGGCGGGCGTCTATCTCCCATCCACAAAAAGCGGACCAAAGAGCGGTCCTATTCGTGGCAGCGGAGCTTGGGACGACGCCATGATGAAGGCCCGCGGTCAGGCCGAGCGCTACGCCCGATCGCTTCCCGACGGACACGCCACGCCACCCTTCCTGCTCGTGGCCGACATCGGCCACACCCTCGAGCTCTACGCCGATTTCACGCAGGCAGGGAAAGCCTACCTTCCTTATCCCGATCCCCGCACCTTCCGCATCCGCCTTGCGGACCTTGCCGAGGAGAGCGTTCGGGATCGCCTTCGCCAAGTCTGGCTTGATCCCCTCTCGCTCGACCCTTCCAAGATCAGCGCCGCCGTCACCCGCGAGATCGCCGACCTCTTGGCGACTCTTGCAGCCTCGCTCGAACGGAGTGGCCACCAGCCGAAGCTCGTCGGCGAATTCCTTACCCGCTGCCTCTTCTGCATGTTTTCCGAGGATGTCGGCCTCCTCCCCAAGGATAGCTTTCTGCATCTCCTGGAATCCCTGCGCGGGCACCCCGAGGGATTCGTTCCCAAGCTCCGTCAGCTCTTCTCCGAGATGCAGACCGGCACGGAGTATTCCGTCATCCTCAATCAGAAGCTCCTCCGCTTCAATGGAGGCCTCTTCGAGGAAGCAAGCGTCCTACCCCTCGATGCCCTCCAGATCGAGATTCTCATCCGGGCTGCAACGGCAGACTGGAAGAACGTCGAGCCAGCTATCTTCGGCACGCTGCTTGAGCGAGCCCTCGATCCCATTGAGCGCCACGCCCTCGGTGCCCACTACACACCACGCGCCTACGTCGAGCGTCTCATCCTCCCCACCATCGTTGAGCCCCTACGCTCAACCTGGGAGAGCGTACGGACTGCTGCCGTCGTCCATGCTCAGGCGGGCCGCATGGAGGAGGCCCGCAAGGAAATCCGCGCCTTCCACGACCAGCTCTGCAAGACCACAATCCTCGATCCCGCCTGCGGCTCAGGGAACTTCCTCTACGTCGCCCTCGAGCACATGAAGCGTCTCGAGGGAGAGGTCCTAGACGCCTCCGCTGACCTCGGGGAGAACCTCCTCCTCGACCTCGCCACCCACAGCGTCGATCCCCACCAGTTCCTTGGGATCGAGTTGAATCCCCGAGCCGCCTCCATTGCCGAGATGGTCCTCTGGATCGGCTACCTCCAGTGGCACTTCCGCACCCGCGGCCAGACCCTCCCCGCTGAACCCGTCCTGCGGAGATTTCATAATATTGAGTGCCGCGATGCCGTCCTCGCCTGGGATGGGGAACCACAGCCCGTCCTTGATGAGGCGGGTCAGCCCGTCACCGTCTGGGATCGAAAATCGAAGAAAACCGACCCAGTCACTAGCCGCGAAGTCCCCGATGAGAGCCAGCGTACTCCGCTCCTCAGCTATCCGAATCCCCGCCCCGCCGAGTGGCCTGAGGCCGACTATATCGTGGGGAATCCCCCCTTCCTCGGACCTGCCCGGATGCGCGAGGATCTCGGCGACGGCTACACCGAGACCTTGAGAGCAGCCTATCCCGAAGTTCCCGAGAGTGCCGACTTCGTCATGTATTGGTGGGAGAAAGCAGCCTTGGCCGTGGAGGCAGACACTGCCAAGCGCTTCGGACTGATAACGACCAATAGCCTCCGCCAGACCTTCAACCGCCGCGTGCTCGAGCGCCATCTGGATCAGATCTCCCTCCGCTTCGCCATCCCCGATCACCCGTGGGTCGATACCCAGGAGGGAGCCGCGGTCCGCATCGCCATGACCGTCGCGGCCAAGTCCGATCTGCCGGGACAGCTCCTCACCGTGACCGAGGAAGAGCCTCAGGCCGATGGCTCGGCCATAGTCACCTTCACCGAAAGCACGGGTGAAATCGCTGCCGATCTCACCATCGGAGCCAAGGTCTCAGAGACGCAGCCGCTCCGAGCGAATGAATTGCTTGCTTACAGGGGGATGCAGCTAATCGGATCCGGATTTATTATCACCCCCGAGGAGGCCAGAGAACTCGGTCTCGGATCAGTTTCTGGAATCGAGCAGCACATTCGTCCCTATCGTAATGGCAAGGATCTTGCCGACCGCCCACGTGATGTCATGGTCATCGATCTCTTTGGACTCACTGCAGAGGAAGTGCGCGAGCGCTTTCCTGCCCTTTATCAGCATGTTTTGACCCGAGTTAAGCCGGAGCGGGATACCAATAACCGCGCCAGCTATCGCGATAAATGGTGGATCTTTGGTGAACCTCGACGCGATTTGCGGCCAGCACTTGCTGGGCTGACTCGCTACATCGCTACCGTTGAAACCTCGAAGCACCGTCACTTCCAGTTCCTCGATGCTTCGGTGCTGCCGGACAATAAGCTCATCGTGATTGCACTGGATGATGCTTACCAACTTGGAGTCCTGAGTAGTCGAATTCATGTTCTTTACTCTCTTGCTGCGGGAAGCTGGCTTGGCGTTGGCAATGATCCGGTCTATGCAAAGTCACGCTGTTTCGAGCCCTTCCCATTCCCCGAGGGTGATGACTCGCTAAAGGCTCGGATCCACTCCCTAGCGGAGGAAATCGATGCCCATCGGAAGCGGGTTCAGGCAGAGCATCCGACACTCACCCTCACAGGGATCTATAATGTTTTGGAGGCTCTCAGGAATGGTCGCGCCCTCACGGCCAAGGAAAAGGTGATCCACGATCAGGGCCTCGTCTCGGTCCTCCGCCAGCTCCACGACGACCTTGATGCCGCCGTCGCTGAGGCTTATGGATGGGGGGCTGGCCGCGATCTGAGTGACGAGGAGATCCTCACCCGCCTTGTCGCTCTCAATGCCGAACGCGCTGCCGAAGAGGCACAAGGGATCATCCGCTACCTCCGCCCTGAGTATCAAAACCCTACCGGATCCTCGGCCACCCAATCCGGGCTGAAACTTACGAAAGAGAAGTCCGCTAAAACCAAAACAGCGAAGACCTCTTCCGTCAAAGCTCCCTGGCCGAAACCCCTCGCCGAACGTGTCCGCGCTGTCGAAGAAGCCCTCAAATCCGCCAGCGCCCCCGTCACGGCAGAAACCCTCGCCAAGACCTTCGCCCGCGCCAGCAGCTCCGACATCCAGGAAATCCTCGACACCCTCGTCACCCTCGGCCGAGTGCATCAAAGGGAAGATGTCTATTTTCAATAAAGAAGCTCCGAGACGATGAACTTCTTCAACTGCAG
>CAIZIQ010000083.1 GCA_903933015.1 uncultured Spartobacteria bacterium | reverse complement strand
GATGCGGTGGCGCTTCAGTCGTAGGGTTAGACGCGTCTCGGTGACGCCCCTCTCATCCTTGAACTGTTCGCTCTTCACGACTTGGAAGGCTCCGCCATGCGCATTGAATTCGAGGGGCAGATCACTTGTCGGAAGGTTGGTCATTCCGGGGAAGGCGACATTCGTATAGGTCAGCGGGATCTCGGGATGGGCCTTGCGATCCTTTTCTGAAACCGTGCAGATCTCCGGCGGAGTCGTGAGTCGGTGGGTGGTGAGCGTGAAGAGTCCGTCGTCATGCAGGAGTGCAGCAGGATTCGTCATTGGGGCCATCAGTCCCATGGCGAGACTGATCGGCTGATTCGTCGGGTGGAGGAAGGTGAACATCTCAATCTTTTTCCGAGGCTCGGAGATGCCGAGGTCGAACTGGTTGCGGGCGAGCTTCTCATTCGGGAACCAGAGGGCCTCGTTGCGATGGCCCTTGTACTCGAGGTAAGGAGCGAACATGGGATAATCCTTCGGGAGGTCTCCTACGGCTGGGATTTTCGAATTCATCAACCATCCATCCTTGAGGGTGATGGTTTTCAGGGGATCGCCCGGTTTTTCCGGCAGACGGGTCGAGGCGATTGCATCGAGCCAGTCAGCCACGAACTGGTAGTTTCGCGGTGACATGTCGAAGTGGCCGCTCGTCATTTCCCAGCAACCGCTGAAGAGCTCGTTATGAGGCTGGTACGTCGTGCCGGCGTTGGTGTCCTGATCGTTGCGGTAAGCCCTCAGATATGTCCCGTAAGCGTGCGGGTAAGCACTCCAGGAGACGGTCTCCTGACTGCCGGAGGTGACGAAGAGGATGGGAATGTTGCTCAAGCACATTGATGCGTCGGGATGCATCGCTTTCCCTCCCGGGCCGAAGTAGCTGTAGACGTCGGGGAGTCCCGCCTTGATCGGAATTGTGGCAAGGCATTGAGAGGGATTACGGATCGCGGCTTCAAAGGGAAATCCACAGAAGGCGGAGTGTCCGAGAGGCACGATCGGAGCATTGGTGAGTTCAGAATGTCCCGATATGTCGGCGAGTCGCTTGATATAAGAATCGTACATCGCGGTCCGGGCGGGGTCGGTTACGTCGTAGGTATTATCCTTCATCATGACGCTGCCGATATCCTTGGCCCATGGGGTGATCAGGATCTGGGCGATGCCATGCTTCCGGCAGACCTCACGCACCGGAGCGCTCTGGAGGATATTGATAGGAAGTCCATTGTGCATCGCGACCATGACCGCCCGGATCTTCGGTGTATTCGGTGGGATCCAGAGATACATCCCGAGGTTCCCCCGATCTTTGGAGGCATCCGAGGGGGCAAAGTATTGGTAGATGCGATCGACTTCCGGATCAGGCTGTGCGGCGATTCCTTCCCTCTCCAAGAGTAGGAGAGAGGCCAACACTATCAGGAGATGGGGGATCTTTGTCATGGGGAGGTGTCTGTGGGATGGCTGAACTTAGTTTAGCGAAACCAATTCCTTATCTTGGCGGGTGATGCTGAATCGGGTCCGCCCATCCTTCCCCGGCGTGAAGGTGATTATGTCCGTCTGATCTGGCCAGGCGATG
>CAIZIQ010000082.1 GCA_903933015.1 uncultured Spartobacteria bacterium | reverse complement strand
TGAGTTCATGCAGAACCCGTATGCCATTAGCGGCAATCTGGGAGGAACCAGCCCGAGCTTTAGCACCTGGAGCTCCACCCCGATCCGGGACTTCCTCTACACAGGAGTGGGCTTCACGGTCGAGGTCGCCAAGACGTGGAATACCTCCTTCTTCTACAATGCAGCCGCAGGGAACGGTGACCTCGTCTCCCAGAATATCTTCTGGTCCGCAGGGGTGAAGTTCTAGGTGCATAAAAAAGCTCATGAATAGGGCACAGTCCCTAGTCTTAACCCTTTTCTTTGGAAGGTTCGGAGTAATTCCTTCCTGAGTTGACGCCACTTCCCTCCCGGGAAGCTGTGGCGCCCTATAGGCTGCGATTGCATCGCAGTCTTACGCGCCCGTTCCCACAGGCTTGTTTCCTGTTTCCCAGATTAAAATCTTCGGTTCAGGGACTCGGTGAAGTAGATCCTTCTCATCCATGTTCGCCGCTATCCTGACCACGTTCTGTTTCGCGGCCTCCGCGATTCTTGCGCGGCGGTCAACCGGGATGCTCGGATCACAGTCCGCCAATCTCGCGCGTCAACTTGTGGCGCTCGTCTTGCTGGGGCTCTGGGCGCATTTCATCGGCCAGGGATTACATGGGCCAGGTCTCTTGCTGTTCATCTTCAGCGGAATCCTCGGATTCGGCTTGGGTGATATTTCACTCTTTGAGGCGCTGCCTCGTCTGGGCGCGGCACTGACAGTTCTCATCGTTCAGTGTCTGGCCGTGCCGATCGGGGCTGTGACGGAATGGCTCTGGCTTGGCACGCGCATCACGCCGGCTGAGATGGTGAGCGCTGTGGTGATTCTGGCCGGCGTCGCCCTCGCCATTGCGCCAGAACGTGCGAGTGCCATACCGCACGGCCATCGGCTCACGGGTGTGCTCTTCGCCATCATCGGGGCCGTGGGTCAGGCCTGGGGTGCGGTCGTCAGCCGGCAGGGATTCCTACTTGATCAGAAGATCGGACTCCAGATGGATGGGCCGACTTCCGCCTACCAGCGGTTGCTGGGAGGCATTGTCTGTGTGGCGCTGCTGGCATTGGTCACGAGTCTGCTGCGTCGCTGGCGCAATCTTGGAGCCGTGCAGCCGGAACGCCCGTGGCGCCGTGCGATGCCGTGGATCATCGGCAATGCCCTGGCCGGCCCGGTTTTCGGTGTGGCGCTTTACCAATGGGGACTGCGTGATTCGCCCAGTGCAATCGTGCTCTCCATCGTCTCCACTGCACCGCTTGCCGTCATGATGTTGTCGTTCGTTTTTGAGAAGACGCGACCGTCACCGCGTGCCCTGGTCGGTTCCTTGCTCGCCGTTGGCGGTGTGGTGGTGCTGCTTTACAGCTGCCACTAATATTTCCCAAATCCAAGTCCTACTATAGGCCCCCGATAGGTAATACGAAAACCTGGCCTTCCCTTGTTGAGCGTCTGGAGAATCCATCATTAATCAATGACTCGGCATGAACACTTGTGCCTTGATCCCCTCCTGACTCTCGACTTGCACGGATGCGGTGGCTTCCGCAAGCATGGGGGACTTTCCTCTGCGGCCCCCACCACCAACCCAGGATCCCCTCATGAACCATCCCTCCGTCCATCTGAGCATCGTTGATTATTCGATTCTAGCTCTCTACATCGTCTTCGTCATCGGCATTGGTTTCGCGCTGAAGCGCCAGATGAAGACCTCGGCCGACTTCTTCCTCTCCGGTCGCAATATTCCCGCCTGGGTGACGGGTCTTGCCTTTCTCTCGGCCAACCTAGGGGCGCTGGAACTCGTCGGGATGGCGGCGAGTGGTGCAAAATACGGCATCGCCACCTGCCACTTCTACTGGGTGGGTGCGATCCCCGCGATGATCTTCCTGGCGGTTTTCATGATGCCGTTCTACTATGGCTCGAAAGCCCGCTCCGTCCCTGAGTACCTGAAGCTCCGCTTCGACGAGCGCTCCCGCGCCTTCAACTCGGTCTCCTTTGCCGTGATGACGATCTTTGCATCAGGCATCTCCCTGAACGCACTGGCAAAGCTTCTGAACCAGCTCCTGGGTTGGGAGTACAACATCTGTCTCTGGGTTTGCTCCCTGATCGTCCTGCTCTATGTGCTCAAGGGGGGACTGACCTCCGCGATCTACACGGAGGTTCTCCAGTTCTTCATGATCGTCCTTGGCTTCGCGCCGGTCATCTACCTCGGCCTGAAGGATGCCGGTGGCTGGGATGTCATCAAGGAGAAGCTCTCCGGTGTCGCCGTTCACCCTGCGGTCTACAACCTCTCTGATTCAGCCTCCAAGACCTTCTCCCCCGATGCCTGGACCAGTGCCTGGAAGCCGCTGCTTGGCGGTCCATCGGCCAACCCGATGGGTATCGATCTCTTTGCCATGGTCTTCGGCCTCGGTTTCGTCCTTTCCTTCGGTTACTGGTGCACGAACTTCCTTGTGGTCCAGCGCGCCATGGCCGCCAAGGACATGAAGGCGGCCCGGAACACACCGTTGATCGCCGCCGTTCCGAAGATGCTCTTCCCGTTGCTCGTGATCTTGCCTGGCATGATCGCCCTGGCCCTCACGGCTACCCCGGGCAAGGAGTATCATCTCCCGCAGGCGGTCATCACCCAGGCAAAGATGCCCGCGGCCATCGCCTCGCTGCGACAGTCCGCTATGTCGGGTGCCGATCTCGCGTCCGCTTCCAAAGCACTCTCATCGGCTGCCGGAACCTCATTCAACTCTGCCAAGGTGGAGGAACTCCTCAAGTCTGCAACGGGAACTCCTGACGCCCAGTTGGCAATCAGGGTCCAGGATGCCGTCGTTAACGACTATGACGGCGTGATCCTTTCGCTCGTGAAGCGCTACTGCCCTACCGGTCTGCTCGGTCTGGCGCTCACCGCCCTTCTCGCCTCCTTCATGTCCGGCATGGCGGGGAATGTCACCGCCTTCAACACGGTCTGGACCTACGATCTGTACCAAGCCTACATCGCTCCGGACAAAAGCGACGAGCACTACTCCTGGATGGGTCGCGTGATCACGGTGGTCGGCATCCTGCTCTCCATCGGCGCCGCTTACTTCGCAAGCATGTGGACCAACGCCATGGATATCATCCAGTTGGTCTTCGCCTTTGTGAATGCACCGCTCTTCGCGACCTTCCTGCTCGGCATGTTCTGGTCCCGCACCACCGGAACCGGTGCCTTTGCCGGTCTCCTCTCCGGAACGGCGGCCTCCGCCCTCTTCCACGCCTGCACGCTCTCCGTCGGGAATCTTCCCGGGGTCAAGGGGGGCTACATCCACAACTTCTGGACACTCCCGAGTGACATGGCTCAGAACTTCTGGCTGGCGAGTTTCGCCTTTACCGTCTGCTTCCTGGTAACGGTCGTTGTTTCGCTCGCAACACGCCGCACCAAGAGCGACGAGGACCTCAAGGGACTCGTCTACTCCCTCACGCCGAAGCAGACCGTGGAACAGGCTTGGTACGTGCGACCGGGAACCATCGGTATTGTCCTGCTGGCAGTCTGCATCATCCTAAATTACATCTTCTGGTAATCCCCTCGCCACTTCCCCCTCCACGTTAACTCCTCACTTCAACTCTCAACTAAAACTTCTATGGGCCTCGATATCCGCTACCCGATCGGCATGATGTTCACCCTGATCGGCCTCCTCTTGTTTGGCACGGGACTCTTCACCAGTGCCAATGCCGCCTTCAGAATCACCCCCGCCATCAACATCAACCTGATCTGGGGAGCCGTGCTCTTTCTCTTCGGCGGCTTGATGTGGATCTCTGCTCATCGCGCCAGGAACAAATGACGGTATCTATGGTTTCCGGAAGCGGTGATGACGAGGCTCGCCAGATCCTCGAGGATCTCGCTGCCAAGGCGGGAATCTCGCTTTCCGGTGCCAAAATCCGCCGTTCCTCCTCACGCTTCTGCCTCGGGGTTGAACACGGGGACTACAACGGCACGGAGCTCTTCGGAGTGGGTACCGATCGGTTTATCTGGATGGCCTTCCGGCCTAACGATACGGGACGCCTCCGCCTTTTTAGCGGGAACTTCGAAGGGGATGGTCTGATCGATGTCTCCCTTGAAGACATCCCTGAGCCGGGAACCGACAAGGAATCTTGGTCCCGGTTTCCGCTGGGGGTGGCATGGCAGCTCAAGCGCTCTGGTTACAAACTCACCATGGGGATGGATGCCGTACTCTATGGGAATATCCCCGGTGGCGGCATGTCGCGCTCCGCCTCCCTTACACTCAATCTTCTGATCTCGCTGGCCGAAGTGAACGGGATCGAGTTTCCGAGCGAGATGGGGATCGTCGACCTCGCCCAGGCGGTGGAGAACGACTACATCGGATCCCCCTGCGGTAATCTTGATCAAATCATGATCCTCTTCGCCCGCGAGGGAATGGGAACTCACTACAACCCAGCCGACCGCTCCATTCGCCATGTGCCCCTTGGTCCAGGAGCTCCCGATTTCCGGATCATGAGCCTTGATACCGGAACGATACGTCCGGGGCTTGAGAAATCGACTTACAGGATCCGTCATGCCGAGTGTGCCGAGATGGTGGATCTCTGTGCCGAGACTTTCGGCATCAAGACGCTCGGTGATGTCCGCTCCGAGGAGCTTTTCAACGCCATTCTGGAGAAGTACGGAAGCAGCCATCCCCATCTCTGCAAACGACTCGACTACATCTTCCATGCACAGCAGCGTTTTGCACGGATGCTAGAAGCTTGGCGACAGGGTGATGTGACCACGGTCGGATCCATCTTCCGCGCCGACGGATTTGGGTTGCGCGATGACTACCAGATCTCCGGAAAGGAACTCGAAACCATGTGCGATATCGTCCGGACCGTTTCCGGTGTCCTTGGTGAGCGGATGCTCGGGGGAGGTGACAAGGGTGCGAGTGGTGCTCTGGTGCTTAGCGCGAGCGAGGAGGCGGTACGTTCCGCCGTGGAGACGGCCTATCCTCGCAGCCATCCCGAGTATGCCGGAAGCTTCGCCGTTCATTCCTGCAGGATGGTCGATGGGATCAAACTTCTCCCGGGATGGGAGTAGATGCCGCAACGCCTCTCGATGCCCTGCTTGCCATTCCGACGCCGGTGTTGGCGTTGGCGCCGATGCAGGATGTCACCGATCTGCCATTCTGGCAGTTGATGACGCGCTACGGCGGTGCCGATCTCTACTACACGGAGTATTTCCGTGTTTATCCTACATCGCGGCTTGATAAGCCGATCCTGGAATCGATTACCAGGAACCCCACGGGTCGACCCGTGATAGCCCAGATGATCGGGAATGATATCCCGTCGTTGGTCCGATCGGCGCGCGAACTGCAGCGGCATCCGATCGCCGCCATCGACTTGAATCTTGGCTGTCCGGCACCCGTCGTTTACCGCAAGTGCGCCGGGGGAGGACTGCTCCGCGATCTTCCCCGGATTGATTCCATCCTCGGAGCGCTCCGTGATGCCATCGAAGGCAAATTCACGGTGAAGACGCGACTCGGCTTTGATTCGGAAGAGACGATCGAGGTTTTGCTTCCGCTTTTCCGGAAGCACGGGATCGATCTAGTGACTGTTCACGGCCGAACCGTCCTCCAGATGTACCGAGGCGGAATTCGGCACGACCTGATCCGCCTGGCGACCGAGTCGCTGGGTTGTCCCGTGCTGGCGAACGGCAATGTCTCCACTCCGGATGATGCGGAGGCTGTGCTGAAGGAGACCGGTGCACGCGGGCTTATGATCGGACGCGGTGCGGTGCGCAATCCCTGGATCTTCTCACAAATCCACGATCATCTCGCAGGAAGGCCCGTGAAGCTCCCGACAGGGAGCGAGATACTCGCCTATATCCACGATCTCTACGAGACCGTCTGTGATCCCGACATCCCGGGCTCCAAGGGGGTGCAGAAGATCAAAAAATACGCGAATTTCATAGGGGAGGGGATCAGTCCGGAGTTTCTCCATGCAGTCCGCCGGGTCGGCACGAAGGAAGATTTCTTCGCCCTCTGCAGGGAACATCTCGATCACAGGGAGGCGATGACGCTCAATCCCAAAATAATAGGGAACCCAGGAACTCAGGAAATGAGACCGGATATTGCCCAAACAGGCTCTTCAACCGATCATTAGGCATAAAGTAATCATTTCTGATGATGAACATCATCGATGGTATGTTCATTATGGAATAAGTTTTCTTGAATTTTCCTCCTGAGTTCCTGAGTTCCTGAGTTCCCTATTCATCATCTTTGCTAACAGCTTTCAGCCTAACAGCCGTCCCATTCCCAATGTTCGAAATCAAACGCCGTGAAAAGATGGTCGAGCGCGCCCTGCTTGTCGGCGCCTACACGGAGACCGAGGAGAAGGAGGATGCCGAGGATCTGCTCAACGAGCTTGGCGAGCTCGTCCGTACGCTTCGTGTCCCGGTCATCGAGAAGCTGCTGGTCTTTAACCGCGAGCCTCAGGCCCGTCTATTCGTCGGGTCGGGTAAGGCTGAGGAGGTCTGCGAGCGGGCCAAGGAACTAGCTTGCGATGTCATCATCTGGGACAACGAGTTGACTCCTGCCCAGCAGCGTAATTGGGAGAATCTTGCCGGAATAACCGTGATCGACCGTCAGGAGATCATTCTCGATATCTTTGCCTCCCGGGCCCAGACGCGCGAGGCCAAGATTCAGGTCGATCTGGCCCGCATGTCGTATTCTCTTCCCCGTCTGACCAGGGCCTGGAGTCACCTCGGCAAGCAGGGTGGTGGCATCGGATCCAAGGGTGAGGGTGAGAGCCAACTCGAGCAGGACAAACGCAAGATCCGCGGCCAGATGGATCGACTGAAGAGGGATCTCATCGAGGTGCGCCGAAACCGCGCCAACCAGCGGAAGGATCGCAAGCGCGCCCCGGTGCCGAATGTCGCCATCGTCGGCTACACGAATGCAGGCAAGTCCTCCCTGCTTCGTCGGCTCACGGGTGCGGAGGTGCTGGTCGAGGATGCCCTGTTCGCGACGCTCGACACGACAACGCGCAAAATCGACCTGCCCAACAAGCAGCCGCTGCTCCTCACCGACACGGTAGGCTTCATCCGAAAGCTTCCTCACCAGTTGATCGAGTCGTTCAATGCCACGTTGGAGGAGGCGGTGATGGCTGATTTTCTCATACACCTTCTCGATGCCTCCCACCCCCGCGTGCTCGAGTTTTACGACACGACGATGAAGGTGCTCGCCGATCTCGGTGCCGATGCCAAGAAGACGATCACGGTCTTCAACAAGATCGATCGCGTGGAGGATCCTCTGACCCGAGCGATGCTTCGCAACGGTCATCCGGAGGCGCTCTTCATTTCGGTTCACTCGGGGGAAGGACTTCATCAGCTTGTGGAACAGCTTGCCGGTCTGGTGGCCGGAGGCAGCAGCGAAGTGGAGATCCGTCTTCCCCATGACCGGGCCGACCTTCTGGCGCGTCTCCATCGTGAGGGAGTCGTTCACCGCACCGATTACGGTGACGATGTCATCAGCATCCGCGCGACGCTCCCCGAGCGTCTCAGGGAGGTGATGGCTCCGTTTTGCGAAGCGAAATGACCGGATCGGAGTCAGGAAAAGAATGGTTTCCTTCTTTCCCTACGCCACTCCAATCGTGCTAGTGTTTTGGTTCATCCGATGAGCGCCGAATCCACCGCACCCGCCGATCTTTCCAACATGGGGATCGATCTTTCCCAAATGTTCCGTCCTTCGTGGACCCTGGAGTCCAAGGAATCCTCGGATGCCACCGCGCGACTCGCCGCCAAGTTTGACGAGGGTGATCGTCCGGAGCGTTCCGACAGGGGTCCTCGCCGAGGGGGAGGAGAGCGTGGCAGGGGGCGGGATGCGAATGCTTCCAGAGGTCCGCGAAATGACCAGGGAGCCCGCGGGCCGCGTCCTGAAGGACGACGAGAGGGGCAGGGGGGGCAGGGCAAGGGACCGAGACGTGAAGGTGGAGGTGACCGCCGTGACCGCAGGAGTGGCCGTGATGAACGCGGCCCCCGACCCGAACCCGTGGCAAAGCCGATGCTGGAGGGATGGAAGCTTCAGCTTGTTCCCGAGGCAGCGGCCATCGAGGGAATCGCCAAACAGGTCCGATCGCGTGCCAAGGCGTATCCGCTCTTTGAGTTGGCCCGTCTGATCGTGCAGCTTTCCGACCGTTACAGCGTGAAGCTGCAATCGGAGGAGGCGACAGTCGCCCCGGATCTCTTCCGAGTGAAGGTCGATGGTTCTCTCTGGCAGACCCGCAAGGAGGCGGTGAGTCACCTGCTCTCCAAGCATATCGAGAAATTTTACCATCGTTCCTCCGTTACAACCGAGCCCCCGAAGGGAGCTTTCAATGTGGTGGCACAGTGCGGTATGAGCGGCGTCCTGCTTGGGCCTCCCAATCATCACGAGTACACCTCGCGCCTGATTGCGCTTCATTCCTCGCGTTTCAAGAACATGCCCTTTGAGGTCTACAAGTCCCGCATCCGCATGATGCGCGACGAGGCCCTGATTGAGCAGTGGAAGACCGAGCAATCCACCAAAACGGTTTTCAACCCCATCGAGCCCGGGTCGGAAAAGCAAGAGGAGCCCGTAGCGGCCGCAGAAGCCTCTGCGCCAGAAGCCGAGATCCAGGCATCAGCATCTGACGAGAGTGCGCCTGAAGTCCCGGTCGAAACTGCCGCCACAGATGTTGTGACCGAAGAGCCTGCCGCCGCTGTCGCCGAAACTTCGGAGGCTCCCGCCGAGCCAATTGCCGAAACTGTGGAGGCCGGGGCCGCTCCTGCTGCCGAGCAGTCTTCTCCCGAAGGTTCCGGTGAAACCGCCTCTGAAACCCGATTAGAAGCCGCTGAGACAGGCCTTTCCTTTGAGGAAGTCACCGCTCATTTCAACGAGCATCACGCCATGAACGAGGTTGAGCCCTCAGGTGCCGAGATCACCGTTGCCGGCGGTGTCGCACTGCATGGATCGACGCCGCTGCTGAGGGAGCTGTTGCTCAAGAATCTCCAGGAGATGGATCGCTTCCCTCTTCCCCTGGCACAGGTTCTCGGCAAGGAACTCACGGGCCGCGGACTTCAGCTTTTCAAGTCGCACAAGAAGATCATCAATGTCTCGGTCGCACGCCCCCGTTACCTCGACCGCGAGACCACACCGATCGGCGAAGGCTTCCGGGCCATCCTCGACTACCTTGAGGCCCATCCGAAGCAGCCCCGCGACAAGCAGTGGGCCGCCCTTCTTGCGCAGCGTCCCGATCCTGTCATTGAGGGTGCCGAGAGTGCCGAGGGTGCCGAGGCTGTGGCCGTTTCCGAAGAGGAGAAGCTCAAGCGTCGCGAACAGGCTCTCGCCACCGATCTGCTCTGGTTGCTCCATCAGGGGCATGTGATCGATTTCGCCATGGGCAATCTGCAGGCCGCCACGCGTCCCGCCCCCAAGCCGGAGCCCAAGAAGAAGGAAAAGAAGGAGGAGTCTCCCGATGCCGCTCCTGCCGTGGAGAATGCGCTTGCCGAAGAAGCCGTTACGGCTGTCGCTGAGACTCCGGAGATTGCCGAAGAGCCACAGGGTACCGGATCGGTATCCCAAACTCCGAATCCCGCTCCGGAAACCCAGGAACCAAGAATCGGCTGATCGTGTCCTTTTCCTACGAATCACCGAAGCTCCTCGGTGAGTATCTCCTCCTGCATTACGGAGGGGCAGGGGATCTTGGTCATCCTTCACTTCCGGTTGATCCTGCGGTCACGTCTCACCCCTTTCCTGTGCGTCTGGTCCGGGAGCTTCTCGATGTGAATCTGCTCTCTCCGGATGCGACGGCGCTCGAAGTCGGATGTGCTGTGGGAGGGTCGGCCTTCGAACTGGCGCGATCCTGCCGACGCGTCGAGGCGAGCGATTACTCGAAGTCCTTCATTGCGGCGGCACAGCAACTGCAGCATGCGGGCCATCATCCCGCTCTTCGTGCCGTGGAGGGGGAGATTACCCTCCCGTTCGAAGCTGTTGTTCCTCCGGAGATCGATCGTGCGCGCGTTACGTTCTCCGTGCAGGATGCGACGAAACTTCCGGAGAGTCTCGGTTCCTATGACGTGGTGCTTGCGGCCAACCTGATCTGCCGACTACCGGATCCCGACGCTTTCCTGACTCGCGTTGCCTCACTGGTTAGGCCAGGGGGTCAACTGTTACTCACCACTCCTTTCACCTGGCTTGAGGAATTCACTCCAAGCGACCGTTGGATCGGAGGCATCGATCCCGAGGCGAGAAGCGAAGAGGAACTCTCCAAACGGCTTTCCGGAGAGTTTCGGTTGCATCACCGCCGTGATCTGCCATTCCTGATCAGGGAGCATGAACGCAAATATCAACTCGGCATCGCCCTCGGAACCTCCTGGATCCGCATCTAGTCAGAACCTTGATCCCGTGAATTGGGAGGAACGGTACCGCGCTGGTGACACTCCTTGGGACGAGGGGTATGCAGCACCGGGACTCACGGAGTTTCTGGAGCGTCATCCGATCCTAGGGGAGATCCTCGTTCCTGGATCGGGTCCCGGTCATGATGTGCGGGCCTTGGCGGCACAGGGAAAAGGGGTGCGGGTTCTGGGACTCGATCTTTCTCCCACGGCCGTCCGCCTTGCGGAAAGCTTTCCGCGTGCAGGAGGGGAAGCTTACGAGGTGGGCGACCTTTTTCATCTTCCTCCGTCATGGAGCGAAGGGTTCGACTGGGTGGTGGAGCACACCTGCTTCTGTGCGATTCCTCCCGAAGCACGTGCAGATTATGTCCGGGCGATCGAACGGGTGCTTAAGCCCGGTGGCCGTTACTTCGCCGTCTTCTATCTCAATCCCGCTGCTCCGAAGGGACCTCCCCATGGAGTGAGCAGGGAGGAGATCGATCATCTGTTTCATGCACGATTCAGGCTTCTGGAGGAATGGCGTCCGGTTGGCGCCTTCGAGGGGCGCGAGGGCCGTGAACTCTGCCAAGTCAGACAGAAGGTTGAAAAGACTGTTAGTCCATAGGCTATTAGCCTGTTAGGAGAGAATCATGAGCGACTGCTGCCACCATCACCATCATGCCTCTCCAGTCGCACCAATCTTAGGGAAGGATGGGTCACTTTACACCTGCCCGATGCATCCTGAGATCCTGAGGAATAAGGCGGGAGATTGCCCGAAGTGTGGGATGCCTCTAGAACCGCTTCTCCCCGATGGGGGTGAGAATTCCGAAATCCTTCTTCTGGGGCGCCAATTCTGGCTTTCAGTGATCCTGGGAATCCCTGTGGTTATTCTGGCTATGGCCCCCATGATAGGAATTTCCTTTCTCGAACGGGAATGGACCCCCTGGGCGGAGTGCCTGCTTTCCCTGCCCGTGATCTTCTGGTGTGGTGCACCCATCTGGGCAAAGGGGATCCGGTCATTCGTATCCCTCAATCTGAACATGTTCTCCCTGATCACTCTGGGAACCGGCATTGCCTTTCTATACAGCATCACGATGCTCCTGTTCGGGAGCCGGATTGTTCCGGGAACTCGGATCGGGGATTCCTACTTTGAAGCGGCCACGGTGATCATCGCCCTCGTTCTCATGGGGCAATGGCTCGAGGCCAAGGGCCGTGCCAAGGCCGGCACCGCGCTGAGGGAACTGCTCGATCTCGCCCCCTCAACGGCATTGTTGGTGGGAGAGGAGGGAGAGACGGATCGGGAGGTCCCCGTGATGGAGTTGCAGCCCGGAAACCTGATCCGGATTCTTCCGGGAGGAAAGATTCCCGTGGACGGCGTGGTTTTGGAGGGAGAGAGCTCGGTCGATGAATCGATGCTGACAGGTGAACCCCTGCCGGTGGAGAAGTCTCCGGGTACGGCCGTTTCGGCAGGAACTCTCAATGCCTCGGGTAGCCTCGTGATTCGTGTCGCCCACATCGGTGCCGAGACGACACTTTCCCAGATCATCAGTCTGGTGGCGCAGGCTCAGCGTAGCCAGGCACCGATTCAGCAACTGGCGGATCGTGTGGCGGCCATCTTCGTGCCGATTGTCCTCGCAATCAGCTTTCTGACCCTTCTGGTTTGGCTCTTTTTTGGTCCGGAACCCCATGTCTTTCACGCAATCAGTGCCGCGGTCTCCGTGATCATGATCGCCTGTCCCTGTGCCCTGGGACTGGCGACTCCGATGGCACTTATGGTCGGGATCGGTCATGCCGCAAGGAGTGGCATTCTTGTCCGTTCGGCCACCGCTCTCCAGAGACTGGCCGACATCAATCTTCTCGCTCTCGACAAGACCGGAACACTGACCGAAGGAACCCCAAGGGTCGTTTCCATCCGGACACTGGGAGATCTCCCTGGGTCGCGTGTGCTTGCGCTCGCTGCTGCCGCGGAGCTCGGCAGCGAACACCCCCTCGCCCGTGCACTCCTCCTCCATGCTCGTGAAGAGGGGATTACTTCCCCTAAGGCCGAATCCTTCAAGGCCTTTCCCGGGGGAGGGATTTCGGCTGAGGTGGAGGGAAACTTGCTTCTTCTCGGCTCGGCGAAATTTCTCTCGGAGCATGGTGTCCAGGTCGGAGCTCTCGATTCCATGGCACTCGAACCGGGCGACGGGCTTGTCGCCATGTCTGTTGGTGGTCGTCTTGAGGGGGCTTTTATTTTTCGCGACATCATCAGAATCTCGGCCGCAAAACTCATCGCGCAGCTCGGGAGTCTCGGCGTGCGCACGGCCATGCTTACAGGAGATCGCAAGAGCACGGCACAAGCCGTGGCTCAACAACTCGGGATCACCGAGTGCCATGCGGAGCTGTCTCCGGCAGGGAAGGCGGAACAATTCAGGACTTGGAAACAGGAAGGTTACCGGACTGCCATGGCGGGTGACGGCATCAATGACGCGCCCGCACTCGCCGCGGCCGATGCCGCCATCGCGATGGGAGCCGGATCGGATATCGCTAAGGAGACGGCGGGAATCATCCTGTTGAAGCCCTCACTGGGGGGCATTGTCTCATCCATCCGCTTGAGCAGGGCCATCCTCGGAATCATCCGGGAGAATCTCTTCTTTGCCTTCGCCTACAATATCATCGGCATTCCGATTGCGGCGGGTGTTCTCTATCCTTCGTTCGGGATTCTCCTGAGTCCGATGATCGCCGCTGCGGCCATGAGCCTAAGTTCTGTCTCCGTGATAGCGAACTCCCTCCGGCTGCGAGGCGTGAGGATTTCCGGTTAGCCGATTTTTTCCGCCGGCTGTTCCTCTTCATCCTCGATCTCCTGACGCAGTGGTCGTGAGAGCAGGGGGCGAATGAAACCGTAGATCAGGAAGAGCACGAAAAGAACGGCCGGCATCCACTCGTAGTTGAGTCCAGCAAAGACCAAGACCACGATGATGAGAAGGAATCGCGGCAGGGAGCGCTGGGTGCGCCAGTTCAGCCCCTTGAAGCTCGGATAGCGGACATGACTGAACATCATGAATGAGAGAAAGAGCAGGAGCGCCGGAAGGGCAAACTTCCACCGACCGATCGTTCTTTCACCCTCCTCCAGCCAGAGCATGAAGAGCGTCAGGGAGGCGATCAGTCCCGCAGCCGCGGGAATCGGGAAGCCGATGAAATTCCGGGAGTGTTCCTTCGCATCCTGATGATCCTTGGGGGCGGCTGCAACACAGTTGAATCGTGCCAGTCGGAGGGTGCCGCAAAGAAGGTAGACGAAGGCGATCATCCAACCTGTCTGGTGAAAGTCCTTCAGGACGATCTGGTACACCAGCAGGGCGGGGGCGAGTCCGAAGGAAACAACATCGGCCAGAGAATCAAATTCGCGACCGAAGGGACTTTCATATCCACCGAGGCGCGCCACGCGGCCGTCGAGGAGATCAAAGACACAGGCTCCGAGAATGAAGGCGAGGGCGGTGTGGTAGGAGTGGATCGCGGATTCCCCGCCGTTGTTAAGAAGGGCACCCTCAATGATCTTGAGCACGGCCGCGAATCCGCAAAAGAGATTTCCCGCCGTCATCATGTTCGGCAGGAGATAAATCTTGGGCTCGTGGTTGTTCATCGGGAAGGGGCTAAGACGTCAGGGCTGGGAAATGGTGTCTTCAGGAAGCCATTCTGGCAACCGCCGTCGAGCCACCCTTGGTTTTCTGACCGACCGAGACGAGCACCTCGGCATCGAGCGGGAGGTAGAGATCGGTGCGTGAGCCGAATCGGATCATACCGAAGCGTTCCCCACGCTCCATGGACTCTCCAAGCTTTGCCCACGGGACGATGCGGCGGGCGATGGCTCCGGTGATCTGCTTCACGGCTACGGCCTGTTCCAGACGATTCTGCGAGCCAAAGACCCAGAAGAGACTTTCATTCAGAAGCGAGGCTTCCGGATGGCGGGCATCAAGGTAGAGGCC
>CAIZIQ010000081.1 GCA_903933015.1 uncultured Spartobacteria bacterium | reverse complement strand
TGCAACACTTCGGGACAACAAGAAAATGGACCGGTGCCTGCGGAGCGATGTCGCGGAACGCAATCCACGAATCGCCCTCGGCGATAATATTCGCAGGGATCTCCCTAGCGGCGATTTTTTCAAAGAGGGTCATGATTCGAAGAACATCTGAATCCCTTCAGCCTTAAAACCTTTTCTGGCTTCAGCTCAACTGGATCTCAAGCGGCTCGCCTTGACGGGATTGTCCGGCAGCCTCGCCATACTGGCGTATGAATCCCACGATCTCCTCACGAAGGGTCTGAACCAACCTTCCGCGCTTGCCCATGAGTCGGACACACCCGGAGAGATCATGGATCTCGAGACGCATGGCATGAGATCCCGCAACATGCTGAAGGCGGTCTCCGAGAAGACCGAAGAAAGCGAGTTCATAACCGTCTCCCGCCTCGTGTGCGATTTCCTTGAGCGAAAGTCTGACGGGAGGATCAGGTAGGCGGAAGTGTGAGGCGATATCGTGGAAGCCAAGGGACTGGAGCACGTTCAAGACGGCATCCTGAAGGTTAGGAATATCAACGATGTTTGCCGTGAAATCACGTTGGAGGTAGACCGCAACGCTTTCAGCGATGTGTTCCGCCAGCCACCAGCGGTGGTAACCGGCCTGCTCCGCCGCGATCCTGATCGAGGCCGTGATCCAGTGCTTGTCGAACGTGGCACTCGTCCCATCGGGAAGGGTCACCAGCGGCATGCCATCACAGAGTGCAATCATCGGGAGAGGAGGAAATCAGGAAATCTTGTTGAATAGCTCTTTCTGGTCGTCGGAGACGGGCGCTCGGCGCTCGAGGGACTGGATCTCCTCGATGAATTCACCGATATCCTCAAACCGTCGGTAGACGGATGCGAAGCGCACATAGGCAACGGGATCGACGGCATGAAGCTTCTCCATGACGGAGGCACCGATGGTCTTTGTGGAAATCTCGCGTTCCTGTCCCGATTCGAGATCAGAGATGATCGTGTTGACCGAGGCCTCCATGATCTCGAGAGAGATGGGACGCTTCTCACACGCCTTGATGAAGCTGGAGAGCAGTTTCTGGCGATCAAAGGGTTCGCGGCGACCGTCCCGTTTTACGGCAAGCAGTTCGACGCGCTCGATCTGCTCATAGGTGGTGAAACGACTTTCACATCCCAGGCATTCCCTGCGGCGTCGGATGCTGGTGCCGTCCTTGGAGAGGCGGGAATCAATGACCTTGTCGTCAATGGAAGAGCACTTGGGGCAAAGCATTGTGGGTAACGGGATCCTTTTGAAGAATTGACCACAATATCTTGTGGTCGAAAAGGACTTTCGATCACGATTTTCGCGCAGAGACGAGGAGGTGCGCAGAGGAGTAAAATGGAAATAGATGAGATAATTTCAAACAACCGGCGTCGCACCCCATTCTCCCTCAGTGTCTTCTCGTCCCCGCGCGAGATGAAGCCCGGCTTAAACCTTATGCGTTTTCTGGAATAACCTTCCCTGACGGCGGGAGAAGGAGATGGAGCGCTTTCCCTGAAGAAGGGCGCTGAGTTGACCTGAATCATCCTGATGAAGGGAAAGGATTGAGTGGAGATTGATCAGACTCTCACGCGAGGCACGGAAGAACATCTTCGGATCGAGTTGTTCTTCCATGTGTCCGATTGTCCGATTGATGCGTCCCGAGTGCCGCTCCCCAGTGCCGCCCCAGTGGACGATGGTCCCTCGATCGGTTGCCTCGATCCACTCGATGCTTCCCACTCTGAGAAGGAGGCAATCGCCGTCGATCTTGAGCAGGATCGAGTCGTTCTCGGCAAGTTTTTCATCCTCGCTATTTGCCGCTCCGAGGCGGGAGAGCGCCTTCAAAAGGCGGGCTTGATCAAATGGCTTGAGCAGATAGTCGACCGCCTCCAACTCGAAGGCTTGCACGGCAAATTGCTCGTAGGCGGTGGTAAAAATCACGGGCGGGCAATCCGGTTGGAGCCTCTTTAGGAGATCGAAGCCACTGCCACCAGGCATCTGAATGTCGAGCAGGAGAAGGCTGGCAGGTGACTCCTTGAAAGCGGCGAGGGCTTCCTTCACGGAAGCGGCTTCGCGGATTCTTCGCGTCAGGCCGGTCTGCAGGAGCATCCGGTGGAGTTCCGAGCGGGCAGGACGCTCGTCATCCACGATCATGATATCGAGTTTCTCCCTCAGGGGTGCGGTGGTCGGTTTCATGAAGCGTGTTCTTTCAGAAACACGATCTCGGCGATCACCTTGCCGTCATGCGTCGACCCGAGGGAAAATGCGGCGTTTTCCCCATAGAGAGCCCTCAGTTCTTCCCGAATGGATTGGAGGCCGATCCCATAGGAGTAGTCCTTTGGCAACGTGCCCGTGTTCTCGACAAGGAGATGCACATGCTTTCCCCGAATATAGGATTTCACGAGGATGATGGTGCATTCCGTGGAAAGCTCCACTCCGTGCTTCACCGCATTCTCGACGAGTTGATGAAAAAGCATCGGGGGGACAGGAAGATTCTGGCAGGTTGGATCGTCCTGGATGCTCCAATCGAGACGTTCCTCGTGGCGGATCTTCTGAAGCTCAAGATAGGAGCGGATAACCGAGAGCTCTTCCCGAAGAGGAACGCGCTCCGCGCGTGTCATTCGCAGAGAGGTACGGAGAAGGTCGGAGAGAGCGACAATCGCGTTCTGAGCTTTGGCACTATCCTCTGCGGCGAGGGACTTGATCGTATTAAGGCTGTTGAAAAGGAAGTGGGGATTGAGACTGGTGCGGAGATTGCGCAGCTCGGCTTCTCTTCGCGCCGAGGACAGACGAAGGTTAAGAGCTAATTTTGAGTTGGTTGTACTCTCTTCCATGGCGGCCATCAGGATCAGGCAGGAAATCGAGTAGATCATGATGAAGACCGTCATCTCCGCATAAGTTGCCATCGGGTCATAGCGGATAAGGGGGCCCATTCCGAAAGCGGTGAAACCTGTTGCCAATGTAGTGACCAAGGCCACGGCAAACGTGACATCCTTGCGAAGATCAACTGCAAGCCAGACAAGCATGGGGAATGAGAGATAGGCGAGGGGATAGAGAATGCTGTGTGCCGTTAATCGATTAAAAAAGCCGACAAGGACGACAACGGTCAAAATCAGA
Organism: uncultured Spartobacteria bacterium; assembly: GCA_903933015.1. Lineage (GTDB taxonomy): Bacteria > Verrucomicrobiota > Verrucomicrobiia > Chthoniobacterales > UBA6821 > UBA6821. The sequence continues at coordinate 2,456 of CAIZIQ010000081.1, read as the reverse complement.
AACCAGAGAAGCCTTCGTGCAGAGAACCGAAGGGAGGATCTGATGTGCAAGAGCTGTGCAATGCGAAGTGTCAATGGAGTGAAAACGAAGATCCCCAAGACATTTCCGGTCCAGAAAAGCAGGCTGGAGAGGGGGATGCCATCCGACTTCACAGCCCCGATCCCCACAAGTCCGAGCGTGCAGAGAATGGCACTGACCATCGTGCCCCAAGGGGCACCGGCGAGGATCAGCACGAAGATGTCGCGGATACGGCACATTGAGTTTGAGAAACCGAATATGCGCGACATCAGGAACCACCCGATCAGCGATTCCAGGGTATTGGCCAGCGAGCCGATGATGGAAAACATCAGATGATCGCCGAAGGCCTGAGTTGCGGCGATTGTCCCGAAAGAAATTGCTGGAAAGAGGCGCCACCCACCAAGGAGAAGAAGAGCCAGAGCCAGGCCACTGGATGGCCAGAGAGGGGCGGCCAGGGTTCCGGAAACCCTGTAAAACTCCTCGCCGATCATGCAAAGCGTGAAGATACCGATGCCTCCAAGGAGGCATTCCCGGGCATTGCGCCAACTGAAGAATGGAATCATGGCATCACTCTCTCCCTAAGAATGCGATGCCGCCGCGACCAACCTAGTTGGCGCGGCTCCACAATCCATATCAGTGATTACTTGCCGGAGAGATAAGGGATCGCGGCTACGCGGGCCTTCACATCCTCAAGACCGTCGACGAGGTCCGCGATGGAATCCCAGCGACCGTTGATAAGCGGTTCGCGCGCGGATCCAGGAATCGTGATCTCGGCTTTGAAGTCGACGTCGTCGGTGGTGACCTTGTTCTCGGTCAGATCAACGGTCACCTGGATGGAGGGGGTCTTCTCGATGAGCCCGGCCAGATCGGCAATGTCCTGCTTGGACATCTTCACGCAGGGGATGCCTAGGGTTGTCGAGTTGCCGAAGAAGATCTCAGCGAAGCTCTCGGCGATGATTGCCCGAAAGCCATAACGATAGAGGGCCTGAGGGGCGTGCTCGCGGGAGCTCCCGCAGCCGAAGTTCGATCCTGAAAGGAGGATGGTGGCCCCGTTAAAGCGGGCATCATCAAGAGGGTGAAGGCGTCCGGCAGCCTTCTCGGCTGCCTTGGCATCGGAGAAGGCAAATTCGCCGAGTCCGTCGAAGGTAACGCACTTCATGAAGCGCGCTGGAATGATCCGGTCGGTGTCGATATCGTCGCCGGGGACGAAGACGCCGCGTCCGGTGACTTGGGTGATTTTTTCGAGGGCCATAACTTTAGGAGATGGGAGCTAGGAGATGGGGAATGGAGAATTAGTGGATGCCAAAGACCTTACGGGCGTCGCTGACTTCACCGGTCAGGGCTGCGGCGGCGACCATGAGAGGGCTCATGAGCATGGTGCGTCCGGTGGGGCTGCCTTGGCGGCCCTTGAAGTTACGGTTGCTGGAGCTGGCACAGAGTTGGTCCCCGACAAGCTTGTCGGGATTCATGCCGAGACACATGGAGCAACCGGCTCCACGCCACTCGAAGCCCGCCTCACGGAAGATTTCTGCCAGGCCCATCTTCTCGGCGATGGTGGCGACCACTTGGGAACCGGGGACGACGATCGCCTTCACATGGAATGCGACCTTGCGGCCACGGATATGCTTGGCCACTTCCTGAAGGTCGGAGAGACGACCGTTGGTACAGCTGCCTAGGAACGCCACATCAATTTTGATGCCGGCCGCGGGGGTGCCTGCTGGGAGCTTCATGTGCTCGATTGCTTCAGCAGCCGTATCACGGTCCTTCTCCGGGAGATCCTTGGGGTCAGGGATCTTCTCGTCGATGAAGATCGCCTGCGCGGGGGTGATCCCCCAGGTGACTGTCGGGAGGATCTCCTCGGCCTTGAAGTTGACAATGTCATCGTAGACCGCCTCCTTGTCGGAGGCGACGGCTTTCCAGCGTGCGACGGCCGCATCCCACTCGGCTCCCTTGGGGGAGTAGGGGCGTCCGCGCAGGTACTCGAAGGTGGTCTCGTCAGGATTCACATAGCCGACGCGGGCTCCTCCCTCGATCGCCATATTGCACACGGTCATGCGCTCTTCCTGCGTGAAGTTATCGAAGGTCGAACCGCCGTATTCGTAGGCATACCCGATGCCGCCATTCACCCCGAGATGGCGGATGATGTGGAGAATGACATCCTTGGCATAGACGCCGGGTGCGAGCTTGCCGTCAACATTGATGCGTCGGACCTTGGGCTTGCCGATCGCCATGGTCTGCGTGGCGAGCACGTCGCGGACCTGGCTCGTTCCAATGCCAAAGGCGATGGCCCCGAAGGCCCCGTGGGTCGATGTGTGGGAGTCGCCGCAGGCGATCGTGGTGCCTGGCTGGGTGATGCCCTGCTCGGGACCGACGATGTGGACGATGCCCTGGTTGCCCGAGGGAAGGTCGAAGAAGGTGACGCCGGTTTCGGCGCAGTT
>CAIZIQ010000080.1 GCA_903933015.1 uncultured Spartobacteria bacterium | reverse complement strand
GGACTTCTCGCCAAGGGACTGCATCCCCCCGCCGTTCTGTTCTTCGAGATGGATCCGGCTGCCGTCGATTGCAATGTCCACCCCGCCAAGCGCGAGGTTCGTTTCCGCGATCCGGGAATGCTGCGCACCGTGGCCTTGGAGGCCGCAAGGTCGGCGTGGGGTACGAGTTTCTCCGGGCCGGCTCCGGGGCCTGGTGCCGACCCCCTGTTTCCGCCGATTGCTTCCTCCGGATGGAATCCCCCGGTCCTTGCCGCCCAGCACGAATTTCCGGTTCAGGAAACAGCGTCAGCCCGTGTTTCGGAAAACCCTGAATCGATCAGTCATGCACCTTCAGCCTTCAGTCTTCAGCCTTTAGCCCTATCTGCCCGATTCCTCGGGCAGTTGGACGGCCGCTATCTCCTTTTCGAGGAGCAGCAGAGCCTGATGATCATGGAGATCCGCGCCGCCAGGGAACGGATCCTCTACGAGCGGTTCCTTGCCCGGCTTGGCGAGGGGGAGCTCGAAAGCCAGCGTCTCTTGCTGCCCGAAATCCTGGAAATGTCCCCCGCCGATCTGGCTTGGATCGATGCCCACCGGACGATTCTCCATGCCGCCGGACTGGTCGCGGAGTCTTTTGGGCAGGGCAATCATGGCAAGGGCAGCCTCAAGGTCGATGCCGTGCCAGCCGATGCCTCCGCTCTTCCCGTGATGGAGATCGTCGTGCGTTTGGTGGACGAACTCCGCACCCTTGCCGACACTCCGATGCTCGACAACAGCGGGAGGGAAGCTCTTGCCGCTTCCGTCAGCCGACTGGCCGCAGCTGGGGCACGTCTTCCCTCGGGCGAGGAGGCTGCCCGGATGCTTCTCCGGGACCTTCTGGCCTGCGCTCTCCCTTACGCCACGCCGAAGGGGCGTCCAACGATGAGTCAACTCTCTCCGGGGGAGCTCGCCCGTCGCTTTAGTGCTTAAGAAGGGAGAAATGATGATTAGGCTTCATTTTTGTACTCGCTCACTTCCGTGAGGCTAGCCCTACGGGTCCGCCTATGGCGGCTACAACTCGGCCATCCCCTAGCCTCGTTTCATACTTCATATTTCATATTTCATCCTTCATCATTTTCTCGATGCCCGACCAACTCATTATCGAACCGGCGACGCTCGACGATCTGCCCCAGTTGGCCGATCTGCTCTACGATCTTTTTTCCCAGGAGGCCGACTTCGTGCCCAACCGGGAGAAGCAGATGCGCGGCCTTCGCCTGATTCTTGAGCAACCGAACCGTGGTCGTATTTTCGTCCTGCGCAGCGGCCCCCGTATCATCGGGATGATCAACCTGCTCATCACCATCAGCACGGCGGAGGGTGGATTTGTCCTGATTCTCGAGGATCTCGTGGTGCACAGGGATCATCGCGGTCAGGGTTACGGAAGTCGCCTGCTTTCACACGCGCTCGGATACGCCCGGGCCAAGGATTTCCTGCGCATCACGCTGCTGACCGACAAGCTCGAAAACAGCGCACGCGCCTTTTACGAGCATCACGGTTTCAAGCAGAGCGGCATGGTGCCGATGCGCTATTATTTCAGCACACATGATGCCGGGGCCGGCACCTCGCATGAGTAGGGAGACCCCGCAGGAAGGGGTGATCAATCTCGGCTTTGCCCGGATTGATTCGGGAAGGAAGGGACGATGCGGTCGTGCCGAGGTGATTTTCGGAGAGGGGAAGACCCCGGAGGAAATCGCGCGCATTGCCGCCGCGATCCATGAACGCGAGGGGCACGTGCTGGCAACACGGCTTAGCCGTGACCATGCCGAGGCTGTCCGCCGTCACCTGCCCGATGCGGTCTATCATGAAAGGGCGCGTTGCCTGACGCTTGGCATGCCTCCTCGGAATGCCTCCCTGCTGCCCGTGGGCATTCTCTGCGCGGGCACCTCCGACCTGCCTGTTGCCGAGGAGGCGGCGATCACCCTTGAGTCTTTCGGCAGGATCGTCGAGCGGATCCACGATGTCGGCGTTGCGGGTATTCACCGGTTGCTCGGCGAAATCGATCGGATCCGTTCCTGCGGTGTCCTGATTGTCGTCGCGGGTATGGAGGGGGCGCTGCCCAGCGCGGTGGCGGGACTGGTGGAGATCCCGGTCATTGCCGTTCCGACGAGTGTCGGTTACGGGGCGAGCTTCGGCGGTCTCACCGCCCTGCTTGGCATGGTCAACAGCTGCGCCAACGGCGTGACGGTCACGAATATCGACAACGGCTTCGGCGCGGCCTGCGCCGCCGATTCCATTCTCCGCCTTCTCGAAAAGGCACGATGAGCAACGCGCCCGCCGCCTTCGTTCTTGCCGCAGGTCTCGGGACGCGGTTGCGCCCGCTCACCGATCTCCTCCCAAAGCCCCTGGTGCCGGTCTTCCACAAGCCGCTTCTTACCTTCGCCCTCGACAGCGTGATCGCGGCGGGATTCGGTGAGATTTCCTTCAACACGCATCATTTGCCCGGAGGCTTTGCGGCCGAGTTCGGCTTTCAGCCGGTCTACCGAGGCAGGAATCTTTGTGCCTTTCATGAGCCCCTCCTGCTCGACACCGGAGGAGGTATCCGGAACGCCCGTCCCGGACTCGGGGAGGGGAGCTTCCTTGTCTACAACGGTGACATCCTGGCCGACATGCCGCTCAAGTCCCTACTGCAGCGACACCGGGAATCGGGTTCCCTTGCCACCCTGCTGCTGCGCCCGGACGGAGGAAGGGCAAATGTCCTCTTCGATCCCGCCGCGGCGAAAATCCGTGACCTGCGCGGTGAGCTCGGTGCTTCGGAGGGGAGGCCCGTCGTCTACAGCGGCATTGCGCTCTTTGAGCAGGGGATCTTCGACTGGATCCCGTCAGAGGGCCCTTACTCCGTGATCGATGCGCTGATTGCGGCCATGCGAGCCGGCTGCCAGGTAGGAGGTATGCTCGTGGAGGAGGGGCTCTGGATTGATCTTGGTACTCCCGGGGCCTACCTCGAGGCCCACCGGATTCTCTCGAACGGCCCGGCACCTTCGTATCTTTCCGATATCGGATGGCCCTCTCCGATTCATCCCGAGGCGACGATTTTTCCAGGAGCCGTGTTTGAGGGCTCCGTGGCCGTCGGTCCCGGAGCCGTCATCGGGAAGAATGCCTTGATCCGGGATTCCGTCGTCTGGCCCGGAGCGATCATCGGTGCCAATGCCTTGATCGAGGAGTGCGTGGTTTCCGGTAGGAATCCCGTCGGCGGTCATCACCGCGGAGGTGTGCTATGAACCCCATGACCGAGGAACAACTGCTTGCCCGGACGACATCCCGTCTTCCCCATCTCTCCGGTGCCTCGCTCACGCCGATCGAGAAAGGAGGATCTGCCAGGAAGTTTTACCGCGTCTCCGCTCCGGCAGGTTCCGCGGTGCTGGTCCACGATCTCGGGGAGCGTGAGGAGAACCGCCATTACGCTGCGCTCGCGGGCTTTCTAAGCGCCCAAGGGGTGCCTGTTCCGGGCGTTCTTGCCGTGGAGGATTCCCTTCTCTGGCTCGAGGATCTCGGAGAACGGGACCTTTGGCACTACCGGAACGAACCGTGGAAGATTCGCCGTCCGCTCTATGAATCGGCCCTCCGCGGTGTCGCCGCCCTTCATGGGATCTCACATGATCCCGCACTGCCGATCCAACCTCCCTTCGATGAGGTTCTGTACCGCTGGGAGCAGCAGTACTTTGCGGAGCATTGCCTGGGCGGGATCTTCGGTGTTCCGGAGAGCCATTGGAGAACCTTCCCTGATTCTGCCGCGATGCGCTCGATGGCAGGCAGGCTTGCCGCCCTTCCCCGCTCGTTCGTCCATCGTGATTTCCAATCGCAGAACATCCTCGTGCGGAGCAGGGAGGCTGTCTTCATCGACTTTCAGGGGATGCGTCCCGGCCTCCCCCAGTATGATCTGGCCTCCCTGCTGCTCGATCCCTACGTCACGCTGGCCCCGGAAGAGAGGGAGCATCTGCTTGGTTTCTATCACGGACTCGCTCCCGTGGTGTCCCGCGGCGAGTTTGAGCGGATCTTCTGGTTGTGCGCCGCCCAGCGGCTCATGCAGGCCCTGGGGGCTTACGGCAACCTGAGTCTGAACCACGGCAAGCCTCATTTCCGGGCCCATGTGGCGCCTGCGCTGGCCAACCTCAGCGAAGCTGTTTTACAACTTCATCCCGAGGATCGGTTGGAGGAACTCCAGGGTATTCTTGAAAAACTCCCGCCCGCTTCATAAGCCCTCCTTGCTCTTTCCTTTCCTGAGTTCCTGAGTTCCATATTAAAATTTCTCAACCCCGTCTCCTCATGTTCCAAACAATCGTCATCGAAAACCTTTGGCCCCAAATCAACGGGGGGCTCTATCCGATCAAGAGGACTCCCGGCGAGGAGGTCACGGTTTACGCCGACATCTTCAAGGAAGGTCACGATGTGGTTCTGGCCGTGGTGAAATGGCGTGCCGTGGGTGAGAAAAAATGGCATGAGGCGCCGATGACCCATCTCGGTGAGGATCGATGGAGGGGAAGTTTTCAGGCTGGATCCATCGGCTTTACCGAATGGACCATTGAGTCGTGGGGAGATGCCTTCGGTTCCTGGGTCGAGGAGATCCGTAAAAAAGCCAAGGGGGGAGCCACCGCTCTTCCTTCCGAGACGCTGGAAGGAGCCGCCCTAATCCGGGCTGCGGTAAAGCGTGCGGGTAAGCATGCCGATGCGAAGAAACTCTCCGCCCATGCCGACCTTCTCGATGTGGCTCCGGATCCCTCATCCCTGATTGCCCTGGCGGCCAATCCCGAGCTGACCTCCCTGATGACGCAGTGGCCTGATCGCTCCCTTTCCGCCATCTACGAGCCTCATCAGAAAGTCCGTGTCGATCGTGCAGGTGCAGCCTTCGCGGCCTGGTACGAATTTTTCCCACGCTCCGCCGAGGGGAAAGCCGGCAGCGGCTCCACCTTTCGCGACTGCCTGGGGCGCGTTGATGATGCCAAGTCGATGGGTTTCGATGTCATCTACTTCCCTCCAATTCATCCGATCGGAATCACCGCACGCAAGGGAGCCAACAATTCCCTCACCTGCCAACCCGGAGAACCGGGTGTTCCCTACGCGATCGGCGGACCGGCCGGTGGACATTGCGAGGTGGAACCCGAGCTCGGTACACTGGCTGACTTCGAGTGGCTTCTGAGCGAGATCCGTTCGCGCGGTATGGAGGTTGCCCTCGATTTTGCCCTGAACTGCTCCCCGGATCACCCCTATGTGAAGCAGCATCCCGAATGGTTTTTCCACCGTCCCGACGGCACGATCAAGTACGCGGAGAATCCCCCGAAGAAATACGAGGATGTCTATCCGCTGGATTATCATAATGCCGGCTGGAAAGCCCTCTGGGATGAGTTGCGTGATGTCCTCCTCTTCTGGGCGGAGAGGGGGGTGCGGATCTTCCGCGTCGACAATCCCCACACCAAGCCCGTCTCCTTCTGGGAATATGCGATTGCCGAGGTTCAGGCGAAGTTCCCCGACGTTATCTTCCTGAGCGAGGCCTTCACCAGGCCCAAAATGATGCGTGTCCTGGCCAAGGTAGGCTTTACCCAGAGCTACACATACTTCACCTGGCGCAACTCGCGCACGGAGATCGAGGAGTACTTCACCGAGCTCACGCAGACGGAGATGAGGGAGTATTTCCGCCCCAACCTTTTCCCTAACACCCCCGATATTCTCCCTGTCTACCTTCAGGAGGGTGGTCGACCCGCTTTCATGATCCGTGCCGTTCTTGCCACGACACTCAGTGGTGTCTACGGCATCTACAGCGGATTCGAGCTCTGTGAAAATGCCGCGCTCCCGGGACGCGAGGAATACCTTGATTCCGAGAAGTACCAGTACAAGCAGCGTGACTGGAATGCCTCCGGAAACATTAAATCCCTTATCACCCGACTCAACGCCATCCGCCGCGAGAACACCGCCCTGCATCAGACCAACAACCTGGCATTTTTTGCCTCTGATAATCCCGCCATTCTCTGCTACCGCAAGTGGTCTCAGGATTTATCCAACCAAGTGCTGGTGATTTCAACGACCGATTTCCGCAATGCCCAGAGCGGGTGGATTGACGTTCCGACCGGGGATCTTGGAATCGCACCCGACGCACCCTATCAGGTCGAGGATCTCCTCACCGGCGAGGTCTTCTCATGGAGGGGTGCCCGTAATTTTATCTCACTCGATCCGTTCAGGCGCGTTGCCCATATCCTTAGGGTAAAGCGGTAAAAAGGAACGGGGGAGACTCCTCCTCGGAATCTCCCCCGCCAGTTGTAACGGCTGTAAGCCGGATTCTGTCAGGCCGGGTTGCCCCGGCTTGGACGGCCATTTCTCTCAAGGATCTTGCGATCCCCGCCCGTCTTGCGACGGGTGCGACGATACCCGGGGTCCCGTTTCACCATTGGTGAAACCTCGAAGCCGGCGGCCTCTTCCCCTGTTCTGTCTTGCACCGCATAGGGTTTTTCGTGCCCCCTCGGTTACCCTCGGGGCGGTGGGCTCTTACCCCGCCTTTTCACCCTT
>CAIZIQ010000079.1 GCA_903933015.1 uncultured Spartobacteria bacterium | reverse complement strand
GGAACTCAGGAAAACAGGAACTGAAAGAAACCTTTCTTCTAAATCTTCTCTCTCCTGATTTCCTGTTTTCCAGATTCACCCCTCTCCCCGCTTCCCCATGTCCCAAATCGACGCAGTTATCTTCGATATCGGGAATGTCCTTTTGACATTTGATTACTTCATCGCGGAGCGGGCGCTGATTGCCCATACCGGGATCGAGGCACCTCCCTCGGTGGAGGATCTGCACCCCCTGCGCATGGATCACGAGACGGGACGCATCCCGCGTGAAGATTTCGTGCGCATCGTCCGCGAGGCGTTCGCCCATGACGGTCCGGAAGATCACTTTATGGAGATCTGGACGAGAATCTTTCAGGTCAACACCCCGATGGTTGAATGGGCACGTTCCCACCATGGAAAAACACCCCTTTACCTTCTCTCCAACATCGGATGCATTCATCACGATCACATTTTTGAGGAGTATGATTTTTTCGGAAAGCTGTTCATTGACGGTATCTACTCCTACAAGGCGGGTGTGATGAAACCGGAGGCGAGAATCTTCGAACTCGCCCGCACCCAGTTCGGTGTCAATCCCTCGCGGACGCTCTATATCGACGACCTGGAAGAAAACGTGCGGGCGGCCGAATCGGTGGGATTCATCGGGCATCACTACGATCCGGCCAAACATCATCTCTTCGAGAAACACGTCGCCAGACTTTCGTTCCCGTGAGCGACCCGGCGCACAGGACAGTCTGGATCCTTGCCGACCAGCTCTCGGTCACCAACGCCGCGTTAATTTCGGCGAGAAAGGGACACGATCGCCTCCTCTTTATTGAATCCCGCAAGACATTCGGGAAGCTTTCCTACCATCGACACCGGCTCATGTTGCTTCTCTCGGCAATGAGACACTTTGCCGAGGAACGCAAAGACGAGGGATGGCAGGTAGACTATCATAAGCTCGGGGATTCACCCGACATGCTCTCCTCCCTCAGCAGACACTACGACTCCTGCAATCCCTCGGAAATCCTGATCACCCGTCCCAACAACCACGACGAGAGCCTCGCCCTCGACTCTCTCCGGAAGAAATTGAAATGTCCCCTGCGGATCATTCCGACCACGCAGTTTCTCTGCTCCCAGGAGGATTTTGCGGAACTCGCCCAGGGGAAGAAGCGTCTCCTGATGGAGAATTTCTATCGTGAGATGCGGCGCAGGACGGGACTCCTGATGGAGAGCGACGGGAAGCCTACAGGGGGAGAATGGAACTTTGATGCCGAGAACAGGGGAACCCTGCAGGATTGGAAGAAGGCCGGATCCCCCCTTCCATCATCCCTTGCGAGGCCACCTCAGGATGCGCAGACCCGTGAGGTCGCCGTTGATCTGGAGACCTGGTTTCCCTCCGCACCGGGCATGCCCAGGGACTTTGCGCTTCCGGTGACGCGCGCTGCATCCCTGAAGTGGCTGGATCACTTCATCGAAGAGCGTCTGCCTGATTTCGGAACCTGGCAGGACCTGATGCTTCAAGGGGAGCCCGACATGTTCCACTCGATCATCTCCCCAATGCTCAACATCGGTCTCCTGGATCCCTTGGAGTGTGCCAAGGCGGCTGAAGCAGCTTATCGGAATGGCAAAGTTCCCCTCCCCGCAGCCGAGGGATTCATCAGGCAGATCATCGGCTGGAGAGAGTTCGTGAACGGTGTCTATTGGCTCAAGATGCCTGCATACGGGGAACTCAATGCACTGGAAGCGGAACGCCCTCTGCCATCATTCTTCTACGACGGCAAAACCGATCTGAACTGCCTGCATCAGACCTTGAAGGAAGTCCTGAAGGGAGGTTTCAATCATCATATCCAACGGCTCATGATCCTGGGGAATTTCCTACTGCTCACCGGGATAAAACCTCAGGAGGCGCTCCGCTGGTTCAACGAGATGTACATCGACGCCCACGACTGGGTCATGGCCGCAAATCTTCTCGGCATGGCCCTTCATGCCGATGGCGGATTCATGGCAACCAAGCCGTATGCGGCAGGCGGAGCCTACATCCGCAAGATGAGCAACTACTGCGATTCCTGTGCCTACAGCCCGGAGATCAAAACGGGCCCGGGTGCCTGTCCGTTTAACCTGCTCTACTGGAACTTCTACGACCTGCATCAGGATCGCTTCGCATCAAATCCCAGGGCAGCAATGCCGGTCCGCTCATGGAGGAAACGCTCCCAGCAAGACAGACAGCAAATCGTCACGGAGACCCGGGCATTCCTGGACTCTCTTTCCTGACGTGAATCGCCTCGGATTTCGCCACAAAAGGCTCCACAACAAGAGATCCTGATCCGGAGGCAGATGTGCGGGATTTGATCGTCACGGCCCCGCACTCGTCTTGGCGAAACAGGGCAATTCCCTTCCCCGCGAGGAGTTGATCCCACTCTTGACTAGGAATCCCGTTCCGTTTGAACGGATCGACGGAGGTGATCACAGCCTTGGGCGAGATTCTCGCGACGAGATCCATCATGGAGACCATCTCGGCACCACCGAGCGGCAGAATAAGAATTTCAGCATGGAGAGTTTTATCGGACATACCAGACAGGGAGGAGATGAGGTCATGATCAGCCGTCGAAAGAATCAAGACAGGGGACGCTCCGAGAGTAATCCTGATGGCAGAAAACTTCTCCGCATTGGAAGCGATCAATTCGGCAGTGACTCGTTTTGTCAGCCGTGTGGACATTCCCTCCAAAAAAGGAGTTAACTTCAACGAAGAGAGAATTTTCTTGGCCACCACCGAATGGGATGAGGAAGAAGTTGCCAGGATTTTCAAAACAGGAATTTCCTTCCTGACTATCGGAAGTCCCCCGAGATGAGAGGCATCCGATTTGGTGACTAGACATGACTGGAGGGCATTGGCCCCGAGCGATTCGAGATAAGGAAGGATCTCCCCGTAGGCATCCCGTTTCCGTCCCGCATCGATCAGGGCAAACTCCCCACCATCCCTGACGACCGCGCAGGAGCCGCCGTGCAGATCAAGAAGGGTCATTACCGGAGTGGGCGGAGCAGGGGTTCCCACAAACAAGTGACCTCCCGGCAGGAGAGCATTGGCTTGCACGACGAGCAGCAGTAACTTGGCCAACAGCCAGTTGGTGTTATTGAAAGCACCCGCAATCCATGGAAAGAAAGTCCCTGTTAGCAGGGAAATCGCCCCAAGGGAGAGCACTCCGAAGGCAAGGGGTACCGCCAGCAGATTTGCCCCGAAGGCTGATAGCGATACCAAGTGAAAATAGATCAGTGTTGGAATCAGTGCCCCGACCCATGCCGCAGCGGAGACTGCAGCGAGACCTGAAAAATGCCTCCAGGCCCCAAAGCTGAAGCGCTCGGCAGCCGTCAGTAATTGCGCCGGAAGAAAAGGATCCCGTGCATAGAGGGATTCGACCCATGCTTGCAATGGAGCCCCCAGAAGAAGAATGGCAAAGACCACCGAGTAGGAAAATTGCCAGCCGGCGGAGAAGAGGGCGTTGGGATCACATGCGAGTTGCAATGCCGCGGCGGCGGCAAGTGTGTTGATCAGAGGGGCGCGGCGATAGAGAGCGAGTCCGACAAGGAGGATCGAGGCCATCACCGCGCTGCGGATACTCCCCATTTTCATACCGGTTACCAGAACGTAGAAAAAGAGTGCGGGAATAGTAATGGCAATCGCAAAGCCTTGAGGCAGACGGATAGCCCGCAGTGTGAACCAGATGATCACCGCAAGCATCCCGACATGGAGCCCTGAGACAGCAAACAGATGCATCGTTCCCGTGAATCGGAAATCGTCCTTGAATCCCTCCGGGGTATTCTCCGTCACACCGAGCGTGATCCCCCTGATGACCCCAAGCACCTCGGGAGTACCGGGTAGATCGATTGCGAGGATCTTCTCCATCCGCTGTCGCACCCTGATCGAAAGATCCATCAAGGGATTGCCATGCCCATGCGAGAGAACCGTTCCCGGCGCGGAGGGATCTAATCGGAATTCCGTATAGATCCCGTGACGCTCCAACCATCTCCGGTAATCCATCGCACCGGGATTCCTCGGGGCAGGAGGTCGGCAGGCCGTGGCTGTCAAACGCACCTGATCGCCATAGAGCGGAACGGCTCCCGTCCACCGGACCTCGACACGGACTGGGGCATGGCATGCAAACTCCAGCTCATTCCCGGCCCCCACCTTCTCGATCGACTGCAGGCGGAGGGGGAACGTACATGATCCGTAGGACGAGACTCTCGGCTCACCATCGATGATTCCCTGAACCTCATAATCGCGCTTCCCGTCACCCAGCAGCGATGCGAGTCTCCGTGCCGGGGCCTCCTGCCAGCTCCAGAGCTGAAGCAGGGCAAAGCAGGCCGCCGTGAGCACCCAGCAATGACTTCCCTGCCGTCGCAACGGGAGCAGGATCAGCCATGTGAGAAGGAGGATGGTAGCGATCCAACGGGAGTCACCGAGCCATTCCGTCAGAAGAATCCCCGCGATGGCGGCGATCAGAATCCCGGCAAAAGGAAAACGCTGACGCAGGGGCAGAAAGCTCCCGGAACTCACTGGCCGCAGAACTTGAAGAGCAGCATCTCCATGCGTCGCTCCTCATGAAAGTAGAAGCGTAGCGCCCCATCCGCTCCATGCGCGGTCTCGGGAACGGCACAGCTTGCCCTGCGACTGTGGATCTGGTGAATGCCGGGCACCTCTCGCAGATAGGGCGACCCCCATGCCTCGAGGAGGATCGCCTGATGCGCCCGGTCGAGCAGCATCTGCTCCAGAAACACCCTTTCCAGAGGTAGGAAATCAACTTCCTCGATCCCCTTGATCTCGTCGTAGGAGAAATGGTGGCACTCACTGACTCCACGTTCCGGCAGACTGCTCCAGGTTCCTCGAAGAATCCCTAGGCGGACACGCGGATCGAATCCGGCCTGACCGTTACGGATCGAATAAGTGTTCACCGAAACCATGAACCTGATCGAAAACCCCGGATCCATACTGATCCAGACATGGTCGGGCGAGAACTTGTGATCCGGTTTCTCGACACGGGCCATGAGATGATCACCCACGAGATTAACCAACGGGGTCTTCAGATTCTGAAAAACCTGAAGCCCCCGGTAATGCTTCATACGGCGTGAATGGGCTCGCGGAAACCGGAGCGTGAGTCAGGACTAACCGCCGTCCCCGGTGTCAAAGGAGAACGGGCTGTAGCACGACTCGGTGTAGGCTGAATCGTACCAGTCATCGATTAACGGAGCGTTGTAGTAGAAGGGCTGCTGATCCTGGTTTAGCTTCGTGTTATACTTCACGTCGCCCGGCACCTTGCCCGTTTTGGCTGGGACATTGTTGCCGTAGAACCCCTGGGTCTCGGTCAGGTAGTTGAGCACATGGGGCTTGGCCCCGGCGGCCTTGAGCCCTGCAAGCTGAGCGTAAGTAAAGTTGTAGACCTTCTGGGTACTGCGCAGGTAATCCACGATCACGTGCGAAGGAACATGAGCGGAGACCAGATTCCGGATATCACCATAATCAAGAGTCCGGGCATTGTAGATCTTGTCATAGGTCAGTTTGTTCACGTTGGCTGCAGCGACAGCAGCTGTGATCTGAGGATCGACCTGAGGACCATTCGCGCAACCGGAGCAGAGGAAAAGAATGCCGAGCGCGGCAATCGCGGGGAGAGTGATACGAAGGATCTTCATTCGCCTTGCTAACTATCTGGTTGCGTCTCAGGCATCAATCAGATTTCCGCGGGATCCGTTTCCGTAAAAATGCAGCTTTTTGCTTGTCGGAAGGAGGACGCACAGGCATTCCCATCATATGATTCTCCGCTCCCTCAGCAAATACCGTGACACCGGACTTCTCCTTTTACGCATCCTGATCGGGATCTCCTTTCTGGCCCATGGTCTTCCGAAACTCGTGGAGGGTCCCGACCTCTGGATCAAGCTCGGCAAATCAATGCAGTTTGTCGGAGTAACCGCCTATCCTCTTTTCTGGGGACTGATGTCCTCACTGACCGAATCCCTGGGTGGATTTCTCCTGCTAATCGGCTTCTGCTTCCGCCCCGCCTGTCTCTTTCTGCTTATCAACATGGCCGTGGCTACCATCATGCACTTCCACACCACGCCGGGTGACTTTATGGAGAAGTGGTTCGTTGCTTCGCACGCGATCGAGCTGGGCTCTGTCTTCCTCTCTCTCCTGCTGATCGGACCGGGCAAGTTCAGCGTCGATAGGGAGTGATAAGGCCCACACACCTTGTTAACTTTTCACCCTCCCCTTCAGCTTCCGCGCGACGATTTCCAAAAACTCTCTGAATCCCTCGATTCCGAGCGACCAACTTGCCAGCAGGAAAAGGGAAACGGCTCCGGTGATCACAAGCAACAGCGCGCCGGCACGGAGCAGGATCGGTGCATGAATGAGGCCTGCCAACCACGGCTGGGCAATCCAGCCGATCAGTCCAATGGGGAGCGAAGCCAGCATACAACGAACAAGGGTGACGGCCATTGCCCTGGACTCGAGTGATCCCGAGACACGCGTCATGAG
>CAIZIQ010000078.1 GCA_903933015.1 uncultured Spartobacteria bacterium | reverse complement strand
GGTGATGCAATTCGCCGTCGACGTGCTCAAGGTGAAGCACATCATTGTCTGTGGGCATTATGGCTGCGGTGGTGTCCAAGCCACCCTTCGCGGGGAGCGTGTTGGGCTGGCCGACAACTGGCTGCGCCACGTCGACGATGTGCTGCAGAAGCACCTCCCGCTCCTCTCCCATTGGGAGAATGAAACAGCCCGCCTCAATCACCTCTGCGAACTCAATGTCATCGAGCAGGTCGCCAATGTCTGCAAGACGACGGTCCTCCGTGATGCCTGGGAACGGGATCAGTCCGTCACCGTGCATGGCTGGATCTATGGAATGAGGAATGGTCTCCTTCGTGACCTCCACACCAGTGCCTCTTCTGTCGAGGAGGCTCGGAATGCTTATCAGCGCGCAGTCACCGCATTGCCCGAGTAAAACGGCTGAGTTTCCAACTGCGGAGACTCCTCGGTCCATCCGCCCAATCCATCCGACTTCTCAAAAGTGCGGTTGCTCTCACTCATCGCAAAGAGGTGGATCCATTGATTGGATACCAGTTCGGCCACGGAGGGCTGTTTTTTGAGAATCCGGTCGATGGACTCTTTTGGTGCCTCCACACAGACATGGAGTCTCACCGGATCATGCCTCCATTCCTTCCCATCATGGACGGATTGGAAGGGAAGCCCCGTGCGAATATCTCCGCCGTTACCTTCATAGACTCCAAGCAGTCCCGCGACATTGTGGATGGTCTTGTCGCCGCTGCCGAAACGCGTGTTATCAACCGTGGAGGCAAAGTATTGGAGATTGATCCAACTGGCCACCACCACCGGTGCCGAGAGAAGAAGTTCCAAGGTGGCCTCATCCTGATCTTCGGCATGGCAGTAGTCATTCAGGAAAACCCTCCCCTCCAGGTCAATTCCCTTGGTGCGTTCGCGCGGTGCCGCGATGAAGGCGTAATTGCCGGCCAGTCCCCACTCGGGCCGCACTTGCGACCAATCCTGACTCCGATCCCTGACAGCTTTTTTCAGGTCAGGAGATAACGGATCAAGCCCCAGGAGAGGGGAGCGATCCTTGCGTGCAAGGATACCGGCTTGAAGGAGGTTCTCCTCAAGGTTCTCGATTTCCTTCTGATGGGAGACCGGTGCCGATTCCTTGTCGAAGAGTGTGACCTCATCCGTCGTGGTGTTGTGGAGGGCACCTAGGAACCATGTTTGCTCGGGAATCAGAACGCCTTTCTCTGCGAGCCCCAAGCGTACGGCGGGATTGTTTAGGATCGCCGCTGCTGTCCGTGCATTCGCCTCCCCGGTGTGTCCTCCGCAGGCTCCGCAATCCAGGCTGGAGCCGTAAGGATTGTTTTTCGTGCTGCTACCGTGGCCACAGATCAGAACAATCCTTGAGATTCCCCCTTTGGAAAGACCGAGATGACGCAGTGCACCCGCTGCCATGGCAATCTGATTTTCAACAGGGATGGAGGTGATATCCAGAGAAGAGCCGCAGTACGAACTGGAAGAGGTTTTCGGGCGATGGAGCAGATCCCTGATGAGTTTCGGAAGAAACCCAAGTCCTGCCATTTCAACAAAGACAAAGCTGGAAACAGCCGATGACTTGAAAGACTTCCAGGTGCTTGTCACCCGCTTGCGGAAGCCGAGAGTCCGAAGGGATTCATGGGACGAATGCTCAAAGACACGTTCCGCGGGTTTCAGGAGCACGGGACACTGGGGGGTCCCGTTGGTTTCTCCTGCCGGAACCAACTCGATTGGGAATCCAAAGAACCCCGCAAATCCTATGGTCTGACACTGGGGTGCCACTTTTTCCAGCGAGCGGCGGAAAATCTCGGAGCGCACATCAATGCAGAAGATCGCCTGGAAGGCGGGTGGAAGATCATTGCTGAAACTGGTGGAGATAGATGCAAGCTTGGCAAAGAGGTTCCTCTGCATCGCACATTCATGGGCGCGCTGCCAGATCAGGTGTGCCGCCGGGAGAGTTGCCATGCTCTGTAAGGAACTGGGAGAAGATGGCGTCAATGCCATGTTCTCAGAAAATGCCGATTGGAGGGCGAATTCATAAACCATCCGGATGGCCAAGAGATCCACCAGCGAATCCTTCTTCTCTCCGCGTAACTGCTTTTCATGGGCCAGGAATTGCAGGTAACCGGCCCAACCCCCGATACCTAGTAGTAACGCGTGAAAGGTGTTGGCTGCATGTTCCGCCGGAATATTGAGTTTGAGTGCCGCTTCCTCAATCACCTGGATGGGATCATCGGGAAGGTCACTCACGAGATTCCTCCATCCAGTGATACCCGAGATTTCCGGATTACAGTCGAGGGAAGAGGCCTCTTTCCAGGCGGTGAAGAGGGGCATTCCTTTCCAAGGAAAACTCCATAGTGCCTGCCCCTGATCGAAATAGGCAGTGCACCATTTGGAGATCTCATCCGAGGCGAATGACACCCAGTGGCTTCCATGAGCGGTATCAAGAAAGGTGCTAGGCAGGGGGAAGGTAGAAACTTTTGGGACATCCCAAGATGGGCTTTGCAGGGAGGCGATGAGATCCGCTATTAGGGCTCCCAAGGAGTCTTTGTTGGAAGAGGCTTCGGGAAGCGATTCAAGGATGGATTTTTCCAAGTCCTCCAACGTGATCAGACCTGAGCGATACCGTTCCCGGTAAAATGAGGGAGGCATGGCAAGCGAGGCTCCGATGGACTGATGAAGCACTGATGCCGCCTCTTGAAAATTCATCTTCGAGAGCCCCATGAAGGGATTCACGGCCACAAACCGAGACAGAGGCCAGAGCGGAGGAATGCGTTCTAATGCCTCCCTCACGGGGGCAGCAAACATCGTCGGAGTGCTTGATGTCATGGTTGGAAAGTTGGGAGTTTTATTTTTCATGAAGTGATGGCCAGATGGTGGTGAGCAATCGGTTGGCCGCCGTGTTGACGTAGAATCCGTTGTAAGCATGCACAAAAAGGGCGCGGCCCAATGGGGTTGAAGTCCAGGTGGGTGGGAGGAAAGCCCTCAGTGCAAGAACCAGGAAGGCGACTGCACTAAGAATGGCAATCGGCCATGCCATGGTGAACGAGGGGGGGGCGGCGACGGCATGGCCGACAAGCTGTTCGGTTCCGGCATGCAGCGCAAAGAAGAGGATGCAGAGCGATGAAGCCGCAAGCAGGCCGCCAAAAACCCCGAACCCGCTCGGGGATGTCGACCACCAATGCCAAAGCATCTGCGCGATCGCGATTCCAAGAATCAGTGCTAATCCGAACTTTCCGGAGTCATGCCAGGGAGTGTTTCCGGAAATCAGTCCGAGACAAAGCACCAGACCGAAAGCTGCTCCAAAGGCACCCAGTGCTCCATGGATGCCCAGATACGTCTTTTGGGGCGAAGCTCCAGACTTACGTGCTTCCTGAATGACGCTTCCGGAGGAGAGGAATGTGTGTGCCTTGTAGAGCGAGTGAGCCACGATATGGAGCAGGGCAAGGGCAAATGCGCCGAGGCCGCACTGGAGCATCATGAAGCCCATCTGGGCCACTGTCGAAAAGGCAAGACTCCGTTTCACGCTCGTCTGGGTAATCATGACCAACGATCCGAAGAGTGCCGTGAATCCTCCCACGGCGGCCAGCAACTCGAGGGCGCCGGGACTAAGCGCCATCAGGGGGCTGAGGCGGATGATCAGAAAACCACCCGCATTGATGATTCCCGCATGCATGAGGGCTGAGACGGGAGTCGGGGTTTCCATCGTGTCGGGCAACCATCCGTGGAAGGGGAACTGGGCCGATTTGATGATGGCTGCAGCTACCAGGAGAGGGGCGATCAGATATACCGAGTGATTCGATCCCGTTTCGGCAATGGCGAAGAGCCTTGCGTAATCGAAGGTCCCGAATTCCTTCCAGATGAACCAGAATGCCACAAGGAGAGCCAGATCGCCCAATCTGCTGAAAACAAACTTCTTCCGGGCTGCGAGTTGAGCCCCGTGCCTAGTGCTGTAAAAGCAGAGCAACTTGTGCAGGGAGAGACTCACCGCCGCCCATGCCAGGGCAAATAGAGCCAGGTTACCTGAAATCACCAGCAGGAGGACATTTCCCGCGGTGACGGAGAGCCATTTGAAAAAATGTCCCTGGCCCGGATTTCCTCCCAGATAATTCTTCGAAAAAGAAATCACTGAAATCGCAAGAAAGCTGACCAGAAGGAGCATGATTGCTGAGACGGCGTCGAAATAGACCGTCAAGCCAAGCGGTCCCCATGACACGAATTCATGATGAATCGGCTTTCCCAAGGCCACGAGGGCTGCACATGTAAGAAGGGCAAGAAGCAGGGAAGTGATGCTGAGAAGAGAGATCCCTTGTCCCATCGCATGGGCATGACTATTCGCCAGTTTTCTGGGGATGCTCAGTGGCAGCAGTAGAGGTGTT
>CAIZIQ010000077.1 GCA_903933015.1 uncultured Spartobacteria bacterium | reverse complement strand
TCAGGAGATTCATGGGAATAGTTTTCAAAATCACGTTTCAGAATACGGCAATTTACTGGGTCAAGAATCCATGGCAAACCTCTTTCTCCCCCGATGAGGCATACCCTCCACTCTTCGTACGGAACTCCCGGAAGTCTAGGGATCATCCTCAAACAACCGCAGAAACCAGCTCTTGCTAACAAGCCTCACAATTATTGATATCACTCACGAATGAAAAGGTTCCGCCTTGCCTATGATGACAACCTTGGACTCCCCAAAGATTTTTTGGATGACCTGAACAGATCTTTCAATAGCGATTCCAAAATCCATTTTCAGGCCGAAGCGTTCCATGACATCGGCGAACTGATAAAAGCCTTCGACCGTCGGGAGATTGCCTTGGCATTCCTACCTGCAGGTTGTTTGCCCTATTTGCGGAGTAGTTATGGGGTGTTCGCTGAGGCATCCTTCGGGCCATTTCGACCGGAAGCTTTGCGCAGCGTTCTGCGTACTCGATTGATTGATTCGCGGATGAGTCTTGAGGAACTCACATCCAGGCGCATCGGATGCGTTAACCGTTACTGTACTACCAGCTACTGGGCCCCGATGATCCTGCTGTCAGCAAACGTTTCAAGGCCCAAGTCGACGATCGATTTTGTACAACTTGATGGCTTCGATGACATGATTGCTGCCGTGGTTGATGGAAGGATCGACGGGGCGATGATCTGGGAGGCAGTTATGGAACATCATCCCGAGTTCGAGGGAGTCCTCAGCAATGGGGTTGGCATTAACGACCTTCCTGCCCCTCTTCTGATTGGAAATGAACTCCTGGAAGAGGAAATCCAAGAAGGGCTGAAACTCCTTACGGAAAATTATCAAAACTCCAAATGGAATGGGTATTTCAAAGCGTTAAAAGCTCCCGATATTTCCAGGTTACAGCTTTTTGAAAAGAGTATCATGCATGCTAAAAAGGTTTTCGGACTGGGCTTTTGATCCGTGCTTAATAACTCGTAGCTGATTGCGTTGATAAAATCGGTGAGAAGCAGACCGGGAGGAATCTCTTAGCGGCAACGCTGAAGGAAAACTTCTTCATTCTTCGAGAGATCTATAGAGAATCTCTCCTGCCAGCTCTCATTGCGATTCCGTAGTGAACTGCCCCACCCAGCTACCTCAAAATCCTTCTGGAAACTCTTCTCTTCCGTAGGACTGGGCTTAAAAAATAAAACCGAGACTCGGGCTGTCCGGCTTAAATGCCTGGCCATTCCTTCCTAATAGTACAACTTTGGGAAAAGCTAAACTAAATGAATCGATTATCTTTTCCCCAGTTGATCTTAATACTGCTTCTGGGACTCACGACTTCGGAGGTCAAAGCCAGGGTTTATGTCCATATCACCGGGGAGGAAGGGGTGGTCGATTATGATATGGCTCAGATATTGGCAACCAACAGCTTGGAACAAGGGCATGAACTTGAGCGTGCGTTGGGAAGGGGGTGGTATATGGAGCCCAACTCGCCTAGCCAAAAATACTCTGTTGTCTTCAAGCAAGGAGAACGATGCAGCACAAACCCAGTGCAAGTGGCGACCCTCAAAAGCACCCAGGAAGAGCATTTTGTAGGAAAATCAGCCCTGGAGTTTCAAATCATTGCACGCAAAGAGAATAAGAAAGGATCAACTGCGGCGTATAAAGTGGCTCTCGATCTGAACACAAATAATCTAATCATGGTGGAGAAACCCAAGGACTGGTTCCTGGGTTTTGCCATGAAGATTGATCCGGCTAACTACTCACTTCCGGAAGGCACCAATGGGGCGGTTCTTTTTCAGCAATGGTGGCAGGGATCACCCATGCACCCGCCAGTCTCCCTTGAAATTGTGAATCAAACCTACGCCGTTAATCTTGGATGGAGTGATGCTGATCCCAAGGGGAACTTTGCATTGGCTGTGAGGGATGTGGATCACAATCCCGGTGGCCCATATGACAAAGGACAGGCAAAATATTTCGATCTGGGACCTGTTCATCTGGGGCAGTGGATCAGGTGGGTGGTCTGCGTTCGTCCCGATCCCTCGGGCAAGGAGGGTCGGGTGACTGTGTGGATGGATGACGAAAAGAAGATGGATTTACACCCGATCGTGGTCGGTTTTAACCAAGACCCTGCCAAAGGGATTAAAATGGGAAACAAAAGTTTCTGTGTGAACCCGGCTATCTACCGCAGTAACGGATCCAATAGCCAACGGATCTTCTTCGATGAGATCAGACTTGCTGACTCTCTGGAGGAAGTGCAATTGCCGAATCCTCCTTCCAGTCAGAATCCAAGAACAACCAGTGGTTCCCTGAAGTGAAGTGATGTTTCGTGAAATCCTCAAAGACGGAGTCTTTTCTGCCTCCAACTAGAGGTGATCTTACCAAAAGAAAACCCTTATCCCGAAGCAAATTGGAATGCTCCCAATCTCTGTAGCGATTCCGTAGTGGATTGGGACAAGCATCTATCCCTCCCTCTGCAACCTGTTCATACTGAAGGATGAAGGAGTCCTCTGAAAAAAACGAGACTCGGGCAGGCGG
>CAIZIQ010000076.1 GCA_903933015.1 uncultured Spartobacteria bacterium | reverse complement strand
TTCTTGAGGAGAGGAGCCCCGCTGGAGGCAACCATCACCGGATCGATCACAAGAGGAGGGCATTGCCTGAGCTGCCCCAGAATCTCAGAAACCATTCGGATGATCGGCGGCGAAAAAAGCATTCCTGTCTTGATGGCGGCAATGGCGTAGGCACCGAGAAGAACCTCGAGTTGATCCCTGACCAAGCGTGAAGAAACCGCCTGAATCGAGCGAACCTTTCCCGGAATTTCCGCCACGACGCAGGTGATCGCGGTCAGTCCATGGCATCCGAGCGCCCCGAAGGTTTTCAGATCCGCCTGGGCCCCGGCTCCGCAGGAGGAATCGGATCCAGCAATGGTCAGGACAACGGGCAGGGAAGGGGATGGCATGGGAGAGGGAATGGGAACAAGGGAACAGGACCGACTGGAAGCAAAAATCTCCTCTGCCTATTCCCCTGTGTTGCTCGGATGCTCAATTGGAGAAGGGGATACGCTGCCGCGTGCCTTGAAAAGAGGACGATTTCTCTTGCCGTCGGGAGGAGAGGGGGATAACAAGCCCCTCCCCTAAATTCCCCCACCAAAGAACAGACCCCATTCACAGATCCCGACATGGCCAAGAAAACTCCAGCGAAGAAGGTGAGCAAAAAGGCTCCTGCAAAGAAATCACCTGCCAAGAAAACAGCCCTTAAGAAGGCACCCGCCAAGCCTGTTGCCAAGAAGACTGCGGTAAAAAAAGCTCTCAAGGCTACCGCTAAGAAGCCAGTGGCCAAGAAAGCGCCTGCCAAGAAGGCCCCTGTGAAAGTTGCCTCCAAGCCCGCCAAGGCGGTGAAACCAGCCAAGGGGAAGGTCAAAGCTGTTGAATCCTCCAATTACCGGGTGCTGGGCACGAAGTTCATCACCAAGCCCAAGGTGAACAAGAACCTGAAGCTCACCCCTTTCCTAGCAAAGCAGCACAAGCGTCTCCTCGACCTTAAGGATACCCTCCTGGATGCCATGAGGGGCGTCGCCCGTGATAATCTGCATTCAGGCAGCGAGACTTCTGCCTTTGGAATGCATCAGGCCGATGCCGGTAGCGATGCTTACGACCGTGATTTTGCCCTGAGCATGCTCTCCAAGGAACAGGGATCCCTTTACGAGATTGACGAAGCCCTCAAAAGAATCGAAGATGGTTCCTACGGTGTCTGTGAGATCTGCGAAAAGCCGATCAAGCATGACCGCCTCGAGGCCCTTCCATTCACCCGCTACACGGTGGATTGCCAGGCCGAGCTTGAGAAGCGCCAGCATCACAACAGTGCACGGCCGCAAATCACCTCCCTCTTTGGACTGACCGAAGAAGAGTCCGAAAGCGAAGAGGAAGACACCACCGAAAACAGCTAAGAAATCCACCACACCCTTTATGGCACGCGACATCATCATCCTGGAGTGCACCGAGGCAGTTGCCGAAGGCAAGCCCGTCTCCCGTTATATCAGCACCCGCAACAAGAAGAGCCTCAACACCCCGGGCCGTCTTGAGAAGAAGAAGTACAATCCTAATCTCAAGCGTCACACCCTCCACCGCGAGACCAAGTAACGGGCGCTATCCGACATTTTCTCATCATGAGCACACCCAAGACCCCGCAGCGTAGCCGCAACTTCCGCAAGGCGAACCGCTCCATGCCCCGCCGTCGCCTCGACATCTCCACCGATGCGATCGACTTCAAGAACCCCGACCTCCTCAAGAAGTTCACCACCGAGGCCGGCAAGATCCTTCCCCGTCGCATGACCGGCGTTGCAGCCCATCTGCACCGCAAGATCACCAAGGAGATCAAGCGCTCCCGCGCCGCTCTCCTGATGAAGTAACCACGGGTTCCTTTCAAAGAGGCGACTCCATGCAAGTGGAGTCGCCTTTTTTTGTCTTTCGGAAGCGGGATCCTTTGCTGGGTGGAGATCGGGGATTGTCGAGCCAAGTCAGCCCGTTTAGCCTTCAGCGCTCACCACGTTCACCGCGTCATCACCCATGAAACCGCTTCCAGGATTCCGAGACCTCTTCCCCGAGGATTTTGCGCGTCGCAACTATCTGGTGGGGAAATGGCGGGAGACGGCCCGCCGCTACGGCTTTGTCGAGTTTGATGGACCGACCCTTGAATCAGCAGAGCTCTACCGCAAAAAGAACAGCGGCGGCGAGATCCTGGGCCAACTCTACGAATTCACCGACAAGGGGGAGCGCGCCGTGGCCCTCCGTCCCGAGGTGACTCCCACGCTCGCCCGTATGGTGGCGGCGCGGCACCGTGATTTCCCAAAGCCGATGCGCTGGTTCAATGTCGGCACCTGCTTTCGCTACGAGCGACAGCAGAGGGGGCGCCTGAGGGAGTTTCTCCAGTTCAACTGTGACCTGGTGGGAGATGCCACCCATGCTGCCGACGCCGAGGTCATTGCACTCCTGATCGACTTGCTCCGCTCGTTCGGTTTCGGGCCCGAGGATTTTGCGATCCGACTGAGCGACCGTTCCGCCTGGCATGATTTCATGACCCTGCACGGAGTGGGCAAGGAGCGTGCCACCGAGTTCCTGACCATCGTCGACAGGATGGAGAAGATGCCTGCGGAGAAGACGGAGGAACTTCTGGCCCCCTTTGCCATCCCTCTCGCGACACTTCGTGAGTTCATCACACGGGCTGAGATTCCCGTGCTGGCGCCACTCCTTGCTGATCTTGAGGCCCGGGGTCTACGGGACTATGTCCGTCCTGATCTCGGCGTGGTGCGCGGTCTGGCTTATTACACGGGGGTGGTTTTCGAGGCCTTCGCCCTCCATGGCGGCCTTCGGGCGATTGCCGGCGGAGGACGTTACGACCGCCTCTTGGCCGATCTGAGTGATGGATCGGCGGATTTGCCTGCAGTCGGCTTCGGGGTGGGGGATGCGGTGCTGCTGGAACTTCTCAAGGAATGCCCCGCAGCCAAGCTCCGGGAGGAGGCCGCCCTCAAGGCCGACGCCCCGACGCAGATTTATCTGGTGATCGCCGATGAAAATCACCGCTTCGATGCAATCTCCCTGGCCCAACAACTACGCGGCGTGGGATGGCGTGTGGGTTTTCCGCTCGGTGCCGAAAAAGTAGGCAAGCAGTTTGGAAACGCCGAGGCATCCGGCGCTTCTCATGCCGTCGTCATAGGAGTTGAGTGGCCCACCGTGAAGGTGAAGCGCCTTTCCGACCGTCACGAGGAGTCGGTTCCTGCCGATTCTCTTCTCTCCTGGCTTACTGCGTCTGGCAGCTGATCTCTCCGTCTTCTTTACCTTTCACTTTTCACCTTTTACCTTTCACTTTTTCCAATGCACTACCGTGACTGCCTCTGCGGCGCCCTGCGCCCTTCCGATATCGGACGCGATGTAACCCTGAGCGGCTGGGTCGCCTCCCGCCGCGATCATGGCGGCGTCATTTTCATCGACCTGAGGGACCGTGAGGGTATCACCCAGGTCGTGTTCCGTCCGGAGGTGCATGCTGAGGCCGCAACCGCAGCGCACAGCCTCAGGTCCGAGGATGTGATCACCGTCAGCGGGCAGGTTGCCGCCCGTCTCGCCGGAACCGAAAATTCAAAACTTCCCACCGGAGGCGTGGAATTGGTCGCTTCCACCCTCAAGGTATTGAATCGTTCCGAGGTGCCTCCCTTCCCGATGGACGAACGGATTGCCAACGAGGATCTGCGACTCACCCACCGCTTCCTTGATCTCCGTCGTCCCGATATGGCCGCAAACCTGCGACTCCGCCATCGCGTGACCAAATCGATTCGCGATGTGCTCGATACCGAGGGTTTCTGGGAGATCGAGACTCCGATCCTTTCCAAGAGCACACCCGAGGGAGCACGCGATTTCCTTGTTCCTTCCCGCCTCACTCCGGGAAGCTTCTATGCGCTGCCGCAGGCTCCGCAGCAGTACAAGCAGCTCCTGATGGTGGGTGGCGTGGACAAGTACTTCCAGATCGCCCGATGCTTCCGGGATGAGGACCTGCGCGCAGACCGTCAACCCGAGTTCACACAGGTTGATATCGAGGCGTCTTTCATTAAGGCCGAGGATCTCCAGGGGCTCATCGAGCGAATGTTCCAGCGGATTTTCCGAGAGGCCCGAGGGGTGGAAATCTCGGTACCGTTCCTCCGCATGACCTATGCCGACGCGATGAACCGCTACGGCAGTGACAAGCCCGACACCCGTTTTGGGATGGAGATCAGTGATGTCGGCGACATTTTCGCGCAGAGTCAGTTCAAGGTGTTTCGCGCGGCACTTGATGCGGGAGGCGTCGTGAAAGCCATCAATGCCAGGGGATTCGCCTGCATCACCACCGGCCAGATTGAGGAACTCACCGAGCTAGCGAAAAATGCCGGGGCAAAGGGCCTCGCCTTCATCAAAGTCGAGAACGGGGAGTGGAAGTCGCCAATCGTGAAGTTCTTCAGCGAATCGGAGAAGGCTGCCCTCTCGGCCCGTCTCGACATGCAGGAAGGGGATCTGGTGCTCTTCGGCGCAGATGCCTGGGAGACGGCCTGTACGGTACTCGGGCGCGTCCGCCTACGTGTCGCCGAGATACAGAAGCTCACAATCGATCCGACCCAGCTCAATTTTCTGTGGGTCGTCGATTTTCCAATGCTTGCCTTCAATCCCGAGGAAAACAAGTGGAACGCCGTCCATCATCCCTTCACCCGACCCAAGGCCGAGGATCGTGAACTCCTCAAGGATCCCTCCAAGCTCGGCACGATCCGCGCCGAGGCCTACGACATTGTCCTCAATGGCGTCGAGATCGGCGGGGGAAGTATCCGTATCCATGAAGGGGATCTCCAGGCCGAGACATTCTCCGTGCTTGGAATCAGCGCAGAGGAGCAGGAGGAGCTCTTCGGACATCTGCTCCGGGCTTTCCGACACGGTGCACCTCCGCATGGCGGCATAGCTCTTGGGCTCGATCGTCTGGTCGCCCTGATCGCGGGTGAGGAATCGATCCGCGAAGTAATTGCTTTTCCGAAGAACAACCGTGGTGCGGAACTTCTCACAGGTTCACCAGCCACGGCCGAGATGAAGCAACTCAGGGAGCTTTACATCTCCTCCACAGTGAAGCCCAAAGTGCCAGGGGCTGCCTGAGGATCGCTTCTGTCCGGAAAGTGAACCGATGAAGCCGATCCTTCTGAGCGGCTTCGAGGCCACCGTGGATCATGTGGTTTACTCCCCCGATCTACCGGCCTCTCCCGATCAGCCACATCCCTTTGTCTACTACATCACGATCCGTAACGGGAGCGACCGCACCGTTACGGTGAAGGGGCGCAAGTGGGTTGTCCGGGGCGAGGATGGCAAGACTCTGGCCATGGAGGGAGATGGGGTCGTCGGCTGCTTTCCGAGGCTCGAACCGGGCGAACATTTTTCCTATAACAGCTATCACACCACCGCCGGACGGGCGGTTGCCGAGGGGGCCTATTTGGGAATCACGGAGGAGGGGGAGGCGGTGATGGCCAGAATCCCGCCCTTTGCGCTGATTCCTCCGGGGGAATGATACGAGGGATAATATGGAATTCAGGAAGTCAGGAATTTTTCACTCTTTTTTGGATCAAACATCCCCTGCTAGAGCGATTGTTCCTGATTTCTCATCGGATGGATTGTTCAATGCGGCATCCCTTGCAGTACCCCCCTCACGCATTCTTGAGTTCCTGAGTTCCATATTACCCGGCAATCGGATAGTTTTTCGCTGATGCGCGCGGCCTTTCACCACACCCATGAGTATGGCGGGTTCCGGATGCGTTACGGGCATGTGCTTCCCTACGGTGCGAGTCACGTTCCGGGGGGCGTAAATTTTTCGATCTACTCCTCCCACGCCACCAGTTGCATTCTGGTGCTTTTCCGGAAGGGCGAGGCCCAACCCTTTGCCGAGATTCCTTTTCCGCCCGAGTGCAAGATTGGCGATGTCTACGCGATGATCGTCTACGATCTTGATTACGAGGAACTCGAGTACGGCTTTCGCATGGAGGGACCTTGGGATCCCAAGGCTGGACATCTCTTTGACCCCAAGAAAGTGCTTCTTGATCCCTACGCTCGCGAAATCGGGGGAAGGGATGTCTGGTTGTCAGCTCCTCCCGCGGAGGAGATCTATCCCCATCGGGCCCGGATGCCCTATGAAGACTTCGACTGGGGCCACGACCGACCGATCAATCTGCCGGTCCAGGATCTGGTGATCTACGAGATGCATGTGCGCGGGTTCACCCGCCATCTCTCCTCGGGCGTCCGCCATCCAGGAACCTACGAGGGGATGATCGAAAAAATTCCCTACCTCAAGTCGATCGGCGTGAATTGCGTGGAGCTCATGCCGGTCTTCGAGTTTGACGAGTGGGAGAACAAGCGGATCAATCCGCTGACCGGACACCAACTCTGCAACTACTGGGGATACAGCACGGTCGGTTTTTACGCTCCCAAGAGCGGTTATGCCGCCACCGGTCATCATGGAACCCAGGTCTCCGAGTTTAAAAATCTGATCAAGGCGCTCCATGTCGCCGGCATCTCCGTGATCCTCGATGTGGTCTTCAACCACACCGCCGAGGGTGACCTGCGCGGGCCCACGATTTCCTTCCGAGGCATCGATAATCAGACCTATTACATGCTCAACCCGGACGGGAGTTATGCGAACTACACGGGTTGCGGCAACACGCTCAACTGCAACCATCCCGTCGTGCGTTCCTTTGTGCTCGACTGCCTTCACTACTGGGTATCGGAGTTCCATATTGACGGTTTTCGCTTTGACCTAGCTTCGGTACTGGGACGCGACCGCAACGGTCACCCGCTCGCCAACCCTCCACTGCTTGAGGCGCTGGCCCTCGATCCGATTCTCGCCGGATGCGATCTCATTGCCGAGGCTTGGGACGCGGGAGGCCTCTATCAGGTCGGGAATTTTCCTGCCTACGGTCGTTGGATGGAGTGGAATGGTCACTACCGTGATGCGGCGCGCCGGTTCCTGAAAGGTGATCCCGGCGTGGCTGGTGAGATGGTTCAGGGAATTCTTGGATCCCCGAACCTCTATGCCCCTTCAGGCCGCAAGCCGACTGCCTCCGTGAACTTTCTCACTTGTCATGACGGCTTCACGCTCCGGGATCTCTATTCCTACAACGGGAAGCATAACCTCGCCAACGGGGAGGAGAATCGAGACGGGGCGAATGACAACTACTGTTGGAACTGTGGCGTCGAGGGTGAAACCGATGATCCGGCAGTCAACGAGCTTCGACACCGCCTTCAGCGCAATGCCATGGCCCTGCTCTTCCTGAGTCTGGGGGTTCCGATGCTTTCGATGGGTGACGAACTGGGGCGCACCCAGAATGGGAATAACAATGCCTACTGTCACGACGAGGAGTGGAATTGGCTTGATTGGACCGCCGATCAGGAAACGGAAGGGGCTGGCAACGGGCTCAAGCGCTTTGTTTCGTTGATGACCGATTTCCGTCGCCGGCACAGTCAACTCAGGCGCCCCGAGTATTTCACCGGAACCGACACGCAGGGCTGCGGGTACCCCGACATCGGTTGGCATGGTGTGAAACCTCGCGAGCCTGATTGGAGCTCCCAGAGCCGCTCGCTTGCCTTCATGATTGCCGGCAACATGGGCTCCGCCTTCGGACCCGAGGGGGACTTTATCTATGCGGCGTTCAACATGTGGCACGAACCGCTTGCCTTCGGCCTTCCGAAGCTTCCTGTCGGGATGCATTGGCGCCGGGTCGTGGACACCGGAGAGTCCTCCCCCGATGATTTTCTTGAACCCGGTTCCGAAAGACTGCTGGAGGATCAATCCTCGGTGACCCTCAGGGAGCGATCCGTTGTCGTCCTGATCGGGAACAGGGCAGATCGATTGGGTTGAAACCGAATTTCGGAAACTTCCGTTTCCGAAGTTTTTCGTCAGGAAACGAACTTCTGAAAGACCTCGTTGGCCTCGACCAGAGTTTCCTTGCTTCCGATGTCGAACCAGGTGCCCGGGACATCCCAGGTCCCTACCTGAATGCGGGGATACAGCCACTGGATCAGACGTCCCGGTTGATCGGGGTTATTCCCTTCCTTCACATAGGTATCAATGAGAGGAAGCACATCCGCACGGTAGTAGTAGAGGGCGATCCCGGTCTTGGTACTGGTTGGGTTGGTTGGCTTCTCCTCGAAGTGGGTGATCACGCCGTGCTCATCCGTTGAGACATTGTTGTATTTCCGGATCGCCTCCAGATCTCCCACATCGTAAAGGGCGAGTGTGGCGGGGTGATTCTTTGCGGCGATCGCGAATTCCGGCACGGGTTGGCTGAACAGATTATCCCCGGCAACCACCAGGAGATCCTGATGGGAGATGCCCTGGGTCTTGAGAACATGGTGGATATCACCGATGGCCCCGAGCTTGTCGGAGTCGCTGGTCGATCCGTCGTTCACGATGGTGAATTCCATCTTGGGTTGGCGGGCCTTGTACGCCACGGCCCACTCCTCGAAAGCCCGGGCAAACTTATTGTTTGTCACGACATAGACCCTGTCGATGTCGGGGATTGGCGCCAGGTTATCGAGCACCCACTCGATCATCGGCTTGCCGGCAACTTCCAGCAGGGGCTTGGCCTTGTTTTCGGTGAGGGGATAGAGTCGGGTCGCGTAGCCGGCGGCAAGGATCAGGATATTCATGTGGAGGAGAATATTATTTAAAGGATCTGGTGCAGACTAGCCAAGCCCCTTTAGACCTTTGGAACGAATAATTAAAATTCATCCCATGTCCTCTGCATCCCCCTCCATCGAATTGGTTGTCTCCCGCTATGAGGAAGATTTGAGGTGGATCAAGAGAGTTCCCCCATCCATCCAGATTCGGGTTTATAACAAGGGGGTTTCCGACCCGCTTCCCGCCGGTTTGAGTGACAGAAAAGGCCTGAGTCTCCTGACGTTGCCGAATATCGGCCTTGAGGCCCATACCTACCTGACCCATCTCGTGACCCGGTACGACGCCCTCTCTCCCGTCACGGTCTTCTGCCAAGGGCACCCGTTCGACCACGCCCATGATCTGCATGATCGTCTGATGGCCTTGGCTTCTGGGCAGGAAACGCCCGATCCCTTCCTCTGGTATGGTTTTTTGGAAGACACGGATGATCCGTCGGGCCGCCGCCTCTTTGTTCCTTGGAGCAAGAATCCGGAACGCCGGGAATTGGAAACCGGCAGGCTCTACGAGGAACTCTTCGGCGAACCATCACCTGCTCTCTTTCACTTCCGGTGTGGAGCCCAGTTTGCAGTAACCCGTGAAGCCGTGAAGAGGCGCCCGCTATCCTTTTATGAGAGAGCTCTCGAACTTTCGGTCACCTTCCCTTTGGCAGTGCACTCCTTTGAGAGGATCTGGGACCGGTTCTTCGGCGACCCGGCAATCGATCCAGCTAGTCTGGGGCCGGATGGTGTCCGCTATCACAAACGGATCCGGAGGCTGGAACGGCAAATTGAGGTCGGCACCGATTCGGTTTGAGTTTTATCGGTGGGAGGCTGATGTTTTTGCCATGTCTCGCCAAAAGAAATCCAAAGGCTTCCCGATCTGGCTGATCGCCCTCATTGTTTTGCTTGGGGGGGGCGCTGCCTATTTCGTTCTTCATCAGGGAGGGGATTCCTCGCTTCGCACGACCGAGGAACTGGATCCGGCGATCTATTACAACAATGCCAACTCCCTGCGGGGCAACACCTACAAGATCAATGTCGAGATCGATTCCGCGCTCGGCAACTCCCCCACCAAGGGCAGGCTTTTTTCTGTCGTGCTCAAGCGGGGTGACAAGGGTGGCAACACGGCTCCCGAGATACTTCCCGTGCTTCTCCCTCCTCAGCTTGGGGGACTCACGATCCAGAAGGGACAGCATTACATCATGAAGGTGAAGGTCATTGAGGACGGCCTGTTGAAGGTCGAGGAGGCGAGCAAGCCATAAAGCGTCCATGAAGACCCTCTCCAACATCCGGTATCTCTGCCTCCTGACAGGGGCAACCTTGGCCCTGAATGCTTCCGCCCAGCAGCAGGCGCCGGCTGACAATGCCAACACGCTTCACGAGACGGGTCAGCAATACAAACAGGGGAACCCCCTCACTTCCGCCGCCGACAATACCATCATCGGACGCAACGGAATGGGGGCATCCAACCTCGCCCTTGAGAAATCAATCCTGAATTCCAAGATCAACACCTTCATTGCATTTTTCAACAATCCCCTTGCCGGCACGCAGTTTGAGCAGTTTCTGAACGCTCCCGCCGAGACATCGGAGGCCGCTGAAACCTATCGCAAGAACATCAGTACGATCATGGAGTTGCTGGCCCCCCCCGCCAGCAAACAGAATCAGGATGCTGCCTTCGCCCTGCTGCCCAAGGCTTCGGAATTCGAGAGCGATGCCAACATCTGCACCACTATCCATGATGCTGTCTATGCGGCCGCCAATAGCAGGGTTGAGATTGCCCGGTTGACGGAACTGAACCAACAGCTCGAAAAGCAACGCTCCATCGCCGAGTACAACAACCTCCTGGCTTCCCGTGACAGGCCGCTTCAGCAGACAGCGACCGATAAGAACGATGTCGCCAACAACAATGCCAACCAGCAACTCGAGCGTCAGGCGCGCATGGAGCCTACCAAGCGTGAGTTGGCCTCGGTCGGGCAGACCATCGAGCACAACAAGATGCAGATCGCCACGGCGGAGGGACAGGCCAAGTTTCAGTTCCAGGCCTTGATCCTTCAGCTCTTTGTCCAGCGCCGCTACCAGCACGTCATCATTGCCAACCGCTTTTACCGGGCCCTCTTTGACGACGGAGACCAGTCACTGGCGAGCTTTCAGCAGATGGCAGACAAGCTCGGTTATAACAAGCAAGCTGGCCAGGCAAAGCTGGTTGCCGAGGGTAATCCGAATGTTGCTGGTGCGGTTGGCGGAGGTGGGGGGCCGGGAGCCGGAGCCTCAAGCGGCACAAATGGTTCCGGTGCCAGTGTCGGCAACAATAATAACGGTGGGGGCGACGGCTCCGCCTTCTCCCTCTCGGGAATGCAGTTCGGCGTGGAGAATGTGAGCGTGGAAAGCCTCATGAACGCCGTATCCAGCGGCATGAAGACAGCCAGCAGGACATTCAAGTCG
>CAIZIQ010000075.1 GCA_903933015.1 uncultured Spartobacteria bacterium | reverse complement strand
GTCTTCCTTTTCTGGCATCCATTCCGCTTGGCCTCTCAATTGCAGTCCTTCGTACCAGTCTGCCTCAGGAAGAAAAGCCGGAGGTTCATGTGGGAAAACGGCACAGACGCTCCAGTGTCCTGCATGTCCTCATCGAACATCCCTGGGCGCTGATCAGAGGGGCTCTTGGGGGTTGGGCCTTTCAAGCAGGCTTTTATACAATTGCGATCTTCATGTCGTCCTATCTTGTGGGGGGGAAGATCTTCGGGGAGACGGTTGCCCTGGGACTCCAATCCGTCAGCGTCGGAGCAGCTCTCTTCATGGCGCCGCTGGCTGGTTTCCTTTCGGACAAATTCGGACGCAAACCGGTGGCCATGATTTCTTTGGCAGGGATACTCATCGGCTGCTACCCGCTCTTCCAGATCGTGAACAAGGGAAACAATACCGTGGCTTTGGCCGCGATGGTGATCTTCATGATTTTTGTCACCTTGGGATCCGCCACCTATCAGGTCTGGCTTGCTGAAATGTTCCCTAGGACCCTTCGTGCAACCGGATTGGGTATTTCCTACAATGTCTCAGCGGGCATTCTTGGGGGAACCACACCCCTCGCCTGCGTGGCCCTGATAGCGATGACTCACAATCGAATGGCTCCGGCACTTCTGCTGATCTTTGCTGCCCTTGTCAGTCTCCTGCTGAATTTCGGAGCTAGGGAGACGGGAAACAAGCCCCTGAAGTAGACCATATTACCGCGGGCATCTAAAACTCAGTCCCCGAAAACGATGGCTCGGGAGTTATGCACCACCACTCGGTCCTCAACATGGAGACGGACACCCCGGGCCAGAGCCAGTCGTTCACAGTCACGTCCCAACCTCCTGAGATCATTCGGCGTGTGGAAGTGCTCCACGCTCAGGACTTCCTGATGGATGATGGGTCCGGCATCAAGCTCCCCCGTCGCGTAATGGCAGGTGGCCCCAATCAACTTCACACCGCGGTCATAGGCGCGCTTGTAGGGATCAGCGCCCGCAAAGGCGGGAAGGAGGGAGTGGTGGATGTTGATGACGCGATTGTGATGCTCCTCGCAATACCACTCGGGGAGGATCTGCATGTAACGGCAGAGAACGGTCAACTCCCCGGAAACCTCGCAGATTGCATCGCTCATCTGCCTGAACGCAATATCCTTGGCCGCAGGCTCCTGCGGAATGGGAATATGAAGGAAGGGTATCCCCTCCTTCTCGATCACTGGCCTCAGATCAGGATGGTTGGAAACCACCAGGGGAATCTCAATGTTGAGTTCTCCGGAACGCCACCGCCAGAGCAGGTCTGCCAGGCAATGGTCTTCCTTACTCACCAGCAGAACCGTCCGGAGAGGCTTCCCTCCATCACGAATCGACCAACTGGCATTAAGTTCCGCCGCGATCGGTGCAAAGGCATGACGGATCTCCTCAAGAGTGGACTCACGCTCGATCTCAAAAGCAAATCGCGCAAGGAACCAGTCGTTGATCTTGTCGGTGAATTGGTTGACCTCGGTGAAGTTTCCCTGCAGCGAGGCAACAAAGTTCGTGATACGCGCCAAAAGACCCACCCCATCAGGGCAGTCGAGTGTCATCAGGTAGGAGTTGGAGTGACTCATGGCATCAACCCCTCGCTACCGAAGAATCCTCAGGCTTTCCCGCCGAAGCTCACGTAGTCATCGACATCCAGCAGATCGAACCATCCGCTGATATCATCACGCTTCGGGGCGATCTTCTTCTGGGCCTCGTGCATGTATTCGCGATTCTCAACGGATGAAGGAACGCGGCTCTCCTGCCAAGCCGACCAAGCCTTGATTTCAAGTTCCGTGTGCTTGGACTTCGCGTTGGCAGTGACCCACTCCAGGATCTCGCCATCTCCTTTGCCTGCCTTCAGTTCGACCAGAAGAGCCTCGGGATCAACTCCTGTAAAGGTGATGAAATGCTGATCGAGCGGGCAGTTGTAATGATACTCTCCATTCGTTCCAGCGAGTTGGGCGCGACCCTTGTCGAGCATGCGGGGAAGGATGACATATCCGCCGAGGCGGGTGCGGGGGCTGCGGGGAGGACGTGTGGTGAGGTTCATAGAGGAGGCTTTAGGTGATTTGAAGGAAGGCTATTAGTTCAGAGAAATAAG
>CAIZIQ010000074.1 GCA_903933015.1 uncultured Spartobacteria bacterium | reverse complement strand
TCTCAGATTTTAAATACGTTGCCTCGGGATCTCGCGATCCTGATTGTCGAGGACGAGCGCCCTGCTCGCTCGGAACTCAAGCGTATGCTTCTCTCACTCGGAATGCGGGGTGTGATCCGGGAAGCCTCCTCCGTAACGGAGGCACTCTCCTCGGCCAACTCCTCACGTCCTGATCTCATCCTGCTGGACATCCAGATGCCGGGCGGAAGCGGTTTTGATCTGCTGAGGCAACTCGGTCCTGACCATCCTCCCGTTATCTTCACCACAGCTTACGAGTATTTCGCCGCCAGAGCCTTTGAGGAGGAAGCTGTCGACTACCTCCTTAAACCCTTTGACGAGAAGCGCCTTGCCAAGGCACTTGCACGACTCCCTATAACGGAAAATCAATCACCTTCCCTAAGCAAGGGAGACTCAATTTTGCTCAAGATTGATGGTGAATGCATCCTCCTCCCTGTGGAAAGCATCGACTTATTGATGACGACCGGGAATTCGACAGAGGTCTTTTGGGGTGGTAGTAGAGGGAAGGTTAATAAACCCATGAAGTACCTCGTGAAGAAACTCGATTCCACGATGTTTTTCCGGGCAACCAGGGATCAGTTGATTAATTTAAATAATCTTGTCTCCCTACGGACAAATGCCGAAGGACTGGTAGAGGTACAGCTTCCCAACAAGCGTCTGGTCACGTTTTCACGACGTCAGAGCGTCCTTTTCCGAAAGAGCCATACGATCTAGAGCTCCATCGTAAAAACCTCAGAACGGTATCGGGCCTGACCAGCGCTCGATCCTGCTGCGCCAATCGGGAGCCAGCGTGGATCGGATCACCTCGTCATTAATGGACGGGAAGAGCGGTTCTCCCTTCCGGAAGGCAAAGCTGTAGACCAGTTGGATCGTCGGCATGACACAAATCTTGAACTCGCCCGGATACTCTTGGTTCACGATGGTCGTGCCCGAGATCGCATCCAGGGCAAACGCCCCGATCTGCCCCCTCTGGAGCGCCCCGAATCCCTCCATGAGTGTCGGATACTTGCGACACGGGATGCCCTTTGCCAGCAGGACATTCTCCATCTTGGCTCCGGCAAAGACACCGCATCGATAGTGGGAGAGATCCTCGAGACGGACTAGGGAAGAGTTCAATTCGGCGGTGGTCAGCGAGGAAACGACCGATCCGGTGAAGAGTGCAATGAAAAGGATGCCAAGAAGCATCCAAATGAAGGTAATCGAACGCCCTATCAGTGAGAGACGCGCGGAGTCCCCATAGCCGACGCTGGTCATGGTGACTGCAGTGAACCAGAGAGCACTCGCGAAGCGTTTCAGCGGAGGCCCCTCGAAGTGCCCTCCCTCACTACGGCCCTCGAAATAAACGAGGATCAAGCTGATCACAAACATCGTCAGGAACATGCACATCACGATCAGGAACATGCCGCTCTTTACGAGATGATCGATGATGTTCTGAAGGGAGCTGGCCAGGGAAAGGTGACTAATCACCGCCGCCCCATGGCTGTAAACATAAGGCTGGGTGAAGACCTCCGTATTCAGAAAATCTGCGCTCTGGGCCGTCACGAGTATCGAGTCGATCTCACCGGTCTTCAGCTTGTCGTGCATCTCGGATTGGAGACACTCCTCGTAGCTGTATTTGATCCCCAACTTCTTGGCGATCTCCTCCCAGAGGTCGATGCCGATGCCATGCCACTCGCCGAGTTCGTTCTTCATCGAGTAGGGTGGGCGCTCAGCAACCCCGATCTTCAAGACACGATTCGTATTTATCGAGAGGGCAGGAGCCGGAGTAGCTGAAGAAGCAGGCGTCGCCTCCGGGGCAACAGCGGCATTGGTGGGAATACGCTCTGCTGGCGCCACCTCATCCGCCATCGCGACGAAGGACGAACCAAGGCCGATCGCAAGAACTAAGGGGAGCAATGAAGATCTCATGGGACTCTTTGCTTTAAAGCACTCCCTCAACCGTGAAAAGCAGGAAGCGCGGCGTATTAACCCGGATGCAACGCGTGAGAGCGTGCCTCTGTTTTCCGTCCGCCTTGGTTTACGTCCCACAGAACGTCCGGTAAGGCGCTCCGTCAGGAGGTGAGGGACCGCGGTAGGGTTCGTTCGTAGCGGTTTTATCAAAGGGCCTGGCCAGCACCTCAAGCAGTCGGTTTAGGAGGGTTAGATCGCCGCTTCCCGCGGCTGCCAACGCCTCCTCGACACGATGATTGCGGGGGATGATCACGGGATTGGCCCCCTGCATCGTGGCAGCGACTTCCACCTTGGGATGATTCTGCCGCTCCAGTCGCGCCGTCCACTGCTCGTACCATGCATGGAATCCTTCACTTCCCTGAGCAAGGGCAGTATCCAATCGCCCTGTCTCCACGGACTTGGTCAGCGTGACAAACGTCGTGGTGAAATCTGCCTCGGCGGCCTGCATCCATTCCAGCAGTCCCTTTGCCAGTTCCCAATCCCCAGCCTCTTCCGTGATCAGGCCGAGCTTTTTACGTAAACCGGCCTCATAATGTCTGCTGAACTGTAGAGGAAACTTGCCCAGCACCCCCTCGGCGGCGGCGACGGCTTTTACCTGATCGCTGTCGATCAGTGGAAGCAACGATTCAGCCAATCGGGTCAGATTCCAATGCGCGATGTCGGGTTGGTTGGCGTAGGCATAGCGACCGCCACGATCGATCGAGCTAAAGACGGTCCCCTGATGGTAGGTGTCGAGGAAGGCGCAGGGACCGTAGTCGATGGTTTCCCCGCTCAAGGCCATGTTGTCGGTATTCATCACGCCATGGACAAACCC
>CAIZIQ010000073.1 GCA_903933015.1 uncultured Spartobacteria bacterium | reverse complement strand
CTCCTCTTTGATGAGCCGACCTCGGCTCTGGACCCGGAGATGACTGCCGAGGTACTGGAACTCATTGCGGAGCTAAAAGGCAGCCTGACCCCCATGCTGCTGGTCACTCATGAGATGGGATTTGCCCGCAAGATCGCCGACCAGGTGGCCTTTCTGAGTGAGGGGCGGGTTCTGGAACACGGCTCCGCGGGAGAGTTTTTTGAGAGACCCCAATCCATCGAGGCTCAGCGCTTTCTGGCCAAGGTCCTGGCGTACTGACTGTTTTCCTGCTGGGGAGTACAGGTTTTTCTAAAAAGCGCCGGCCATTGGGAAATGGTCGGCATCTTCTGTGCAACGCACAGCCCGCAGGGTGAACCAAGCCTCTGGGAAGAGGTGAGGAGAAATTACCGGAGGGAAGCCCGAAGGGCAGCACCGCTTTGCGGGAGCAAAGTGCTGTTCAACAGGCCGGTTGGCTCGCACAAAGAAAAAGCCCCGGAGTTTCCTCCGGGGCTTTTTTGTCAGTCTAACTAAATCTTTTAGAATGAGGCACCGACGCTGGCACCTGCCCAACCGAGGGACTGGCCAGTGCTGACAGTGCCGGTGGCAAGACCTGCGCTCTGAAGGCTGTAGGCCCAGTATCCTGTGACGGACCAGACCTTCGTGACCTGCCAGGTGACGGGGAGCTGGAACTGCCAGTTGTTCAGGCCGGAGAGAGCCTGGGCATTGGCGTTGTCGTTGTAACGGAAGCCAAAGTTCAGCTGGGTATTAGGATTGAAGGTAACCGACCCATCCTTCTTGATAAAGGTGAGAGGGATCGCGGCGGTCAGCGCAGGGCTCAGGAAGCTGGAACCGGGGTTCACGCAACCATAGTTGTATCCGATGGGCGTACCAAGTTCCTGGTAGTAGGTAATAGAAGGGGTGAAGCTTCCGATGCTGTTGGTGTAGGTGTAGGCAACGTTCTCGTTGATTTCGTTCTGCTCACCCTGATGGGCGGGCTTGTTGCAGAAGGAAGGCGCATTGAAGTAGTTATACAGGGTGTATCCTGCGCCGAGGGTCCACTGACCGATGGTGTGGGTGTAGTTGATGGGCACATCCAGCTCGCGGTATGCGGAGTTGGCAGCATTGCTCTTCACGGCCGTGGCATACCAGAGAGGCATGGTGATCGCATCGTTGGCAGTGATGTGCCAAGTAGGAGCAAAGGTTGTGGAGAGGAGCCCCGTACCAGCGAGCACATCGACGCCGCGGAACATGTAGCGGCTGTCGTAGTTTTCACTGACATTGAAGGTGAAGGTCGGGCTGGCTGCCGTGACGGGAGCCACAGGAGCCTTCACATCCTTGCCGGAGGCAACGGAGTTGGTGGTCTTGGTGGAGTAATCCTTGGCAGCAGCAGAGGCCTGCTGACTGTCGTCCTGCTGGGCGGCATTATTCAATGCCTTGAGCGGTGTAGTGGCGGCGACCGCCGTAAAGGCGAACGCAGCGACGCGTGTGATGAGTTTCATGGTAGGTTTAGGTTGGTTGGTGGGACTTGCTGAAGCCCCGTTGATACGTAAAAGCATAGGGCGTGCCAAGATCTTTTTCTTCGTCCTACAGAGTAAATGGAGGCTTCTTACTAAGCGTCCTGCTTAGCTTGTGATCAAAAATGATCACCATGAGGTCCATGGTTAGCCCTGCGAAGGGTTTTGTAGTTAGAAAGCCGGGGAAGGGTAGGACTGGACACTGAGGATCTCCTGAGTCAACTCTAGGGTCATGACATCTGGACAAGGCACCGCCGGCAATGTGATCGCGTCATTAGCCAGTTTCTTCATCCCCGGCTTGGGACAGTTGATTCAAGGGAGACTCCTCCCGGCCATCCTCTTCTTTGTTTTCACCGGGATTCTCTGGGTTTTTCTTCTGGGCTGGATCATTCATCTTTGGGCCTGTCTTGATGCCGCACTCTGGAAGCCCCGCTCCTAGCTAGACAACGAACCAACCCCAAGCTTCCACCCTTATGGCACAGCTCTTCACTCCGGCCCACCTTCATCTGGCCATCAATCATGTCCCGATCATCGGACTCACGCTCGCCTGCCTCCCGGTTCTGATCGGGATCCTATTCCACAGTCGGGGGGCTCTGGCCTCAGGACTCTTGGCGGTGATCCTCTGCGCCGGGACCATGCCGGCGATCATGGAGACGGGGGAGGCTGCTCAGGAATCCTTTGCCGATGGCTCGATCGATCCGGGAATGGATGCTGCAGGGAAAGCTGCTTTCCGGGAACATAGCCATCGGGCCAAGGCGACGGCTCCCGTGGTCTATGCCGCCGGGATTCTGGCGCTGGTTGCCCTGATTGCCCTGATCAAGTTTCCTCGTCAGGCAGCCTGGATCGGTTGGGCCGTCCTTCTTGGCAGTACGCTCTCCATCGCCTTGAGTATCTGGACCGCCGAGGCCGGTGGCCGCATCCGGCACACTGAGTTTCGCCCTGCGGAGAAGGCCTTGCCAACGCCATCTCCGACCGCTTCCCCCTCACCCGAGCCCTCCCCATCCGCCAGTCCAGCCAGCACCCCCTCGGTCACTCCCTCTCCCCAGCCTAGCGCTACCCCTGCGAATTGATTGGAAGCTAGACTGACTTGAGGCCTCACGCGGAGACGTGGAGAACGCGGAGTTTTTCGAGCAGAGATTAAAGGATTTTTGAGCTTCTGGAGGATGATAGTTTGTAGCGATCACCTCATCCTAATGAGGTTTCAGTGACTTTTTGGGAGAGTATTTGGGAGCTTTAACTCCTTCCTCTGCTCCTTTGCGCCTCTGCGCGAGACCTTTCGGCACTACCCATTCAGCATGGCGCGCATCTGTGCAAACCCATCGAGCACATCATCATCGCTCATCGGTTCGGAAAGAATCTCCTCCATGCTGCCCGACTCGACTCCCTCGCCGGCAAGCTCCAGCAGGAACGAACTGGGTGTGCATGACATGACGCTGCCGAATTTTCTGCGGGTCGCACAGTGGGTGATCGTCAGCCGGTGACGCGCCCGGGTGATGCCGACATAGAGAAGGCGGCGTTCCTCGTCGACGGTTCCCTCGCTCTTGGACCGCTCGTGCGGAA
The DNA here is from genome assembly GCA_903933015.1 of uncultured Spartobacteria bacterium. Classification (GTDB taxonomy): domain Bacteria; phylum Verrucomicrobiota; class Verrucomicrobiia; order Chthoniobacterales; family UBA6821; genus UBA6821. The sequence continues at coordinate 5,715 of CAIZIQ010000073.1, read as the reverse complement.
GCAGTCCCTCTTCGGCGCCAACCAGCCAGACTTCCGGATATTCCAGGCCTTTCGCTGCATGGAGGGTGATGAGAGTCACGCCGTCCCGTTCCTCGGCTTTCTCTTCTTCCTTCTCCTGCTCCAGCATGAGGCCATCGAGGAAGCCGCGCGCCCCCTCCTTGGGGTGGCGTTGGCAATAACCGGCCAATGCGTTCAGTAGCTCGCGTACATTCTCCTGACGATTATCGGCCTCTTCATCCGTCTTGCAGCTTTTCTTGAGATCCTCGAAATAGCCGCACTCATCCAAAATGGAGCGCAGGATCGCCGAGACATCGGCTCCCGGCGTCTGGAGTTGGATCCGGCAAGCCCCCCAGTCCTCGGTGAACCGCTGGATGGCAGCCCGTGTCTTTGCGGAGCTGACCTCGAGGTGTTCGGGAGCATTGAGGATCGCGAGAAGTCCCTTGCCGTTCTTGGCGCCCGCTTCCGTGGCAAGTTGAAGCGTCGCCGCACCAATGCCGCGCGGAGGGTTGGCAAGGACACGCAGGAGTGCATTATCATCGTCGGGATTGAGCAGGGCACCGAGGTAGGCAACGACATCCTTCACTTCGCGGCGGTCAAAAAAACTCTTTCCCCCTACCACCCGGTAGGGAATCCGGCGCTCGCGCAGGACCTCCTCGAACTGACGCGACTGCGCGTTCATGCGGTAGAGGATGGCAAAATCGGTCCAAGGCCTCGCCTTTGAACTCTGCGGTCCCGAGGCCTGGATCTCGTCGGCGATGAACTCGGCCTCTGTCTTGTCGTCGGCAGCGGAGAGGATCCGGACGGGATCCCCTTCCTTGCGGTCGCTCCAGAGGTTCTTTCCGCGGCGACGGGCATTGTTTTTGATCAGCCGGTTCGCTACCGAGAGGATGATGTCGGTGCTCCGGTAATTCTGTTCCAGTTTGATGACTTCGGGATCGGGAAAGTGCCGCTCGAACTCCAGCAGGTTCGAGGCCTCGGCCCCGCGCCACCCATAGATGCTCTGGTCGTCGTCGCCCACGACGCAGATATTCGGGCGCTCATCGCCAGCCAGCAGGCTCACCAGTTCGAGTTGGAGCTTGTTGGTATCCTGGAACTCATCGACGAGGATGTGTTGGTAGCGGGAACGGAGATCGGCGCGTGCCTCGGGATGATCGCGCAGGAGTTCGCGTGCCTTGAGCAGCAGGTCATCGAAGTCCATGGCGTTGAGCGTGCGAAGCTCGTTCTGATACTTGGAGAAGAGACTGCCGAGGGCCGTGTCGGTGGTGTCGGGCTCAGCGATGCCGAAGTTTTTCGCCTTGCTGATGACATTGCGGGCGAGGTTCGGGTCGAGAGGGTTCTCCTTGTCGTGGATGCGCGCCGCGAGCTTCTTCATGAGCCCCATTTGGTCCGACTCGTCAAAGATGCTGAAGTTTTCCTTGTAGCCCAGCAGGGCGGCATGCTTTCGGAGGATACGGACGCAGAGCGCATGGAATGTCGAGAGGGTGATCAGTTTGGCCTGCTCCGAGTTCACCGAACCGGCGACGCGCTCGCGCATCTCTTTCGCGGCCTTGTTGGTGAATGTCACGGCGAGGATCGACGAGGGATCAACTCCCTGTGCGACAAGCCAGGCGATGCGTGCCGTCAGGACGCGGGTCTTTCCCGTCCCTGCTCCGGCCAGGATCAGCATCGGTCCATCCCCGTGGGTGGCGGCGCGGTATTGCTCGGGATTGAGATCAAAGAGTCGGAAGCCGGACACGGGAAAAAAGGCTGAAGGCTAAAGGATGAAAGTTGAAGGAGAGAGGCTGGGAGAAGAGGGCAGAAGTTAATCTGGAAAACAGGAAAGCAGGAATAGGGAAAATGACGGGAACATCTCACCAAGCGATTGCCGTCCATGGAATCGAGAATCGAAACCCAGTCATGGGGATATCATCACCCTAACCCTTCATCTTCCTTCCTGCCTGTTTTCCAGATTTAAAAGTCTTAGGATCAGGCCCTGAGTTCCTCGGCGAATTCCCTTACCATTCGGGGGTAGAGTTCATGCTCCTCGACCTGGATCCGGGCATGCAGCGTCTCCGCGGTATCGCCGGGCAGCACGGGAACGCTGGCCTGCCCGAGAATTTTTCCCGTATCGACCCCAGCATCGACGAGATGCACGGTGCAACCTGCTTCCGGCACGCCGGCTTCCACAGCCTGACGCCATGCCTCAAGTCCGCGAAAGGCGGGAAGCAGGGAGGGGTGGATGTTCAGGATGCGTCCCGGGAAGGCCATGAGAAGGGGTTCCTTAATCACGCGCATAAAGCCCGCCAGCACCACGAAATTCACCTTTGCTTCGCGTAGCAGGCGGACGATTTCGGTCTCGGCCTCTGGGGACATTTTGGTCCGGAAGGGGCCGGGAGGCACGAAGTGCGCGGGGATTTCAAAGCCACGGGCCAGATCCAGGATGCCTGCGCTCTCGTTATCCGAAAGCACGATCACGGGTTCGCAACCGAGGGTGCCGGTGCGCCATGCCTCGGCCAGGGCGCGAAAGTTGGACCCTTTGCCGGATCCCAATACTCCAAATCGAGGCATGGGAGCTTTCTGGGCAGAAGAAACCCCCGGCATTGGAGTGCCGAGGGTGGTCATCCCTTCCAGAATGGAAGAAAACTTAGTTGGCTGCGGCCTCTGCGGCGACAACGGGATCGACGTTCACACGACGGCCTGCGCGATCAAAGCGAACCTTACCATCCACGAGGGAGAAAATGGTGTAGTCGCGTCCGAGACCGACATTACGGCCCGGAACGAACTTGGTACCGCGTTGGCGGATGATGATGTTGCCTGCGACCACGGTCTGGTCGCCGAACTTCTTCACGCCGAGGCGCTTGCTGATGCTATCGCGTCCGTTCTTGACGCTTCCCTGTCCTTTTTTATGTGCCATGGCAGTAGATGCTTAAGGGTTAGTTAGGGTAAAAGATATTTAGGCGGAGATCTTGGTGATCTTCAGCTTGGTGAGCTGGCGGCGATGGCCAACCGTACGGTGGTAGCCCTTGCGGCGCTTGAACTTGAAGGCGATGACCTTGTCATCCTTGAACTGCTCGACGACCTCAGCCTTCACGCTGGCACCGGAGACGAGAGGGGCGCCGAGGTTGACCTTGTCGCCGTTCACGACGAGGAGGACATCGCTGAAAGTGGTTTCTTTGCCTGCTTCGGCATCGAGTTTCTCGACACTCAGGACATCTCCTTCGGAGACGCGGTACTGTTTGCCGCCGGTTTGGATGATTGCGTAGGACATGGGAAATCTTTGGAAAAAGGAGTGAGAGGATGCCATGGAAGGTTTCAGGAGACAACAACTTTTTTGAGTTTTTATCTCTTGCCACCGGGCCTTCCCGTCGTATGATCACCGACCCATCAATGCTCGGGTGGTGAAATGGCAGACACGTACGTTTGAGGGGCGTATGCCGAAAGGCATGGGGGTTCAAGTCCCCCCCCGAGCACCACTCCTCCAGCCGGTGGCTGGAGAGAAGGAAAGTGAAAAGTCAAAGGTGCCAAAGTTCCGACATTGGTCTTCTTAGCTTCGAAGACTTCCCACTTTTTACTTTCCCACCAGCAGAACTTCCGCCTGGTGATCGGCGATCCCCGAAAGTTCGATCAACTTCTTGAGCAGCAGGAGAGAGGCCAGTGCATCCGAGAGGGCTTCATGCCAGCGGAAATCGGGCAACTGGGGGCGGGCTTCCGTCTCCAGGTCAAACTCCGCCGCCAGATCCGAGAGAGCGTAGGATTTTCTTCCCGGCAGAATCTTTCGGCTGAGCGTCAAGGTGTCGATCCAGGGACCGAAGCCATGCAGGGGGAAGGCGCGCAGGAACCGTTTCTCGGTACCGGCCCCATGGGCGACGATCCACCGACCTCCGAGCCGCTGTTTGAGCTCTGGCCAGAGAGAGAGAAGTTCCGGGGCACCTTTCAAATCCTCATTCGTAATACCGTGGATCTGCTGGGCCGACCAGGTGACGGGTCGCTCCGTCTTCAGGTAGCTTCGGTAGAAGGTCTCCCGCTGCGGGAGGAGACATTCCATCCGGGCGATCCCGATCTGCACCGGCACTCCGGCTTCATTGGCCCGCTCGCCGGCCGACTCGAAGTCGAGCGCCGCGAAGGAAACTTCGCGAACGAGAGGTGCCACGGGCAGGAAAGGCCTTGGAACTTTTACGCCTGGCGGAGCAGTCCGGCGGTTGCCTCCCAATCGAGACAGGCATCGGTGATCGATACTCCGTAGCGTAGCTTTGAGGGATCGTTGCCAAGCGACTGGGCGCCGAATTCGAGATGGCTCTCCAGCATCGCCCCGACGATGTCGGTGCGTCCGGCTGCGCGCTGCTCCAGGATGCTCCTCCAGACATCGGGCTGACGTGCGGGATCCTTGCCGCTGTTGGCATGGCTGCAGTCGACCATGATGGCGGAGGGGACACCGGCCGCCTTGAGCTTCGCAGCGGCGTCAGCGGTCTGATGAGGGTGATAGTTCACGCCATCACGGCCTCCGCGCAGCACGAGGTGACCGTCGGGATTGCCGGCGGTCTTGATGATGCTGGTCATGCCCTCCTGGTCGATGCCGAGGAAACTGTGGCTGCTGCGCGAGGAGCGCATCGCATCGATCGCCGTCTGGATACTGCCGTCGGTGCCGTTTTTGAAGCCAACGGGCATCGAGAGACCGCTGGCCATCTCGCGGTGCGTCTGCGACTCGGTGGTGCGGGCCCCGATGGCCGACCAGCTGATCAGGTCGGCGATGTACTGGGGCATGATCGGGTCGAGCACCTCGGTGGCGGCGGGCAGACCCAGCGCCGCGACATCCAGCAGGAGCTGGCGCGCAACCTTGATGCCGTGTTCCATCTCCCCGGATTCGTTGAGATAGGGGTCGTTGATGAGGCCCTTCCATCCCACGGTCGTGCGGGGCTTCTCGAAATAGACGCGCATCACGATGAAAAGCTTCTCCTCGACCTCCTTGGAGAGGGCGGCAAGGCGCTTCGCGTAATCGATCGCGGAGACCGGATCATGGATCGAGCAGGGTCCGACGATCACGAGCAGGCGGGGATCCTCGCCGCGCAGGATGCGGCGGCAGGTCTCGCGGTACTCCGTGACCTTGGCGAGGATCTCGGTGCTGGCGGGGAGCTTTTCCTTCACCTCGCGGGGCGAAACCAGGCGCGTCACCTCGCTCACACGCGTGTTCTCGGTGCGGGGTTTCTGGGTCTTGTCTGTCGTGGTGGCGCTCATTGTTCTCGGTGATACCGCGGATTCTGCGGGGTGAATAAGATCCATGCAGAAGGGGGGGATTGCAACCCGCAAAAGGAGGCTGGGCTCAACCTTTGTCTGCCGGTCGTCACTGGCCACGCATCCTCGATCTGCTGATCTTCGGACTTTTGAACAACACGTTGCTCCCGCACCTTTTCACCTTCAACTTTTCACTTTTCACTTTAAACTCCCGCTTATGCCTTCCTTTGACATTGTTTCGGAAATCGAGCGGATGGAGATCGAGAATGCGGTGAATCAGGCCGTGAAAGAGTTGGCGACACGTTTCGACTTCAAGGGAAGCAGCGCCAAGATCGAGTTGACGAAGCCGGAACTCATCACCCTCACCGCGGAGGATGCCAACAAGCTCAAAGGGGTCCGAGAGATCATGATCGGAAAACTCGCCAAGCGCGGCGTCGATCTCCGCAATGTCGAGCAGAAGGATCCCGCCGTTTCCTCCATCGGCAATACGCGTCAGGAATTCATCAT
>CAIZIQ010000072.1 GCA_903933015.1 uncultured Spartobacteria bacterium | reverse complement strand
CCCTTCGGTGAGGGTCCCCGTCTTGTCGAGAGCGAGTAGTGTGGCTGCCGAGAGGTTCTGGAGGGATGCCGCATCGCGCACGAGGATCCCGTGTCGTGCTGCCTGACCGATACCGACCATCAGCGCCATCGGAGTAGCCAGCCCCAGAGCGCAGGGGCAGGCGATGAGAAGGACGGCGACTGAGGATTGCAGACCCATGAGCCAGCTGCCGCCGAGCAGGATCCAAGCGATCAGCGTGATGGCCGAAAGCCCCAGGACAATCGGGACAAAGAGAGAGGCGACCTTGTCCGCGAGTTGCTGGACGGGGGCTCGACTGCGCTGGGCCTGCGCTACGGTGGCGATAATCCCGGAAAGGAGTGTGCCTGCTCCCGCGGAGTCCACCCGGAGGATGAAGCTCCCTTGCCGATTGAGCGTGCCCGCGGAGACTCGTGATCCAGCCTGCTTCTCGACGGGAAGCGGCTCACCGGTAAGCATCGACTCGTCAATCGAACTCCAGCCCTCGGTGATCGTGCCGTCAGCCGGGATCTTTCCTCCCGGAAGGATGCGGATCAGGTCGCCGGGGTGGAGTTCCGAGACAGAAACCTCGTGGTCACCTTTGGGTGTCACGAGGAGGGCCTTTGGTGGGGTAAGGTCGAGCAGTTCGCGAAGGGATGATCCAGCGCGCGCACGACCCCGTGCTTCCAGCCACTGGCCTAGCAGGACAAGGACCATGATCGTCGAGGCGGCCTCGAAATAAAGACCATGGGGGGCTCTCCCCAGCAGGAGGGTCCAAACGCTTTGCAGAAAAGCTGCCCCCGTTCCCAGGATAATCAGCGAGAACATATTGAGCTGGGCTCCGATAAAGGAGCGCCATCCCTTCACCCAGATCGGCGCACCGCACCAGAAAAGCACGGGAAGCGAGAGAGCCATCTCCACCCATCCGCAGAGTCTGTCCGGAAGGAGGTAGAGACCCACCATCGGAGCCATGGCGATTACGAGGAGCGGCAGTCCAAGAAGCGCAGCTGTGAGCGTTCGATTGCCTATCCGTGCAGCCTCATCATCTTCCTCAACCGATGGGATCAACGGTTCCAACGGCATCCCGCACTTCGGGCAATCACCTGCTTTGTCGGCGAGAATCTCCGGATGCATCGGGCAGGTGTAGAGCGAGCCCTCGGCGGCGGATGCTACGGGAGTATTTGCCGTCTTAAGGTGATTTTGATGACAACAGTCGCTCATGAGGGGAGTGGGGGTGAATCGATCCAATTAGACTGTTCGCTGTACACAGAGTGTTAGCCACAAGATGCACAGAAGGCACAGGAGTAAGAGTCTGAATTCTATTCAGACTAAGCCATCAACGTTGTCAGCAGTTCAGTCACTTTTTGTGGCTGCATTGTTCTGAAAGGCATCCTAATCACAAATCATCTGGAACTTTTGACTAAACTGCCTTTCCTCCACAGCTGGCAGATCTCGCGCCCTTCACGGCCTTCGAAGGCCTCGGATGGGAGCCATGCCTCCTGCAGTTCGAAATCGGAATTGAAGAGATCGGTGATTTCTTCGAGCGCGACTCCATGGGGGGGGCCAGAGAGTGCGGCAGGATTGAGATAGAAGATGGCGAAGAAGTGACCTCCGGGCTTCAAGACCGCAGTGATCGCCTTTGCATACTCGGATCGAAGTGCCGGAGGGATGGCACAGAAGCAGGTATGCTCGAAGACCCAGTCAAAGCGTCCGTTCCATGACTCAGGAAGGGCAAAGAGATTCCCTTGCGCATAGTGTTCGCCGCCGGCAGGTGGGTACGAACGTGCGAGGGCGATTGCAGAGGATGAAAGATCGAGCCCGGTAACGTGGGCACCGTGAGTAGCAAGAGCCCGAACATCGTGACCAGGACCTGATCCCGGGACGAGGACCTCGCCATGGATCGGGTGTCTTGTCAGGAATTCCGTGAGGGCAGGTGCTGCGTACCCCTCGTCCCAAGGTGTATCGCCCGCCTGATAACGGGCTTCCCAATCAACGGGATCTACGGTGTCAGCTGGATCAGAGAGCTTAGGAAGCTCGGAGAGCAGATTAGAGGCGGACCCAAGAGGTTCCGAGTGCGATGCCGAGTTGGTATTTGCGTTCATGCTCCCGTATGAGAAATGGCAGATCGACCCGCCGATGCAGCTTGAACTCTCCGGAGAGACGTTTTGTGAGTTCCTCCTCACTATGACGATCAGGATCGATGCCGCCGATCCACCGGTCCCTTGGTGTGTATTCCTCAAGCCAGGTGAAGGGAGTCGTGAGCAGGAGCTGCCCGCCCGGTTTGACCAGGCTTCCAAGGCGCGCAAGGAATGCCTCGGGATCGGGAAGGCGGCAGATAAGATTGGCCGCCAAGACCACATCGTAGGGACCCATTCCTTCGGGAAGACTTGTGGCGTCCTGCACGGAAAACGAAACCCTGCTTCGATCGATCTCAGGAGGAACGAGGGCCTTGAAAGAAGCAGTGATCGAACCCTCAAGAAGACGCTCGCTGATGTGACTCCCTGTCTCCTTTAGCTTATTGGCGGCAGTAATGAAGGAGTCGGAGTAGTCGCTTGCCTCCACGCGCTCACAGACGCGCGCTAGCTCGAAGGCGGAGGCTCCGACGGAACATCCCGCCTCAAAGGCAGAAACATCTCGGGCTCCCGGCGAGAATAGTGAGGTATCGAGGAGTTCACGGACGCAACGGACAGGGAAGGGCGTCTCGGT
>CAIZIQ010000071.1 GCA_903933015.1 uncultured Spartobacteria bacterium | reverse complement strand
TGGAAGAGATGGGCAGGATCGTCCGGGAGATGCACCTTCGGGATCTTGTAACCGATCCCTCCGGCAAGGAGGAATCTCCCTCCGCCTTCCAGCCACAAGCACCGTCCGATGAAAACCGTCAATCCGCCTACTTGATATCCGACACGGGTGCCGTCATCATTGGTCCCGGCCATCACCCGGAAAAACACGCTCCGAAACCGGGCGACAAGGATCCCGCCAAGATCATGGGGAGCCTGGCCGATCACGGCCTGCAACTCTCGCCGGAACATCTCAGGGAAGTCCTGACAAACAATAGCGGCTGGCTTCGCATCGGGGAGCACGGGGAAAAGATGATCTGCTGGGCACAAAGCAGGACCACGGGATGGAAACTTCTGCTCTCCGTCCCCTACAGCCTGATCGTCTCCCCTGCGCGTGATTTTGCCGAGGAATCACTGCTCATCGGGGGCGTCGGCCTTCTCCTGCTTCTGGGAGTCGTCTTCTATGCCGCCGGCAAGGTCGCAGGTCCGATCCGTGAGCTTGAGAAAGCCACTGCCGACTTCCGCCTGGGTTTCTATGAAAGGGGGGAAGAGATCCTCGACAGCATCCTGAAACGCCGGGATGAACTCGGGAAATTCGCGGCCGGCTTCTCGGAGATGGCTCTGGAAATCCGCCTCAGGGAGAAGCGCCTCTCCGAATGGAACGCCAACCTGGAACGGACCATCTCGGATCGCACCGCGGACCTTGCCAGGGCCATGGAGAAGGTGGAACGGGCGAATCGCACCATGGCGGCGGAACTTGCCCAGGCCGCGGCCTATTCCCGAGCCGTCCTTCCGCCGAAGCTGGAGGGATCCGTGCGGAGCGACTGGGTTTTCGAGACATCAACGCAACTGGGCGGCGACTCCTTCGGCTACCAGTGGATTGATGACAACCGTCTGGCGATTTACCTCCTGGATGTCTGCGGGCATGGTGTCGGCGCAGCCCTGCTCGCAACCAGTATCGCGAATGTGCTGCGCAGCCAGTCCCTCCCCGACACCGACTTCCACGATCCGGGCGCTGTCCTCCGGAGCCTCAATGCCGCCTTCCCCATGGAGCAGCATAACGACATGTACTTCACTGCCTGGTACGGCATTTACGACCGATCCGGAGGCGAGATTCGCTTTGCCTGCGGCGGCCATCCACCGGCAATCCTGATCACCCCTGACGGAGCCGCCTCACCGCTCACCGCCAAGGGGCCCATCGTCGGCGCCTTCTGCGAGGCAAGTTATGAGACAGCCTCGGCAGCCCTTCCGTCGGGATCACGCCTCTACCTCTTCAGTGACGGGGTCTACGAGATCGACCGCCCGGGCAGGGAGATGATGAGTTACGAGGAATTCTCCTCACTGCTGGCAACCAAGCCCTCGCCAAGCGTCGGCGACATCCTGCAAAAAATTCGCATCCAGCACGGAAGCGATCTGCTCGAGGATGATTTTTCCCTTATCTCCTTTGAATTCATGCAACCGACACGGCAAGACATGGAATCCATAACCCTCCGAAACTCACCGAAAGCCCTGGCTGATCTTCAGGAATTCGTGAGAAACCTCGCTGCCGCCCGGAAGATCTCCCCGGAAGATCTCCATGACCTCGAGATCGTCCTCGAGGAAATCGTCACCAACATCATGAAATACGGGGGTCTGGAGAAGGACTCCGAAGCCTGCCGGATTGATCTCGCCCTCCGGGAAAACATTCTACGGATCACCATCTCCGATCGCGGTACCCCCTTCGATCCCCTCGCCCGCGAAGCCGTCGACACCAGCAAACCGATCGAGGAACGCCCGATTGGCGGACTTGGTATCCACTTCGTTAAAAACCTTACAACAAGCCAACACTACGAGTATCGCGAGGGGCGGAATGTTTTGACCCTCACCAAGGAGCTACGCTCCTAGGGTGAGCGAGGCTGTTAGGGAACAGCCGGGGAAGTTCTAATCTGGAAAGCAGGAACTCAGGAAAAGGAATGAAGGCGGAGAGGTTTTCGAGATTGATCCCACTTGTCATCGGATGAACAACGGAATACCAAGAGGCAAGATTTATACCCCCATGAACTATCTCGCATCAGCTCCAAAACAGGGTTTCCCACAAGGTTGGTTCGGTCTGTTCACCATCATCTACTTTCTGATCTGGGTGTCTGGATTCATTCTTCAGACCGTCATTAATCGTAGGTTCAAGGCAATGACCAAGCAGGGGGTCGAAGGACTTCCAGAAACTCGTATCATGCATCAATCCATCGGTACTGGGTTGGAGCGATATGCTTACTTTTTGAAAGGGAAGTACAAAG
>CAIZIQ010000070.1 GCA_903933015.1 uncultured Spartobacteria bacterium | reverse complement strand
CCTTCTTCTGGGAGAACTCTTCTTTCAGATATTCCTCTTCGTCTGTTATTGCAACCGGAGAGTGTGCCTTCAGAGCTTGTACTTCTATTCCCCACTTCTCAGATTCGGTTAATGCAGATACCTCCTTACGGGTGCGAATTTCTGTAATGAGATGAGGGTCTCCACCGAGGCCAATTCCACCAAGGCCAATCTCGGTCGTCGCCTTCTCCTTATTGCCTTTCAAGAGGTGATATCGACCTAGTGAATGGTGAACTCCTGAGACGAGTAGCTGGATCATCAGTCGCTCGTCGCATCCCCATTGCTTGGCAGTCTTGAGGAAATTGGAGGCTTTCTGGTGATCTCCCAGCTGTAGAGCTGCACTTCCAGCAAGCAGGGCTAGCTCAGCCCGATCGGGATGATACTCGATGTGCAAGAGGTCGATCTGAGTGAGTTTCTCCCATTCTCCAAACTGCCACTGCATCCGGGCCTGGCTCAGTAGCTGGCCAATTCCTCGATCCGCAACCTCTCTCCTCTCCCTGACCTCGTAAACAGGGACAGGATCTGGAGACTTGATAGCAGACTCCCTTTTCTCCAGCAAAGAGAATGTGGGTGCCAAGATTTTCCCTTGGAAAGTTTTCTTAAGGACTTTCTTTTTTGGGTGCTTAGCTTTTTTGAGCTTTTTAGAAATTTTTTTCATTACTCCCAGCAGAAATGTTCGCGCAGAGGCGCTGAGGCGCTAAGAAAGGCTCTGGTATTATTTAAGGGAATTTCCCCTAAGAAATATCTCTTTGATGATCTCCATCTGGCCCTCGACCTTCTGGAACTCGGCATCCACGAGCAGGGACTTTCCATCTCGTTCTTGTATCTGCAGTTCAAGCTCCCTGAGACTGGCCTCCAGAGTCTCGATCTGCTTCTGCAAGCTATCACGTTCCTCACTCAACTCCTCATACATTCTGTCCTGCTGGACTCGCCCCTTACTCAACACGTCGAGTAGGGTTTCTTTGGATAACACATCGGATTCCAGATCCGAGATTCGATGCTGGAGGGTTCCGTGTTGCGCATGGGATTGCTCCAGTTCGGATCGTACTGCTGCAACCTCCCCATGCAGACCATCACGCTGAGCACTTACCTCTCCGACAACCCGCACGAGCTCAGCAATCCGCTCTCCCTGCTGATGGATCTGCGTCGCCTTCTCCACCAAGAGTCGAGCCCGGTTCTGAAGCTCCTCCTCAATTTCAGCGATTGCACCATCATATTTTAGTAGAATGATGGGCCAATGTGGGTCCTCTTCCTTATCTTCCTCAATGAGAGCATAATGAGACTTTTTAAGAAGCGCCAGAGTCTGTTGGAGAGTTTGTGCACCATTCTGCAAAGACTCTTTACATCCTCGAATGAGAATGTATTCAAATTTCCTGAGCTGTTCCTTAGTCAGGGACACAATTAAGGAGGCTTCCTGTCCTGGAAGGTCGAGAATTAGCAGGTTCCTCTTCTGGGCATCAATCTCCAACTCCTCAATCACACTCGCAAGAGTTGATGATGATAGCCTCTCCTCCCCAAGAACTCTCAACCGTGGATAAAGCGAGGTCAGACCACCAGCCGCAAGAACCCCATTCATGGCAGAAAGGTTATACCGGTAGAATCTGACTTCACCCCCCGTTGGGCTTATCATTTTCTGAATGACCTGGACGGATGGATCCTCCTCACAGGCTGTGCTGAGTGTTTCAGCGGCCTCTGGATCCCCCTCTACGAGAACAAGCCTACGATACCGCAGGCCCGCATAGTCTGAGGGCTCGGCATGCTGACCGGCTCCCAAATGGACGATCTGGTCAAAGGCTTCCGCTCTTGTTGAGAGGCTAGAGATTTTTTGGATGAAATTCCTCATCGGGATGTAGTGATCAGATAGATTTCAGCTTGTTGGCCTTTTTTCTAAGTCCCCTTGCCCTCCCTTGGAGTGAAGCAAGTCTGCTCGCTTCCTTTGGGTGCTGGCTTCCAGCATGCACAAGGAAATTAACAATCTCCCCGACGAGAAGACTCAGAAATACCCTGTCATGATCTGTTAAAGGAATGAAGGGTACACCCTCCATTGGAGCATCATGATTGAAGAGTTCACACGTCGTTTTGTTGCGTCCCTGCTCGTCCACGGGCCAGCCCGAGAAAACTGGACGGCCATTCTCATCTGAAAAGATCGTTACTTTTCCTAAAACTGTTTCCCACGCCACATGGAGCAAGGGATAGAAATGTTTTCTAAAGGACGCATTGCTGATCTCGAGGTTAAGTGCATTCCCCTCAAGTTTACTCTGCACAGAGTCGTAGTGGAGTCGCTCGGGAATTTCATTGAGTTGCTGGAGGAGGCTTTCGGCTACGGAATTCCAGTCCGTGAGAGAACCATCTGGTAGACCGTTCATTTTCAGATCACTGAGGATGGTGGCGATGCTGTCCCGAATCATCAGCAAATCGCTCGTCGTGGCACGGACCAAGTAATCCCTGATCGGTGCATCCGATGGAACAAAGAGCATGAAGTTCACCCCGCCCTCCTGACCAGTTGGCTCCCATGCATAAAATGGAACGGTGGACGCCTCAAAAAAGAGAATACCTGGACGTCCATTGTGACGGACAAGGCGTATCCTCAAGGCCGGCCATGAGCGACCTAGCAGATTCACTCCATGGAAGTTGTAGTCAAGATGCCTGTGCGTGCCGTCATCGACGACTACTCCTCGGCTCAAAGAATAAACCCTCAAGACT
>CAIZIQ010000069.1 GCA_903933015.1 uncultured Spartobacteria bacterium | reverse complement strand
GGCAGCATCCCTACTTGATTTCTGGTATCTCTAATCCGTTAAAAGTGACCCTCTATTTTTGTGGATCCATCACGTTATCGGTACTCATTTGGAAATTCTGGGAAATCCCAGTGAGAAAAGTGGCATTAGAGCTTATCAAAAAGAAAATATGACGACACTTGCCGCTCAACAACATCATCAGGCAATCAAAAAATATTATGATACTGAGCCCAAGCAGACTGAGTTTTCCCGCTATTATCAGTCACTGCTTGCTCATCGCTATAATCTGCTGATCAGTCCTGAGTCACGCGTCCTTGAGATTGGCTGTGGGGAGGGAGAGTTGCTTTCCCAGATCAAGGCCAAGAGCCGCGTCGGCATCGACCTCTCTCCTCATCAGATTGAGCGAGGACGCCAACTGCATCCCGAACTCGATCTCAGGGAGGGAGTGGGTGAAAGCCTCCAGATGGAGGATGGCCCATTCGATGTGATCATCATCTCCGATACGCTCAACGAAGCGGCTGATGTCGAGGAGCTACTACGCCGCCTGCATGTGGTCTCCCATCGCGGCACCCGCCTGATCATCAATATCTATAATACTCTTTGGTATCCATTCCTGAGGCTTGCAAGATCTCTGGGCCTTGCGGCTCCAAGACCCGTCTCCAGCTGGCTCTCCCGACAGGATGTGATTAATCTCTGTGTGTTGGCTGATTGGGAGATTTTCAAATCGTTCGGGCAGATTCTACTCCCACTCCCGCTCGGCTTCCTTTCGGGTTTTGTGAATCGTTGGATGGCTCCCTTGGCTAACTGGGCCTGTCTGAGCATCTTTCTGATTGGGCGGAAGCGCACGCCTGCGCGACGTGATCCCAAGTGTGTGTCAGTGGTGGTCCCAGCCCGGAACGAGGCGGGGAGTATCGCTCAGACGATCGAGCGGGTGCCGAGATTGGGCGAAGAGACCGAACTGATCTTCATCGAGGGGCACTCCAAGGACAACACCTGGGAGGTCATCTCCGCCCTGCCCGACACCTTCGCCAATGGCCGGATCGTGAAGATGCGTCAAACCGGCAAGGGGAAGGGGAATGCTGTGATCGAGGCCTTCCGTGTGGCTAGCGGCGACATAGTGACGATCCTGGATGCCGATCTGACGATGCCTCCGGAGGAACTCCCCAAATACATCGAGGTGCTGGCTTCAGGAAAAGCCGATTGTGCCAATGGGGTGCGGTTGGTCTATCCCATGGATCGCGAAGCAATGCGATTCGCCAATCTCTGCGCCAACAAGGGATTCAGCCTCATCTTCTCGTGGTTACTTGGACAACCAGTGAAGGATACGCTCTGCGGAACGAAAACCCTCTGGAGGGAGGATTATGAAAAAATCGACAGGAATAGAAATTACTTCGGTGACTTCGATCCCTTCGGAGATTTCGATCTGCTCTTTGGTGCCGACAAGCAGAACCTGAAAATCATGGATATCCCGATCCGGTACAAGGAGCGCTTTTATGGGGAAACCAATATCCAGCGCTGGAGAAGCGGTGTGATCCTCTCCAGAATGGTGATCTTCGCTGCGAGGCGACTGAAGTTTGTATAATCGCGGAACGTGCAACGAACAATTCTCATAGGGGGCTCTGGTTTCATCGGGAGACATCTCACGAAGCAGCTTATTGCTTCGGGAAGGGAGGTACATGTTGTCGGGAGAAAGGAAATCCCCATGAGCACGCTGCCTGCAGGGTGCCGTTATATCAGCGGTGATTACGGGAATGCTCACACCCTACGAGAGATTCTCACACCGGAGTGTGAGGTGATCGATCTTGCCTATTCCACGGTCCCCAAAACCAGCTTTGAGGATCCGCTCTATGACCTGACCTCCAACCTGCCCTCCAGCGTGACGTTGCTGCAGGAGGCATCCAGGATTGGAGTGCACAGGGTGGTGCTCGTTTCCTCCGGAGGAACCGTCTACGGACCGGTGGAATTGCTTCCGATCACGGAAAACCACCCAACCCGTCCGATCAGTCCCTATGGGATCACAAAGCTAGCCGTCGACCGGTACGCCATGATGTATCATCGGAATGAGGGCTTGTCCGTGATCGTGGTGCGTCCCGGCAATGCCTATGGCGAGGATCAGCGGGCCGGGACTGGACAGGGATTCCTAGCCGCCGCCATCGATGCGGTTCTTTCGGGACGGGACATCGAGATCTATGGAGAGCAGGGAACGATCCGCGACTACATTCACGTCACGGATGTTGCCTCGGGAATCGTATGCGCCCTTGAGAACGGGCATGATGGCAAAATCTATAACGTCGGCACTGGGATCGGGGCCTCCAATATGGAGATTATCTCGTTGCTGAGTGAATGTGCCGGGAGAGATGGATACACTATCCGAACCCGTATATTGCCAGCCCGCGGATTCGACGTGGAGGCTAATGTGCTGGATTCGTCACGGTTGAGAAAAGACAGTGGCTGGGCTCCCAGGATAACTCTCAAGGAGGGAATCCAACGGATGTGGAATGCTGCCAAGGGGCGTAAGGTTGTCTAAATCGAATCTGGTAATATGGAAGCCTGCCATCCTTGATGAGCTCTTTGATTAACCATCTGATCAAGGAATACTCACGACTTGGCGGAATCCCCGGGATCTGCGAGAGGATCGCGACTTCCTATGGAAGCTATGGGGTGGAGGGCATCTGGAACAGCGGACTACAGCTTCTGCGAAATACTCTGGGGCGCCGAAGCTATGCGGCATGGATCCGGAAGTATGACTCCATCGGTGAAGGGGAGAGGGCTGAATATATGACTAGGGCACAGGCATTATCGGATCCCCCACTGATTTCGGTCCTGATGCCAGTCTATGAGCCGAAGATGGAGTGGCTCAGGGAGGCTGTTGAGTCGGTGCAGGCTCAGGTTTACCAGAACTGGGAACTCTGCATCGCTGATGATGCCTCCGTGGATCCGCAATTGAGGGGGTATCTGGTGGCATTGGCCAAGCAAGACCCGAGGGTCAAGGTCTGCTTCCGCACCTCAAACGGACATATCTCTGTTGCAACGAACTCTGCGCTGGAGATGGCGGCTGGTAAGTTCATCGCCTTGCTCGATCAGGATGATCTGCTGACGGAGCATGCGTTGATCTGTGTGGCTGAGACTATTGCAGAATATCCCGGAGCCGGGATGATCTACTCCGATGAGGATAAGATCGAGGATGGCTGGCGGTGTGATCCCTACTTCAAGCCGGACTGGGATCCCTATCTGATGTGTTGTCATAACCTGATTTGTCATCTCGGAGTTTACCGGACGGATTTGGTAAGGGAGCTTGGCGGACTTCGGGTGGGATTCGAGGGGGCCCAGGATTGGGATCTGGCACTGAGGTGCGCCGACCGGTTGGGGGATCAACGGATCGTGCACATACCAAGGGTGCTCTATCACTGGAGAATCCATCACAAGAGCACGGCGATGGCTGATAGTGGGGCTAAGCCGTACACGCTGGATGCGGCGCGTCGAGCCATCGATGAGCATCTTGATCGTAGAGCCATCAAGGGGAGGGCGGAACTGATTCCGAAATTCAGCATGTTCCGGGTGAGGTATGATTTGCCTGAAGAGAAACCTCTGGTGAGCATCGTGGTCGCGACACGTGACCGGAGGGATCTCTTGCAGGGATGCCTCGAGAGTATCCGTAAGAAAACTTCCTGTTCCAATTACGAGATTATCATTGTCGATAATGGTTCGAGGGAGATGGAAACGCTCGGGTATCTGGAGCGGCTTAATGAAAACGGGCAGGCGAGGGTGATCAGGGATGGAGGGGAGTTTAATTTCTCCCGGCTCAATAATCTCGGAGTCAGGGAGGCTCGCGGAGAGTATGTCCTGCTTCTCAACAATGATATCGAGGTGGAGTCCCCCCACTGGATCTCCGAAATGCTCTCGCTGGCTATCCAGTCAGGAGTGGGGTGTGTGGGGGCCAGACTTTGGTATCCGAACGGAAAACTCCAGCATGGGGGGGTGATTCTTGGACTGGGCGGGATCGCCGCTCATTCGCATCGCGGCATGCCGCGCGGGAACTACGGATATCTCAATAGAGCGTGTCTGACCCATACAATGAGCGCGGTGACGGGGGCATGCCTACTGGTCCGCAAATCCCTCTATCAAGAGGTGGGGGGATTGGATGAGGTGGACCTAAGAATCGGGTACAATGACGTCGATTTCTGCCTGAAGGTCCGGGCCAAGGGATACCGTAATCTGATCTGCGCGGAGGCGGACCTGATCCATCACGAATCAGCCAGCAGGGGAGAGGATCTCTCAGGGAAAAAGCTGGAGCGCTTCGAGCTGGAGGGAGCGGTTTTGAGAGCACGGTGGAGTGATCTTCTTGATCGTGATCCGGCCTACAATCCGAACCTCACGGACTCAGCCGAGGATTTTGGGTTAGCCTTCCCTCCGAGATTGGATAGGGCTGAAGTGATATATGAGAGTGGAAGTGAAGAAATGAAGGAAATAGCGGACAAGCTGAAGTGATGACTTACAGGCAATCTAAAAATCTGTACTAGAGGGCTCC
>CAIZIQ010000068.1 GCA_903933015.1 uncultured Spartobacteria bacterium | reverse complement strand
CAAATGGCGTTCCAAATGGGGATTTTTTGAAGAAGGGCTTGGCGGAAAGGTCATCCTTCCCGATTCTTGGGCTCACCCAATTTCCCTTCCATGCCCTATCTCGCCGATTCCAACCGCTACGCTCATCCCGATTTTTTCGCCAGGTGCGGCAGATCCGGACTACTCCTTCCCAGAATTTCGCTTGGGCTTTGGCATAACTTCGGGGATGTCGACTCCTTCGAAACGGCACGGGATATCGTGCTGAGAGCCTTCGATCTCGGGGTCACCCATTTCGATCTGGCCAATAACTACGGACCGCCCCCTGGTTCCGCTGAGAGCAACTTCGGCAAGATGCTCGCAACCGATCTGAAGCCCTACCGTGATGAGTTGATCATCTCCACCAAGGCCGGTTACACCATGTGGTCCGGCCCCTATGGTGACTGGGGCTCTAGGAAATATCTCCTCTCCTCCCTTGATCAGTCGCTGAAGCGTATGGGGATCGAATATGTCGATGTCTTCTATAGCCATCGGATGGATCCCTCGACTCCCCTGGAGGAGACGATGGGGGCACTCGCCCATGCCGTGAAGTCCGGCAGGGCCCTCTATGCCGGCATCTCCAACTATAACCCCGAGACGACCGCACGGGCTGCTGCCCTGCTCCGTGAGATGGGGGCTCCACTGCTAATTCATCAGCCTAAGTATAATATGTTCGAGCGAACCGCTGAGCACGGTCTTCTCGAGGTACTCGAACGCGAAGGTGTCGGATGCATTCCCTTCTCTCCTCTGGCCCAGGGACTCCTGACAGGACGTTATCTGGGAGGGATCCCCGTGGATGCCCGCGCTGCCAAGGATCATGGATTCTTGAAACCCGAGGGAGTGAAGCCAAAGGTCATCGCCCAAGTGCGCTCTCTAGGCGAGATTGCCGAGGCTCGTGGGCAGAGTATTGCCCAACTCGCCCTAGCCTGGGTACTGCGTGATACCCGCATCACCACGGCTCTGATCGGTGCGAGCAAGATCAGTCAGCTTGAGGAGTGTGTTGCAGCAACCGCAAACACGACCTTTGATCCGGCGGAACTCCAAATGATCGAGGAGATACTCAAGGCATGATTGGGCGTGTAGGGACAGCTTCCTCAGGTGGGGAGGCGGATCGGAACTGGCGCATCTTCCTCTGGTTCCGAGTCCTGTTTTCGGCGCGGTTCTACTACCCGGTGATGGCGGTGCTTTTCCTCGATCTGGGGCTGAGCGCCACCCAGTATACGCTTCTTAATGTGGCTTGGGCCGCGGCGAGTCTCCTCTCCGATATCCCTGCCGGGGTGCTGGCAGATCGGATCGGACGTAAGCCGCTACTGGTGACAGCGGGATGCTTCATGGTCGCAGAGATGGCGATTCTCTGCGTCGCTCCGCGCAACGGGGGGATGGTGCTCTTTCTCTTCTGCCTGGTGAATCGGATCCTGAGCGGACTGGCCGAGGGAGCCGCGAGCGGTGCAGACGAGGCGATCGTCTTTGATTCCCTTGCCGAGAGTGGGCGTGAAGGGGAGTGGCACCGTGTTATGGAGCAGTTGACCCGGTGGCAGTCGACGGCCTTCCTTGTTGTGATGCTTCTCGGAGGTGCGGTCTATGCTCCGGGTTCGGTGAACTGGGCTCTCTCCCTCCTTGGT
>CAIZIQ010000067.1 GCA_903933015.1 uncultured Spartobacteria bacterium | reverse complement strand
GTGGAGGCGATGTCGTCGGAGACCATACGGTGATGCTGGCTGCTCCTGGAGATCGCCTGGAACTCATTCACCGAGCCTCCAGTCGCGAAACCTTTGCTCGTGGAGCCCTGCGTGCTGCGCTCTGGGCTATGGATAACAATAAAAACCAACCAGGCCTGTATGATATGCAGGATGTGCTTGGGTTACGTTGATCCCCCCCTGTTAAAAAAACATGCGCGCCGGTATTGCCCTCGGCTCCAATCTGGGTGATAGAGACGCTATTTTAAAAGAGGCAATCAACCATTTGAGAGATCTCCACGAGAGTGGAAAATTCCTTCTCTCAGGATTGCACGAGACTGTGCCCATGGATTGCCCTCCAGGATCACCCCTTTTCCTGAATGCTGTCGTGGAGCTGGAGTCTTCCTTAACCCCTATGGAACTCCTTCGCAGACTGCAGTCCATTGAAGTTGCTGCGGGACGCCCCAAGAATCATGGCATCAATCAACCGCGCACTCTAGACCTTGACCTGCTTTATTGCGACGAAATGGCACTTTACCTTCCCGAATTGGAACTTCCTCATCCACGGATTACTGAGAGACTCTTTGTTCTGACTCCACTTGTGGAGATCCGCCCCAATCTCCGGCTTCCAGGATGGCATAAGACTTGTCAAGAATATTTATCTTATACTGATAATAAACAGGCTTATCTAATTGTACAATAAGTTATAATGAATCTTGCAGAAAATCTGGTTTTCTCCAAAAAGCAGGGGTACCGCCAGTCCTGGTTAACTGCCTACGACTATCCCACGGCGCGCCTTCTGGACGAAACAGGCATCGATCTGATCCTTGTGGGAGATTCGCTTGGAATGGTTGTTTTGGGTCAAAAGGACACAATTGATGTCACGCTTGACGATATCATCCATCATCTCAAGGCTGTCCGCCGTGGGGTCAGCAGAGCGCTAGTAGCTGCCGATCTCCCATTCGGAACCTATAAGACTCCCGATCAGGCACTTGCCAATGCAAAACGTCTTACGGAAGCCGGAGCCGATGCCGTGAAACTAGAAGGACACCTTCCTGACCATATCAATCTGCTTGTTTCCAGTGGGATTGAAGTGATTGGTCATCTCGGCATGCTTCCACAGCACGTTCGTGAAGAAGGTGGTTACCATCGAAAAGGAAAAACCGAGACTGAAGCCGGGGCTCTCCTTCTGGCCTCCCTGGCTCTTCAGTCGGCCGGTTGCTGTGCCCTCGTGCTGGAGCTGGTTGAGGCAGGTTTATCAAAGGATATAAGCATGAAGCTGGATATTCCGACTGTAGGCATTGGTAGCGGTACCTTCTGTGATGGTCAAATTCTCGTGACGCCGGACCTCCTTGGACTCCAACCTTGGTTCCGCCCCTCCTTTGTGAAGCCCAAGGCCGATCTTGCCACCCCATTCCGGAATGCCGTGAAAGAGTTCATTTCCGAGGTCCAAGCCTCCTAATCTATGAACGGGGAGATCCAGCGCAAGGCGGCCGAGGGACAGAAAGTCGTTCTGACGGGGGTTCTGCTCAATCTTGTCCTTTCTACAGGAAAGATCGCCGGGGGCCTTCTTGGACGATCGAATGCCCTCGTCGCCGACGGCATCGAATCACTCCTCGACCTTTTTAGCTCCCTCCTGATTTGGGGAGCCCTTAAATACGCCGCCAAGCCTCCTGACGAGGATCACCCCTACGGCCATGGAAAGGCCGAATCCCTCGCTTCCCTGGTCGGAGCCATCATTCTGGGGATCGCCGGAGCCCTGATCGCCCACAACAGTATCGTTCAGCTAATCGCAGCAGCGCATGGTGCCGCCGTCCACCTCCCCTCCCCCTGGACTCTTCTTATCCTGATCTGCGTGATCGGTCTCAAGGAGACTCTTTATCAATTCATGGCCAGACGCGCCCGTAGGATCGGGAGCAACGCCCTCCTCGCCGATGCATGGCATCACCGTTCGGATGCAGTGACATCGATTGCGGCCTTTATCGGTATCTCAATCAGCCTCCTAGGGGGGCATGGGTACGAGGTGGCAGACGACTGGGCCGCGCTCTTCGCCTGCATCGTCATCTTCTACAGCTCCTACAACATGCTCAAGATGTGCCTTGGCGACATGATGGATGCGCGAGTCTCCCCAGATGCCGAGAGGACGGTCCTGAAGATCACCTGCTCTGTTCCGGGAGTCCTCAGTGCTGAGAAATGCCGTATTCGCAAGAGCGGACTCTCCTACATCGCAGATCTCCATATCCGGGTCAGCGGAGAGATCTCCGTCACGGAAGGGCATGACATCTCACACCGGGTAAAGGATCAGTTGCTGGCCTCCGAACTTCCTTTGGAAGATGTCACCGTCCATGTTGAGCCCGCATCGGGGTAAGTAGGAAGGAGCAGGAAAAATTAGCTGAAAAACTACAAAGACACCATTTCTAGCGGTCTGTCTGCCAAGCGGGTTTGTTTTGAAAAACCCATTGATAGTAGTCGATACGCTCCAATCTGCTTGCTGCGGGTTCATCTAGGTAGATCTTGGCATCAGGGTGCATTTGAAGCACTGAAGAGGGGTTGCTGGCACTGATCGCTCCCTCGACAGCTCCCCCGACAGCCACCGACTTTCCTTCTCCGAAGGCTAGAAGAGCTACGGAATGGCTCTCCATGATGGTACCGATCCCCATGGTGATCACATGGTAAGGGACATCTTCCGGCTTTCTGAAGAAGCGGGCATTGTCCTCTCGGGTCCCGGGAGTGAGGGTCTTGATACGGGTACGGGATGCAAGCGAGGAACCCGGCTCGTTGAAACCTATGTGACCATCCGAACCGATTCCGAGGATCTGGAGATCAATTCCCCCCGCATCGCGAATTGCTTGCTCGTAGGCTTCGCAATGCGACGGCACATCCGAAGCGAGTCCATCAGGTAAATGGATGTTTCCGTGGGGAATATTCACTCCGCGGAAGAAGTTCTCCTCCATAAAGCTATGGTAGGATGCGGGATGATCTGGAGGCAGTCCGATGTACTCGTCGAGATTGAAAGTATGCACCCGTGAAAAATCGAGCCCTTCCTCGCGGTGCATCCGGATAAGTTCCTTGTAAAGTCCTAATGGGGAGCTGCCGGTGGCAAGACCGAGAACGGCGGCGGGCTTTATCCTGACAAGTCTGGCGATGCGTCTTGCCGCGAGATTGGAAGCGGAAGCCGCTTCTTTGGTGATGATGACTTCCATGAGAGTTGAGCAGGCCCCTCCGATGCGGGTGAAATCTTTAAGTTACAGAGTTGACGAGGTGGCACGGTATTTCGGAATTCTCGTTCAGATAATAACTCGCACAAACGCGGTGATATCCGTCGGCAATAATCAGGGGGCGGTCACCCTCGATGTCACCCCGCACGAGCAGAACCGGTGAGAGGAGGCTCCCCTGCTTGACCTTCTTGAGGTCTTTTTTGACATGGTAGTTGTCGATTGGGAGGAGAGGCAGTCGACTAGCTCGGAGAAGGTCTTTCACTTGGAACGTGGTGATGGAGACATTCTTGAAACATGCAGCGACTTCCTTAGCCCGTGCGGGTTCCATCAGAAGGGTCAGAAAATTGGCGGCGGCGGGATAGTCGTGCTCGTCGGATTTCTTTTTCCAGTGGGGCGATGAGTTTTTCTTCATTCGTCATGGTTGTTTCTGGCAGAAATCGGATGCGGAAGAGAGGAGTCTCGGTAGGCCGCGACAGATTTCTTGCGGGAGCGGAAGATGTTCTGCTCCCCAATCACGGGAATCAGGCCCTGAGTAGTCAGATCCTTGCGCAGTCCTTCGGTAACGCGAGCCAAAGCCAAATCCACCCCTCTGGCGGCCAGATCGGCATGAAGATCGGCAAGAGCCCGTCCCGCAGTGAAATCCATCGAGGTGATCGGACCGCAATCGATAATGATAACCCTCACACCGGGGGGGTCATCCGCGAGTTCAAGGACTTCAGAGCAGAAATGGGGGGAATTCGCGTAGTAGAGATCCGTGCCGAACCAGTAGAGGATGACCCCAGGTTCAATGAAGAGGTCGGGTGCAGTTTTTTCCATCCGCCAGTGAATCTCAGGATCACGAACGATCACTGCGGTACGGGGCTTGTAACCACGACGCACATGATCAAGGAGGGAGATGATGATCGCTATACGGATGCCATAGCCGACGCCAAGGCCCACCACACAAAGAGCGGTCAGCAGTGCGACGTAAAACTCCTTGCGTGCATAAATCCAGAGTCTTTGGAATCCCAAACAATCAATCATCCCGATGGCGACCACAAAGACGATCGCGCCGAGAACACAGATTGGCAGAAACTTCAGCGGCCCGGTGAGAACAAGGAGGACTATCGCCACGGTCGCGGCGGTCGAGAGATTTGCAAGCTGGCTACGCCCGCCACATGACTCGAGCATGGAAGTCTGGGTGGGACTCCCGTTGACAACAAAGGTTCCGCTGAAACCAGCGACCGCATTGGCAACTCCCAGACCCAGCAGATCACGATTCTCATCGGGTATGTTGTGCTGCTTGATGCCGAACGATCGAGCAGTCGCCGAACTCTGGGTGATGATCATGAAGAAACATGCCCCGGCAACCGGGAGGAGTGCCTTCACATCAGCCAACGAAATCATCGGAATGGTAAAGGAAGGAAGTCCCCCCGCAACAGGACCAATGAGACGGACCCCATCACGACCAAAATCAAGCAGATAGCTGATCAGGATCGTTCCGAGGACCGCAATGAGGGCGCCGGGAAGCTTAGGAATCCAGCGTCGTGTCCCGATGATGAGAATCAGAACGCCAAGTGAGATGAGCAGAGTCGGTACATGCACCTGTGGAACATGGGTGACCACGGTGTAAAACTGTTCCAAAGTAACCGGTGAAGGGGTTGGGATTCCGAGCATTTGACCCAGTACGGCGATGCCCACCTGAAAACCCACCCCGGTGAGAAATCCGATCAAGACGCTTCGGGAGAGAAAGTCAGCTAGAAAACCGAGGCGCAGGAGGCGAGCAATCAGGAGAAATCCCCCGGTGATCAGTGCCACCACCGAGGCGTGGGCTAGATAGACTGGTGTACCGGGATGAACCAACGGAGAGATCCCCGTGGACAGAATCGCGGCCGTGGCTGAATCCGCTGCCACAAAGAGCGAGCGGGCACCTCCAAAAATAGCAAACGCTATCACTGGGAAAAGAAGCGTGTACAAACCGGTTAAGAAGGGCGTCCCGGCGATTCGAGCATAACCCATGGCCTGGGGGATGTTCATCGCCGCTAGGGAGACACCCGCGAAGATCTCCGAGAGGAACCTTCCGGGAACCAGGGGAAAAATCCCGGGACTCAGCAAAGCAAGGCGATTTCGGAGAGAGGTGCGTGGCATCACAATGTAAAAGCAGAGCTCAGAGGACGGTATTGGTAAGGATGCCTATCTTCTCGATCTCCACCTCAACTTGGTCGCCTTCCTTCAACCACCGCTGGGGCACGCGCCCCATACCGACTCCGGAGGGTGTGCCGGTGAGAATGATTGTTCCGGCCTCCAAGGTAGTGTCGCCACTCAGAAACTCGATGAGAGCGGGGACATCAAAGATCATATCGCCCGTATTGGAATCCTGCAGTGTCTCGCCGTTCACACGGGTGGTAATGCGGAGGGTATTCGGATCCGGGATCTCGTCACGAGTCACCAACCAAGGACCCATCGGAGCGAATGTATCGAAGGATTTGCCACGGCACCACTGGGAGCCACCCCAATCCTTCTGCCAGTCCCGGGCGCTGACATCATTTGCCACGATGTACCCGAGGACATGCTCCAAGGCACTCTGGCGAGTGACATTCCGGCACGTCTTTCCGATCACAATAGCAAGCTCCCCCTCATAATCGACCTGAGTGGAGAGAAGATTTCGTGGAATCGTGATGAAAGCTCCGGGATCGAGCAGTGCGGAGGGGTTTTTGAAAAAGAGGACGGGGAATTTCGGGATCTTGGCGTTCATCTCCTCAGCATGCTTCCGGTAGTTCAGGCCAATGCAGAGGATCGCCGCAGGAACCATCGGTGCAAGAATGGTAAACTCGGAGAAAATACGGCCCGTGAGCATGACTCCCTGACAGGGATCGCCGGAGAGGATCTCCATGGAGGATCCCTTATCGTCGAGCGGGCGAGCGTAATGAATCTCACCATTCTCCAGGCGAATGCGAGCAATCTTCATGAGGTTAATCTAATGCAGAAGTTCTAATCTGGAACTCAGGAAATCATGAAAAGATGAGAATAAGTGGCTATTCCGCGCCTCTCCACCTTTGCGCAATGATTATATCAGCAGTGCTCCATCTCCATGGCCCTCTCGGCTATATCGGGACCGAGGTAGCAATGGGAACCGACGGAGAGAAATCCATGGCGGCGGAGCATCCTGCGGTAGGAGACTGCGGATTGAAGCCCCTCTTTGGGGAAATCACCGACAAGAGAATCCTCCCCGGTATAGAGTTCCAGAAAGGCCACTCCAGCCGTCCTATGTGCCAGTGACCCCAGTCCCTGCTCCAACTCCTCAATTGGAAGATAGAAGAGCGTGTCACTACAGATGATCAGATCGTACTCCTCGGCAAGACCGATCTCCTCCAATGTGGCGAAGGATCCGAGTCGTATGTTCCTCTTTTTTCCGAATCGCTTCACCGCATAGCTGCTCGCATCGACTCCTGTGTAGCGAATTCCGGGACGGAGAGACCGGAGGGCCGGAAGCCAGTTCCCCTCCCCGCAACCCGCATCAAGAACGGTGCGAACGGGACGTTCGAGATAATACTCGGCGACAGAAAGAGCCAACGCGGCCTTCCTTCGGATCGCGGCACCTGATTTTACCCGGGTCTCCGGATCACGATACCACCGGTCGAAATAAGCCCGGTCATATCGGGCCAGATCGTCTTTTCTAAGACTCAAGGAACGAGCAGATGTAATGACTGGGCTCTCCTTTCACCGCAATGGTGAAGCCAGAGTTGGCAGGAACCTCAAACGCCTCCCCTGCGCGATGGTGAATAATCTTATCCGTTCCATCGAGTACAACCTCGCAGTCACCCGCGATGATCTCCATCCGCTCGGCCTTTCCTGTCCCGAAGTGGTAGCTGCCGGGAAGAATCACCCCGACGGTCTTGTGTTCGCCCTCCTGGGTGATGACGGTATGGGAAATGACCCGGCCCTCGAAGTAGACATTGGCCTTGGCGTGAATGGTTGCGTTGGTGAATTCCATGTTGGTCAGATGGCGATTAAATCGCATCGAGGCGGTTCCTGCAAGAAGGTGTCATGCCTCTCCCTTGATTTGACCCTCAGTAAATCTTCGGAGAGAATCAGTCCATGTTCTTGCCTGGCCAAGCTGTTGTTTGCATTGACGATTCTTTCCCGTTGGGGATTCAGCTTCTCTACAACCAGCTCCCTAAGAAGGGAAATACCTACCACATTCGCGACTTGGTTCCGGGGTGCGATTTTAACGCGACTCCAGGTGAGGTTGCGGTCTATCTGACAGAACTCCGGAATCCTACCAACAAGCTGGGCATCGAGCGGGGATTCAAGGCTGAACGCTTTGCTCCTCTGGAAACCGATGAAACCGAGGAGGAGGATATCTTCCAGTTGGACGAGGTCCTCCCCTCCCCCAATCAAAAGCCCCTTAAACGACCCGAACTGGTGCCATCCCGATCCTCGATCGAAGCCTTGTGAGTTGTTCTGATCTGTGTGTCATGGCCAATTCTTTATCTGTCAAGACGTGCATCCCTTGAAGAATCGGGCACTGTTGCTCGCCATCTTCCTTTCTTTGGCGAGCTCCGTTTTTGCAGGCTCGATCTTGCCTCGAGAAGCCAAGGATCATGTCGGGGAACTCACCTTGGTGAAGGGATCCGTGGATGGTTTTAAATCCATTCCCGGTGAGACCTTCCTTTATATGGGAGGGCCTTTCCCGAAGAATACTTTGACGATTTTCTGCCCTGCTAAAACCGGAATCACCGCCGAAGCGCTTCGTCCCTATCTAGGAAAGACCATATTCGTCTCCGGAAAAATTGATCTGTATCAGGGACATCCTGAAATCATTCTGAACTCCCTGAGTCAGCTGACACCCCCGTAAAAGAGACAACCCTCTGATTGGGCTAAGATTTGGTGGAGGTAAGGGGAGTCGAACCCCTGACCTCTTCATTGCGAACGAAGCGCTCTACCAACTGAGCTATACCCCCCAAATCTGCTCAAAAGGTAGTTCCCATAAAATCCGCCCGCAAGAAAATCCATTGTTACAGAAATCAA
The DNA here is from genome assembly GCA_903933015.1 of uncultured Spartobacteria bacterium. Lineage (GTDB taxonomy): Bacteria > Verrucomicrobiota > Verrucomicrobiia > Chthoniobacterales > UBA6821 > UBA6821. Next base: position 5,795 of record CAIZIQ010000067.1, on the reverse strand, counting down.
CGGAATGGTACTTGTCCCAAGGAAGGGGCTGGGAAAGAGTTCCCGGATGGATTCTTTTTTTAAGAAACTCGGAGAGTCGGTCTATGAACAGTGGAAGAAGGAGAATTTCGACCTCTCCCGTTTTCCTGGGATCGCTCTCAAGGCGTTGGAGAAAAGCAACCCCTCCAAGAATATCGATCTGCAGGAACTGATTTATGACTTCCTGCTGCGGGATGATCAACCGTTCCAGACATCATCCGGATTCGGACAACCGGAGTTGATCGCCTATGACAACCCGAAGTTCTACATCCAACTTCTCTTCTGGCTCGATGGGACAACGGACATTCACCAGCACGAGTTCTCGGGGGCCTTCCATGTGATGGCGGGATCGAGCATTCACTCCCATTACGATTTTGTAAATGCACGCTCCGTGACTCCCCACTTCCGACTCGGGGATCTGAAGCTTCAAAATGTCCAGATTCTGGAAACTGGGAGCACGATTCCCATCACCTCGGGCAGGAGCTGCATCCATTCACTCTTTCACCTCGAGACCCCCTCGGTGACAGTGGTGATCCGAACTCACACGGATCCTGGCACGGGGCCACAGTTCACCTATCTGCCTCCCCATGTGGCACTCGATCCGATTCACCATGATGCCCTCACCATGAGGCGCAAGCAACTCCTCGACGTTCTCGAGCGCACGGAGTCCCCCGATTACGCAGACATCGTCGCGGAAATGATTGCTGAGCTGGATTTTGAACGTGGATTTTTCATTCTCCAGAATTGTATTAGCCATCTTGGAAATCATGGGGAGTGGGAGCGGATCTGGAGGCTTTTTGAGAAAAAACACGGGGCACTTGCCTCGCCCTTGGCGCCGACTTTCAGAGAGATCATCCGGAGGGATGCACTGACAGCGATGCGCTCCACGATCGAGGATGTGGAGCATCGGTTCTTTCTGGCGCTTCTCCTGAACGTCGAAAGTCGCGAGGAGATCCTCCGGATGATTAGCAAGAAACACCGAGGGGCACCACTTGCGACGATCACCCGTTGGGCGGGTGAGTTGCTCCAGGTAACCGATACTGGAATCTGGCTGCTTGATGCGGCATTCCCCGAGGAACTCGCACTGGACCCCGAGGATCAACCCCAAGTCTTTCTGGCGGCACTACGCTATTTCCTGGGTGACGGCAAAGTTTCCTCGGTGCTGAACACACTAAAGAAGGCGGAAGTTGCCCGAATGCGTGCAGCCCTAGCCAATTCGAGCTGGAAATCACTGCTGGTAACGCCCTCCATCCCCACCCAGCGGATCGCCCCTCGGAAAGTGAAGTAATCTACCGAAGGAACCTAGGACCTTCCCGGTTTCTAGTAGATCAAGGGCGTGCCACTGCTGAGCCCGGAGATATTGGAGGAGTCGAGCTCCTTGGCCGCAGCCTTCCGTTTCTCTTCCTCCTCTTCAGCTTTTTCCTGAAGGAAGGCCTTGAGTTCGGGAATCCCCTCACCCAGTTCGGCACAAATCGGCAGGATGGTGATCCCGGGATACTTCTTCTTGAAGGTTTTCATATGCGCGGTCGCCTCGGGCATATCCATCTTGTTGGCAACGATGCACCAAGGGCGCGCTGCGAGCTCGGGATTGTAGAGTTCGAGCTCCTTACGAAGAGCCTTGAGGTCATCGAGGGGGCTGCGTCCCTCCGATCCAGCCATGTCGAGTACCATGAGCAGGTAGGCGCAGCGCATGACATGACGGAGGAACTGGTGTCCGAGCCCCCGGTTCTCATGGGCGCCTTCGATGAGTCCGGGAATGTCAGCGACGGTTGTCTTTCGGTAATCGTCCAGATCGACAACTCCAACCTGCGGGTGGCGGGTTGTGAAGGCATAGGAGCCTACCTTCGGATGTGCTCGCGAGATGGCGCGCAAGAGAGTCGACTTTCCGGCGTTAGGATAACCGACCAGACCAGCAAAGGCAATGGAGCGCATCTCGAGAAGAAACCATGCCTCCTCTCCCTCTGTTCCCTCGGTAAAGCGGCGGGGGGCCTGATTACGGGAGCTTTTGAAATGGATGTTTCCCCGACCTCCCTTACCTCCGTGGCAGATAATAAACTCGGCACCGACACGGTCGAGATCGGCTACCAGATCATCCGGCGTCGGATCGGGGAGGCCTTTTTTGGCACGAGGTTCCTGAGAAGGCTCATCCTCGGGTGGTTCTGCAAAGGGATCGTGCGGTTCTGGAGTCGGGAAGCGGTAGACGAGCGTACCGACGGGAACGGGGACGACCAGATCGGGAGCAGATTTCCCATGGCGCTGACGAAAGGATCCCTTGCCACCGGGCTTGGCCTTTAGGATCGGCTCGAAGAAGAGATTGGCTAATTGATCGACATGATTGTCTGCACGAAGAATGACATCCCCGCCGTCCCCGCCATCCCCACCGTCGGGACCACCCTTGGGAATGAATTTCTCACGGCGGAAGCTGGCGGAACCATCTCCACCGTCACCCGCCTTGGCATGAATCCTGACTCGATCAATGAACATTCCGTTACCTTTGCAGAAGCTTGGAGTAAAGTCTCTCGGTTTTCCGGGCGATCGCATCCCAGCCGAAAAGCTCCTCTGCCCGCTTGCGTCCTGCAGCCCCCATCTTGGCAGCGAGATCGGGGTCAGCCATCAGTAGATTGATCTTCGCCGCGAGATCGGTGGCAAATTGCTCGGGATTGGTTGCTTCAAAGGGACTCCCGGTCATCTGCTCGAGAGGAACAAGGAACCCTGTCTCTCCATTGACGACCACCTCCTTAATCCCGCCGACGGCACTCGCCACTACCGGAGTACCGCAGGCCATCGCCTCGAGATTGATGATGCCGAAGGGCTCGTAGATCGAGGGACAGACAAAAACGGTAGCACCTGAATAGAGAGCGATCGCCTCGGGTCGCGTGACCATCTTCTCGATCCAGATAATCTCACCGTGATGCTCTCTCGCGGACGACACGGCCTGCTGCATCTCGGCGGCGATCTCCGGGGTGTCCGGAGCACCCGCGCAGAGGACCACCTGAAAGCCGGGATTCAGATGTCGGATGGCTCGCACCAGATGAACAATGCCCTTCTGACGGGTGATCCGTCCGACAAAGAGAATGTAGGGGCGCGACGGGTCGATTCCGAGCGAGCGTAGTGTCTGAGGATTCTCGGCCGGCCTGTATTCGTTGAGATCAATGCCATTGTGGATGACGCTAATGCGCTCTTCCTTGACATCGAAGAGGGAGAGGATGTCTCTCTTTGTTTCCTCGGAGACAGCGATCACGGAATCCGCCATCTCGAGAGCTGTCTTCTCGACCCAGAGGCTGAAGTCATAACCGCCGCCTAGCTGCTCGCGCTTCCAGGGTCGCAGCGGTTCGAGCGAATGAACCGTGATAACGAGAGGGATTCCATAGTTCAGTTTGGCCATGATCCCTCCGAGATGGGTGTACCAAGTGTGGCAATGGATCAGATTGGCGGTGATTCCTGCACCATTGAAATCGACACAGCGTCGGGATGCGCCAAGCGGGCTCTGCAGAGACTTCGGACAGGTCATGTCAGGAGTTCCGAGGCCGAACCCCCTGACCTCAAGGTTGCCAGATTGCTCTCGCTGCTCCCCGAAGCAACGAACCTCGACTTCCATGAGCTTGGCCAATTCGCGGCTCAGGTAATCAACATGAACTCCGGCGCCTCCGTAGATATGAGGGGGATATTCGTTGGTGAGCAGGAGGGTTTTCATCGGAGCTATGGATAGGTACTGGTCAGAGATACTTCGCCGGCAAAAGAAACTCTAGCACACCTGCTCCGGGCACAAGTCGGGATGCATCAATTCCTGACAAGGAGGCTTTTGAGATATTCACGGAACTGCTCTTTCCCATACCGAGAAGTATGGCTATCAGCGAACTGAAGTCTGGCTCATGCCCGACAAGTAAGATGCTCTTGAATCTGCTGTAGGAGGCAAGCTCGGAAAGTGCTCTTTCGGGATCCATGCCGCAAGCGGCCCAGGGCACCTGGGTAACATCTATTTTTCCCAAAAGCTTGGCCACGATTCCCGCCGTATCACGCGCGCGGATAACAGGACTGGAGAGAATAAAGTCCGGCCTTAGGCACTGATCTTTCATGAAGCAACCGACCTGACGTGCCTGCTTGTATCCCTTCTCGGTCAAACGACGGGAGAAATCATCGTCGCTATGAGGCTCTGCCTCGGCGTGGCGAAGGAGATAGAGAAGCATGGAAGATTCGAAGCTTAGGAGACAGGTGTTTAGGGAAAGTCCGGATGCTGACCTAGATAAGCTCGAGAGTCTAAAAACCTAGAGCCCATCTCTCGGCATCTACATCGACATGCCGCCGTCGACAGCAAGAACCTGACCGGAGATGTACCCAGCGGCAGGGCTGCAAAGGAATGCAACCGTGGAGGCAATCTCCTCGGGCTTTCCGAAGCGAGAGAGAGGGATCTGGGAGAGTGCTCCCTTGCGGATTTCGTCGTTGAGCACAGCCGTCATGTCGGTCTCAATGAAACCGGGGGCGACCACATTGACGGTAATGCCACGACTCGCGACTTCCTTGGCAAGACTCTTGGTGAGACCGATAAGACCGGCCTTACTAGCGGCGTAATTAGTCTGACCAGCGAGACCCATCAGTCCACTGACGGAGCTGATGTTCACGATGCGCCCGGAGCGCTGCTTGATCATCGTGCGCAGGATGGAGCGGATGAAGTTGAAAGCCCCCTTGAGGTTGGTGTCGAGAACGGCATCCCAGTCCTCGGAGGACATGCGCATCGCCAGGGTATCACGTGTGATGCCGGCATTATTGATCAGGATATCGGCTCGACCGAAGTCCGCGATAATCTGCTCGCCCACTTTCTGGACGGCATCGAAATCGGCGACATCGACGGCATAAGCCTTGGCACTTCCCGCGCGGATCGCCTCGAGGGATGCGGCTACCTTCGAGGAATTGGCCTCGCTCCTGCTCACGACGGCGACCTTCGCTCCAGCCTCCACGAGGTGGCGTGCGATGGCTTCACCGATGCCTCGTCCGGCTCCGGTAACGATGGCGACTTGATCCTGCAGGGGGTGGGTTGTTGTGCTCATAAAATTAGGAAGGCAAAATGGTGGAAGGAAACCGTATCGGAGAAGAGTCCCTCAGCAAATCGCTTTTTCCAGCGGGAAAGTGGCCATGAACCGGAATCAGACGGAGGCCTGCGGAGCCTTGCCCAATTTCGGCATGTATCGTGCGAGGAAAAACTGCCCCGCTCCCATCAGGGCCAGAATACCACCCACCAAAGCAAAGGCACCATAAGCACCCGCCCCAGTGGCAAAGGCAGCACCCACGAGGGACTTGATGCCGACAGACACTCCATTGACGGCGAACTGGGATGCGGAGGTCACACCACCTGCATGTTCCAGCGGCGTGAGTTCCTGACGCTTACGCGTGAGTGTCAACCGTGCGCAGACATTGGTCACTGAGAAGACAAAGACCACGGCGCACATGACCCAAAGATTCGCGGGCAACCATCCCACGGCGAGAATGAACGTTCCCACGGCCCCGAGGGCCACCCATTTATAGCCTGTGTCACGATGCTTGGTACGGGCGTAGATCATCGCACCTACCACCCCTCCCAGCGCAAAGGCCGATCCGATATGACCAACCGTTGCCGAATTATGCAGCAGCCCCTTGGCAAAGAATGCACTCAAGAGTTTACGCAAGGGATAGATGTTGAATGACATCAGTCCAAGACACGTGATGAGAAGCGGATGCTTGGTGAAGACATATTTGACCCCTGCCCAGGAGCCTCCATGAGAATGATGCGTTGCGGGCCCCTG
>CAIZIQ010000066.1 GCA_903933015.1 uncultured Spartobacteria bacterium | reverse complement strand
TCTTGCCAGGGCCCACCTTCCAGTGGCGAAGCGGTGAGTAGGTGGTGATTCCGGCGCAGAGGAGGGGGGCCGCCGCTGCGGGATCGAGCTTATCGGAGACCATCAGGACGAAGCGCTCATCGACGACGATCTGGTTCGAATAACCGCCGAAGTTCAGTCCGCTACCGTCACGGGTCTTGCTGTTGTATGTGCCGGTGAAGTGGTTCTCGCAGTAATTCTCCAGGCCCTCGTTGCAGTTGGAGCAGGTGCGGCACGAGTCGACGAAACAGCCGACGCCGACACGGTCACCGGCTTTGAATTTGGTGACGGCATTTCCGACTTGTTTGACCACACCGATGATTTCGTGGCCCGGAACCATCGGGTAGAGGGAGCCTCCCCACTCGTCACGGGACATGTGGATGTCCGTGTGGCAGACACCGCAATGGGAGATCTCGAGTTGGACATCATGAGCCCCTGGTTCGCGGCGCTCAAAAGAGAAGGGAGCAATCGGTGTGGTAGCGCTTAGGGCGGCGTAGCCTTTTGTAGAGAGCATGGTAGAAAATCTTAAAGATGAAGTCTGAAGGATGAAACTTGAAAATTTCTTGAGATCAAGGAGCGATCTGTTTTAAGGAAGTGCCTTATCACCCTCCTCAATCACCTGTCCGACTAATTCCCATCCCCGTGGGTCATGTCACGGGTTTCAAAGCGGGTGAACTCGCTCAGGAAGGTCAGTGGGACTTCGCCGGTCGGGCCGTTACGCTGCTTGGCAATGATCAGTTCGGCTTCGCCTCCCTTCTCGGATTTCTCTTCATCATCCTTGGCGTAGTAGGCGGAACGGTAGAGAAGGCCCACCACATCCGCATCCTGCTCGATGGAGCCAGATTCACGGAGATCCGAGATGCGTGGCTTTCCGTCTCCTCGGTCTTCGGATTTACGGTTGAGCTGAGCGAGCACAATGATCGGTATTTTCAGTTCCTTCGCGAGCGCCTTGATTCCGCCCGAGATCTCGGCGATTTCGATCTGTCTATTCTCCTGGCCGCGCTTGGAGGGTGACTTTAGAAGCTGCAGGTAGTCGATGACGATCAGTCCCAGACCATGCTTGTCCATGAGGCGTCGCGATTTTGCACGGAGTTCGTTGATGCTCAGGCCCGCCGTATCGTCGATCAGCATCTTGCTGTTGCCATACTCCTGGGAGACCTTGAAAAGACTCTGGTGGGCATTCTTCGGAAGGAGTCCTGTCCTGATGCTCTGGAGGTTCACCCGGGCTCGTGAGCAGAGAAGACGCTGAACGAGCTGTTGGGCGCTCATTTCCAAGCTGAAAACAGCGACAGGGATGTTTTTGTCGACTGCGACATGTTCCGCGATATTCATCGCAAGTGCTGTCTTTCCCATGGAGGGACGCGCCGCAATAACGATCATTTCGCTCGGGTGCATGCCGCTGGTCATGTTGTCGAGGATCTTGAATCCCGTGGGAACTCCGGTCACTTCTCCCTTGTTCTGGTAGAGTTTCTCGATCGCATCGATGGCATCGTTGACGTGCTGCTTGATGTCGGGGAGTTCACCTCGCACGCGATCCTCGGTCACACTGAAGATCTCCTTCTCGATATCGTCGATCAGCACCTTCACTTCCCCCTGCTCCTCGTAGCATCTGGCCGCGGAACCCGTGCAGGCGGCGATCATGCGGCGCAGGAGATGCTTTTCCCGCATGATGTCGATGTAGTACTCGGCATTGGTGGCGGTGGGGAGGAAGGTT
>CAIZIQ010000065.1 GCA_903933015.1 uncultured Spartobacteria bacterium | reverse complement strand
GTGCCAACTTTCTCACCGGTACTAGCAACGACACGAAGCAATGGAATGAACTCGAGATCCGAACGATCATCCTCCTCAAGGATCAATCTGGCATTGACCCTGCGGTTCAGCATCGGTTTGGGGTTCTCTCCGGTATTCTCATCCGTGCAGGTCGATTCAACTACCTTGTATAGGATTTTTTCCCTCCCATCCGTGTTCTTTTCAGGATCGACACTGTTGCGCTGTTTTTCAGACCAGAGCGGAGCGGCAAGATAAACAGTGACGCTTCCGGATTTCTGAAAGGCTTCCTTGATGTTGATGACCGGGAGATCTGCTGCTGCTGGAAAATTGATTTCCAACCCGCTTGGCATGATTGCATGGAGGCTTTCAAACTTCACCTGCATGTTTTCCAGATCGTCATGGGAGAGACGGGCATCGACAACGCCGTATGGATAGGACCAACCGAGTTTGCGATCGTTCCGGACATCCTCCTGCGTCATCCTCTGAAGGCGCTGAAGATGATGCGGTAGGAGAAAGAGGCCCTCGTGCCAGTGGATTTGCATAAAATAAAATCAAGTAATATCTTTTTAAGTATGGAAATGCCAGCAAATCCAATACTGCGAACTTCTATCAAGATGCCCTTTGAATGAGGGAAAATTGGCAACAATACCAGAGCATCAACTGACGTAGGGCAACAATGCCCAAAAACCCACTGAAGAGCCTCCCAAGATATTCAGCGATAATTCCTTGTATCCACCTGGATGTTATTGGCTTAAAGCCCCGTCAACATCGGTTGAAATCCTAGGTCTTGAAGGCCATCAAGGCGTAGAAATCCGTACGATCCATAAAAAGGATCTCTGCCGGCAGGAATCCGGCTCCGGTCGCCATGTGGTTCAGGGTGGTGATTTCTTCAGGATAGTCGGAAGTCGTGACATGTTCGATGGCACCGGTCACCTCTTCCAATGACAGGGCTTTCCAGGCCCATTCGGCATGATCAACCCAGCGGCCCATGTAGGATTCGCGCGATTCCCCAGGAGTGAGCACTGGATCAAAAATGAGAAGCGTTCCTCCGGGTGAAATCTTTCTCCGCAATTCACCGAAGAAAAACTCCTTCTCCGCACGCGTGAGATGATGAAGCGAAAGACCGATGTAAATGAGATCGTAGCTTTCAGCGAGTGTTGAGAGGCTCATCAGAAAATCACCGACGTGCAGCTTGCAGGGCGCCGTCAAATCCCTGGTGTTTTTTTCAGCAAGATCGAGCGCAACGGGCGAGATATCGATTCCCGTGTATGAGACGAGGTGCCTGCCTTTCAGGAGTCCCGAGCTGAACTCGGCATCACCGCACCCAAGGTCCAGAAATGAAAAGGGGTGATCTAATCCATCCAACCATGCGGCAAGGGATTCCCTGACAGAGCGATGGTAGAGGTAGTCATTGTCAACAATCCTCCTGTAAAGCGACCATCCATTGAAAAATTCCCGCACTGAATCGGGATCGCGGTTCGCTGATCCCGAGAGGTTCTCTAGTTGCATCAGCAACAACTACAGGGTTATTCCTTAAAAATCCACCACGGCGCGGGCTCCGATAACGAGAGCATTCCCATACTGCTGCGTACCACTGGGATGAAGGATATATTGAAGATCAGGTTGAATCGCGATCGCCGGAGCCACCCTGATGGAATACGTAAGTTCGGCAACCCCTTCAAAGGAGGCACCCGGCACACCCGCCTCTGTTACCTTGTTCTGCACGTAGTTGCTCATCTGGGCATAGCCAAAGGAAAGTCCCAATTTGTCTGCATCTCGGGATGGGATAAGTCCCGTATAAACAAGACCATGGGAAAAATAGAAAGAACTGATGTTATCTTCCTGGGGATCACATCCAACCTGCACGAACGCCGAAAGTCCCTTTGAGGAGGAATCATTCGCTGGTGTGGCATCTTTGCCCGAGAAGACAGGATTTTTACCGAAGCCGGTATCAGTTGCTTTTGTAGAAGGGGTATAAAGCTGCTGGTCGATGATTCCGTAGAAGCCACTGCTGTAGCCGACGGCAACGGGAGATCCATAGGAAAGATTTGGTACTCCATCCGAAACCTGGCCCTCTTCCGTCTGGAACCAGCAACCCACTTTAGCTGAACCGGGAAGCCCCTTTGCACCCGGATCCTTGTTCCATGTAACAGCAGCTTCATTGATGTTTAGCAATCCGCCAACTGGTCCAAAGTTCCAATCAAAGTTATGGAGATTATTAACCTGCCCGAAGGGATTGGCCTGCATAAAAGCCGTGCGAAGCGTGAGCCACGAAGTCGGCTGCAGAGCCAGACGAATACCCGGGGTGGCCATCGGATACTGAGGGCCACCATTGGGAAGATTCAGCGTAATCAGGGCCATCGGACCGAAGGCAGTGTTGAGGAACAGATTGGCCGTATCAGAAATCATGAATTCGGTATCGAAGGGGATCAGTCCTCCCCGAAGAGAGACGACATCGTGAAAGAAATCCTGCTGAAACCAGAGTTCATAGCATCGAAAGGCTGGACTCCCTGCAATGGTGCTAGCGGTTAGAGCATTCCCGATATACTTGGTCGAGACATCATTGCCATAAAGCCAGAGCCAAGTGTTCTTGAAGGAAGCTCCGTCCCAACCCACCGCTTTCTGAAGATCCACCGCAAGACCAAGGTTCAGAAGTCCTGAGTAGGTTCCGCCCTGTGATGCCCCACCGGTCGTATTCCCGAGCGTATCGGAAACCGATTGCAGCGAGAGGACCACCCCGTTCGTCTCAGCTTTCGGCCGGTATCCCAGGAACTCCCCGGCTAGTCGTGGTTGGTTCAGCAGGTTATACGGATTCGGTAGATCAATAGGATCAGCCTGAAGTACTGAAAGACTCGCGTATGCTAACAACACTGCAACAGAAGAGGCCAAGCGATGACTCTTTCTGGTGGGTTGGCATTTCATTGATGGATGTTTTTGAAGGATTGCTCTACCGAATCCAAGTTCTGAAATGTGTTAAAGCCGACACTTGTTTTTGATTTGATCTGGCTTTGTATTAATATCTTATTGATATCAAATTATCATTCTCATGAATCCAGCTCAAATCTTAATGACCGCCGGACTTTGCTTGATCGCTGTAGCTCCTGCAAAAGCCGACCTCCGCGTCGCTTCTCTTTCCACGATCACAACCGATCTCGCCTATCAGGTCGGGAGGGGGCATATGACCATCGATGCCATCATCAAGCCTGGCATTGATCCCCATGAGTTCGAACCTACTCCCAGTGATGTGAAGAAAGTTGCAGATGCCAATCTTGTGCTGCTCACCGGAAAAGGTATGGAAGGATATCTCTCGAAGTTAGAAGAGGCCGCAGGGGGATCCGGTAAGTTTTTGAATGTCGGAAAAACAATCCCGTCCCTCACCATGACCGAGGATGGAAAGAGGATGGAGGATCCCCATTGGTGGCACAGCGTGGAGAATATGAAGACGGCCACCCGTGTGGTGGCCGAAGCCTTTGAAAATGCTGATCCATTGAATGCTCCCTCCTATGAAAAGAATGCCTCAACCTATCTGGCCTCTCTCGATGACCTGGAGCGCTGGATCCGCCTGCAGGTTGCTGCACTCCCCCACGATAAGAGAAAACTGGTCACCTCGCATGATGCCCTCCAGTACTTTGCCCATGATTACGGATTCACGATCTATCCGGTGAAGGGAGTCACGACGGCGGAAGATCCCTCCTCGCAGCATGTGAAGGAGATTATCGGGGTAATCAAGAATCAGGGGGTGAAAGCGGTCTTCTTCGAGAGCATTGAGAATCCCCGGGCTGTCCAACAGATCTCGGATGAAACCGGTACCAAAACAGGCGGCACTCTTTATTCCGATGGCCTCGGCGATCATGAAGGGAACACCTACGACTCCATGATGCGGCATAATGTTTCCTTCATTGTGGAGGGATTAAAATAAAAGAGAGCAACGGTAGCCTTACTGATTCCAAGTATGCCAATCGAACGACGCAGCACCAAACAGAAGGAAGCGATCAAGCGTGTTCTAACGGTGCAATTGGGACCTCTCCTCCCCGATGAGATTCATCGCCTGGCCGTCAAGGAGGTCCCCTCCCTTGGAATCGCAACTGTCTATCGGACGCTCAAAACCCTTCAGGACAATGGACTTGCCTGCTGTGTCCAGATTCCCGGCCAAGCTCCCCGTTACGAAAGCACTGACAGGGGACATCACCACCACTTCCATTGTGGGGAGTGTCATGCAGTCTTCGACCTCGAGAAATGCGTTGAGGGAATCAAATCCCTGGTCCCACCGGGGTTCCGTGTCTCCGATCACGAGATCACCCTGTTTGGTGTCTGCAAGGCATGCTCATGAGAGCGACAATCGTAACACGAGGCATTCTGGGAATCCTGATGGTCTGTCTTCTCTCTCCAATTTGTCGTGCCGAGGAACTCC
>CAIZIQ010000064.1 GCA_903933015.1 uncultured Spartobacteria bacterium | reverse complement strand
TCCCGCTCTGACTGTGATTCCATTCAGCTGTGACGCTAGTCGTCGCCATTGCGCGACTCGGAAAGGTCGGGGGGCCATTCCGAGTCGCGCTTTTTTTATGCCCTGATTGCAGGCAGAGTTCTCCTCTGTCCTTTCCTTTGTTTAAGCAGGCACCTTCACCGACAAATACCGTTCCGGTGAGATCACCTTACCGGGAAAGGCCTCCAGCAGGCGCTTCTCACAGGAAATAAGCGGGAGATGCAATTGAGTGGCGAGCGCCAGGTACTGGGCATCATAGCCTGAAACACCGAGCTCAACGGCAAGCCTTAGGGATCTCACCGGATCGGGAACCTGCTGCCTTGATCCCAGCACTCCCCTGACCTCGCGCCAGATAGCTTCTACGGCATCGACATCTCCTTCGGCCCATCCCACCGCCGCAAGGATCGTGAGCATCTCATGATTCAGGATCGGAGGAGTCACCCACTCCGGATCGTATTGATAGAGTTTTCTGACCGTTCCACTCTCCTCACCCTCAATAAACAGGAAGGCAACCACCGAGGCGTCCACGACGATCATCGTACCCCCTCCCTGCGAACTTCGGACACCCAAGAGGGATTCAATCTGATGGAGGAGCGATGCAGCGGCGGCAATCCCGCTGGCCTTGCAGTGGCTTGTCTAGCCCTTAATCCTCCACGCAGAAGGTCACCAATCAGTTCCTTGAGTGTTGTTCTCTCTTGTGCAGCTAGGATTTTGATCTCAGTTGCCAGTTCATCCGGCAGATCCAATGTTGTACGCATATATGCATATATACATATAAGCATATATATGTCTACGAAATAACCTCTTATTCCTGACGGTGACGGTCTTTAAAAGTCTCTGGCAACTAGGTTTGATCAATCTGAGCACAACCAGAAGATTCTCCAAATATGAGAACACCCAGGTAACTGCTCCAAGGAGTGACTCTTTCATCATTGAAGGCGCCGAAAGCATCCCTCATGCGACCGCTTTCACGCCCTGCTTTTCCAAAGCACCTCGGAATTTTTAGAAGGTGGAGCAGTCTGGGTTTTCGATACCCATCATCAGCTCTTCATGACCAGCGGACCATCTCGGGAAACCGCTATGGAATAGAGGTGACAGCTATTCATTAATGTCATTAACTATTCATCCCTTTCCAATCAGTTATCCTCGAAATTCTCCACTCCATGAGCGACGAAACTCCCAACGTGAATCAGACAATCACCACGGGCACTCCGGGAATCCTCTCCATGAATGAGGAACCGACTCCCCCGAAGCGTCCAAAGCTGATCTTTATGCTGGGAGTAAGCGCCATGATCCTCTTCATCGTGGCCATCGGAGCATGGAAAGCATTCCAGATCTCTCAGGCAATCGCCATGGGGAAGGCCTTCAAGATGCCGCCCGACGCCATCACTTCGCTTACCGTGGCCAAGGAAAACGTGGCTCCGACCTTGGATGCCGTAGGATCCATCACCTCCCCCCAGGGCGTCATGCTGAGCGCTGACCTCCCGGGTATCGTGACGACCATCGATTTTGAATCAGGTTCCCATGCGACCAACGGACAGCTCCTCGCCCAACTCGACACCCGTCAGGAGGAGGCCCAACTCCGTACCGCGAGGGCCAAACTCGACCTTGCTCGCCAGAATCTTGACCGTGCACAGGACCTGAGTCAGAAACGTGTGATCGCCCAGTCCGCCTTCGATGAGGCCAAGAGCCAATACGATGCTGCCATGGCCACGGTCGATGAGACGCAGGCCACCATCGATCGCAAGACCATCAGGGCCCCCTTCACCGGTGATCTCGGCATCCGCCAGATCAATGCCGGACAGTACCTCAAGAGCGGCGATCCGATCGTCCAGCTTGAATCCCTCGATCCCATCTATGCCAATTTTGCACTGCCCCAGCAGAACATCGGCAAGTTGCATGTAGGCCAGCAGGTGCGCATTCAGGCGGATGGGTACCCAGACAAGACCTTCACCGGAACCATCACGGCCATCAACTCGGCGGTTGATACCTCCACTCGCAACGTCCAGATCCAGGCCACGGTTGCCAATCCCCAGCACATCCTCCGCTCCGGCATGTTCGCAGGCGTTCAGGTCCTGCTTCCAGAGCGAGACAGCGTCATCATGGTCCCTGCAACCTCGGTGCAGTATGCCCCCTACGGCGACTCGATCTTCGTGATCGAGACGATGAAGGACCCCTCAGGCAAGGAGTATGTCGGCGTGCGGGAGCAGGCGGTCACACTCGGGAAGACCCGCGGCGATCAGATCGAAGTGCTTGCTGGACTGAAGAACGGCGATCAGATCGCCACCTCCGGCATCTTCAAACTGCGACAAAAAGGAGCCGTCAAGGTGGAGAATAGCGTCCAACCCGGTAATAACCCGGCGCCGAAACCAACGGACAGCTAGGACCGACGCATCGCGCGACGGCCCAGGACCTCATTCCAAGATGAAAATCACCGATCTCTTCATCAAACGCCCAGTGCTGGCGCTGGTGGTAAACCTCGTCATCCTGCTCGCGGGCTTCCAGTCGATCCATACCCTGAATGTCCGCCAGTACCCGCGCAGTGACATTGCTGTCATTGTGGTCACGACCAATTATGTCGGGGCGAATGCCGATCTCGTGCGCGGTTACATCACCACACCTCTGGAGAAGGCGATCGCAGCGGCCGAAGGCATCGATTATATCGAGAGCACCAGTGCCCAGGGGGTGAGCACCATCACGGTCCATCTCAAGCTCAACTATGATCCGAATGCGGCACTGACTCAGATCCAGGCCAAACTCGCCCAGGTCCGGAACGATCTTCCTCCCGAGGCCGAGATCCCGATGATCCAACTGCAGAATGCGGACGAGTTGCGGGCTGCGATGTATCTGGGATTCGCCGCACCCGACATGCAACCCAATCAGGTCACCGACTACCTGACCCGGGTCATTCAGCCCAAGCTCACGGCAATCACCGGCGTCCAGCGCGCCGACATCCTGGGAGCGCGAGTCATCGCGATGCGTATCTGGCTCAAGCCGGACCGCCTCGCGGCTCTCGGCATCTCGGCATCCGATGTCCGCAAAGCGCTCCAGGCAAACAATTACCTCGCGGCCCTTGGAAAGACCAAGGGAACGATGACGTCGATCAACTTGATCGCCAACACGAACCTCACCACCCCGGAGGAATTCCGCCAGTTGGTCGTAAAGCAAAAAGCTGGTGTCCTGGTCAGGCTTCAGGACATCGCCGATATCGAAATGGGTGCTGAGGATTACGATTCCGATGTGCGCTTCGATGGAAAGAACGCCAAATTCATCGGCATCTGGTGCCTGCCGACCGCGAATGCCCTCGACGTCTGCAAGAGCGTGCGCGAGCAGTTGCCGGAACTCCGCAAACTTCTCCCTCCCGGAATGACGCTCGACGTCCCCTATGACTCGACCGACTTCATCCGGGAGGCGATCCGCGAGGTATTCAAGACCCTCACAGAGACTTTGCTCATCGTCGTCGTGGTGATCTTCCTTTTCCTGGGCTCGCTACGCTCCGTGATCATTCCGGTGGTGGCGATTCCGATATCGTTGATCGGCGCCGCCTTCATCATGGCGGTCTGCGGATTCACCATCAACCTCCTCACCCTGCTCGCGGTCGTGCTGGCGGTTGGGTTGGTCGTCGATGATGCCATCGTCGTCGTCGAGAATGTCGAACGCCACCTCCACGAGGGGCTCTCTCCGCTTCATGCCGCGCTCCAGAGCGGCCGTGAACTCTTCGGCCCAATCATCGCGATGACGATCACCCTGGCGGCGGTCTACACGCCGATCGGCATCCAGGGAGGTCTTACCGGGGCACTCTTCCGCGAGTTCGCCTTCACCCTCGCGGGGGCCGTCATCATCTCCGGCATCGTGGCGCTCACCCTTTCCCCGATGATGGCGTCACGGTTGCTGCGCAGGGGAGACGACACCCGCGGATACGCTGGATGGGTAAACAGACGCTTCACGTCCCTGCAGTTGGCCTATGTCGGCCTTCTGGCCTCCATGCTTCGCCATCGCGGGGCCGTCCTGACGATCGCCGGATTCTGGATTCTGATCCTCCCCGTGCTTTATCTCTTCTCCCCCAAGGAGCTCTCCCCCAAGGAGGACCAGGGGATCGTCTACACCATTTTTCAGGCCTCTCCCTTCTCCACCATTGATCAGACCCTCCTCTACTCCTCGATGGTTCGGGACACCTTCCTGAAGATGCCGGAGACCGGACACACCTTCCAGATCATGAATCCTTCGGGAGGGTTCGGCGGCATCCGGACAAAGCCCTGGAGCGAACGCACCCGTAAATGCGATGAGATCGCCGCCGACCTTGGCAAAAAAACCTCGGGTATTCCCGGTCTTCGCGTGATCGCAACCACGCCGCCGGCCCTTCCCGGCGGAAGCAATTTTCCCGTCGAGTTTGTGATCTCCTCGACCCTGGAACCAAAGCAGCTTCTCCAAGCGGCGAATGATCTTGTGAAGACAGCCTTTGGCAGCGGCATCTTTATCTTTGCCGACAGTGATCTCAAATACGACCAACCCCAGGTGGAGATCGCATTCGACCGCAACAAGGTCTCGGCGCTCGGCCTCGATCTCCAGCAAGTAGGTTCCGATCTTGCGACAATGCTTGGCGGGAATTATGTGAACCGCTTCAGCATTCAAGGGCGCAGCTACAAGGTGATTCCACAGATCAAGCGGGAAAGCCGGCTTGATCCCGATTCTCTCGGAAAAATCTACGTCAGCGGTCCCGGTGGACAACTCATCCAGCTCTCCACCTTCGCCGAGCTGAAACGCAGCACTGAACCGCGCCAGATCAACAGATTCCAGCAGCTCAATTCCGCCAAGATCACGGGTATCCTCCCCCCGGGCATCACCATCGACCAGGCACTCCAGGTGCTTGAGAAGCGCGCGGCGCAAATCCTGCCCCGTGGATTTGTCATCGACTATGCCGGCGAGTCACGCCAACTCCGCCAGGAGGGGAACACCCTCGTGATGACAATGGCTCTCTCCTTCATCCTCATCTTCCTGGTGCTAGCGGCACAGTTTGAGAGCTTCCGCGATCCCTTCATCATCCTCTTTGGTTCGGTTCCCCTAGCCCTTTCCGGAGCTTTGCTTTTCAGCTTCCTGGGTGCAACCAGCATCAATATCTACAGCCAGGTTGGCCTGATCACCCTGGTGGGGTTGATTGCCAAGAACGGCATCCTGATCGTCGAATTTGCAAACAACCTCCAGGAGGGAGGTCTCGACAAATGGCATGCCATCCTGGCGGCGGCCGGCACCCGCCTCCGCCCGATCCTGATGACGACGGTCGCAACCGTGGTGGGACATACCCCGCTGATCTTGGCCAGCGGGCCAGGCGCGGGTGCCCGTAACAGCATCGGCATCGTCCTTGTCTCGGGAATGATCATCGGCACCCTCTTCACCCTCTTCGTGGTCCCCTCGATCTATCTGCTGGTCTCCAAGACCAAGAAGCCCAATCCCTCCAAGGAGTCTCACCACGCCCTCGTGGGGGATATGCCGGCACACATTCCGTTACCTCAGGTCGGATAACGGAGCGATGGGTCCTACTCGGCCCGGAAGTAGGAAATAACTGCAACCACCACGACGACTAGCGACGCCCCAACGCTGATCAGTCCGATCAGTGCAAGAAAGTCTTTGGCAGCTTCGTAGGTGGCATGCATTGCGAATGCGGTGGATCATACTCACACGACACCGGATGTAAAACTAATGTTTACACTCCGCTCACAACCGGAACTTAATCACGACTTTGCAAAGATTCTCTGGACCCTCAACCATGACCCCGGGCTGATGGCTATCCTGCGGGAGAAAGATCGCGAAAGACCCAGACTCGAGGAGCAACTTGGAGCAAGGTGCCGCAGGCGGCTCGTAGAACTCGGCATCCTTCTCGGGATTGTAGGGGGTTTTCACCGCTAGCGATTCGCGGCGGGCATAGCCGATGAATTCCTTGCCCGACACCACATACTGGATGTCCCCATGAATGAGGTGCGTCTCCCACTTCTTTTCCGCGGCCGGTGCCGTGACATAATGTTGGACGATGGCCAGGAGGGAGGGGCCTCCGATCTCATACCGTCCGTCCGGGGTCGCCGGATCGAAGGTGGAGAGCCAGGCAAAGGCACGGGAAAAGGAGGGGTGAAGCCCCTCGTAGGAAGTCGCATTGGCGAGCGTATCGAGAATCATGGCTTTCGGCGGAATCCGGAGCGCTCCCTTTACTTTCCCCGGTAGCTGCACCGCGCAGAGGGAGTCTCGTGGATCACGATCTCGGCCAGACCGGGAAGCTGGTGTTCAAGTTTCTCCCAAAGCCAGCGGCACATGTTCTCGATCGTCGGATTGTCGAGACCCGGAATGTCGTTGAGGTAGGAATGATCCAGAAGTTCCAGCAAGGGATCCATCGCCCTGCTGATGCGTGAATGGTCGTAAAGCCATCCGGTGGAAGGATCGACTTCGCCCTCGACGGAGATCTCAACCTTGAAGCTATGGCCGTGCATGCGGGCGCACTTGTGCCCCGCGGGGACATGGGGAAGCGTCTGGGCGGCCTCGAAGGCGAAATCTTTGGTCAGTCTTACTTGCATGATGTTCTCCTGACTACAGGATCATCGCGGCAAAGGAAATGCCGGATGCTACCGAAGGCGTTCCCTACCGGATCCTATCGCTGTCGCTGTTAGAGTTGCGATTTCCCCGATTGCTTCGGGAAGAAGATCCATTCGCACGGTTGCGGGCCTCCAGATCGGACTCAACCAACATCCGCAGATACTCTGTCAGACTCACCCCTTCACGGGCTGCGGCAACCTTTGCTGCAGCATGAACTTCGGGATCGAGTCTGGTTTTTATAGTCATTGTATCTTATCCAGTTAACACTCTGTATTCCATTTTAGGAGATTTTACAAGTTTTTGTCATTCTGATCTTTGCGTTTCTGATGATTAACGCTTAGGGTGCACCCGTGAACAGAAAACGCGTCACCAAGATTCTCACCGGGTTCCGTCTGGATCCAGGGTTGAAGGTGCTCGCCGTCGAAGCCGCAGCACAGGAAAATCGTTCTCTTTCCAACTACATTGAGAATTTGATTCGCAAGGATGTCGAGGCGCGGGGTCTTCTGCAGCCGTCGGTAAACGGGAAAAAGTAGGTTGTCCCCCCTCATTCCGGGGAGCTCCAGGCATCATCTCACTGATGTATGAATCATATTTGCTTCGTGTATAACGGCTGTATTTCTTACAGGAATATAATTCCGCGACAATTGTAAGTTTTTGGCATCCTATTGTTTACGATTTCGATTAAATGTCGTAAGTAGCGCTCGTGAAAAAAACAGTCATCAAGAGAAAGGCCGAGACAAAGATCCTGACAGGGTTCCGCATTCATCCGGAGATCAAAGCTCTGGCCATCGAGGCTGCCACGGTCGAAAATCGTTCTTTTTCCAACTATCTTGAGAACTTGATCCGCAAAGATCTCTCCTCAAAAAACCTCCTTCCCGCCAAAAAGATCTCTAAATAGGAAGCAGGACGGCTCTTGATGACAGTCCTCAGGGAGAGGAAGCTCCGGTAAGCGAGGCCTTGTGCCTGGCAAAGAGATCGAGCGTCCTGTCCCGCTCGACCGAGTGGTCGAGCATCGGCACCGGATAACCCGGGGCTATGGAGCATCCATCGGCAGGAGGTTCCAGCAGCGAGGCATTGGAGACATTCCTTAATTCAGGGATCCATCGTCTGATGTAGGCCCCCTCGGGATCGTAGCGCTTGGTTTGGCTCCAGGGATTCTGGATGCGAAAGTAGGGCGCCGCGTCCGCCCCGGTCCCGGCACTCCATTGCCAGCCGCCGTTATTACTCGCGATCTCCCCATCCACAAGCGAGCGCATGAAGAATGCCTCGCCGAGACGCCAGTCGATGTGGAGATCCTTGGTCAGGAACATCGCTGTGATCATTCGCGACCGATTGTGCATCCAGCCCGTGGCGGCAAGCTGCCTCATGGCCGCATCGACAATGGGGAATCCGGTCATGCCTGAACACCACCTCTCGAAGGCATCGGGAACTCCGGGCAGGGCCGGCCATGGCATCCCACGCCAGTTGGAGTTGAACTCCTGCTCCAGCAACTCGGGGTAATGCCAGAGCAGCTGCATGTAGAACTCACGCCAGACAATCTCGGCGAGAAACTTCATCACGCTCTTCCTCCCCTCGGGGGGCAGCCCCTCCTCCACCTGCTTTGCCGCCGCATAGATCTGGCGAGGAGAGAGCAGACCGAAGCGGAGATCCTGCGAAATCTGCGAAGTCCCAGCCACCCCCATGATGTCTCGATGCGCTCCATACTCCGCGATCGGTCCCGACACGAAGGCCTTCAACCGCTCGCGGGCGGCGCGCTCACCCGGTTCGGGGATTGCCGCGGTGGAAACCAATCCCCACTCGGAAAGCTCTGGAAGCGGAAGGGAAGTGATGCTGGCCGGTGTCGTGATTTTTTTGAGTGCCGGGCCTGGCGTTGGCTTGGGCAGAGCGAACCAGACCTTGGAATAGGGCGTGAAGACGCGAAACACCGTCCCCTGACCCGTCAGAGCCTCGTCACGCTCATGGATACAGACATCCTTGTGCACTAAGAACTCAATACCCCGCTCCCGGGCCACTCTTTCCAGCTTTGCCTCCATGGCACGGCCGAAGGGATCCGGATCACGATTGGCAAAGATCGCAGTTGCTCCGGTTTCCTGAACAAGCTTCTCCAGCTCCGCGACGGCATCGCCTCGGCGGATGATCAGGCGACCGCCGATCGCCTCCAGGTTTTTGGCGAGTGAGGCGAGCGAACCGCAGAGGAATTCCTGCCGGGCGGGACCCGTCCAGCGATGCGATCCCTGCCAGTCACTGGCAATGTAGACGGGGATCACTTCGCCCTCCGGACCCGCGGAGGCGACCGCTGCCGTCAGTGCCGTGTTATCGGTGATTCGAAAATCACGCCGAAACCAATGGATGACCTTTTTCATCGGCTGATTGTGACGGGCCACTGAATCAAACGCACCGGTGCAACCCCATGCTCCCAGGGACGTGAGTAAGAAAAGACCAGATTCGCTTTCCCTCGTTCTATGGCACGGAAGTTCCAGATTTGAACCCCTCCGACACCCACCATCACATGGCGATGCCTCGCTTCCTCACGGCGTACTGCTCCGAGCTGCTTCAGCAAGTCCCGAGGTGTGCAGGCAACATTCCACGAATACCCGGTCGACGGATTGGCAGGGAGGGTCACCGTCAGAAGATCCCCCCGACGAAGCACCAGATCCTTCCCTGACTCCCCTTCGCCGACATTGAGACAGTTAGCCAAGGCGATGCCTGGCAAAAACAGAACAAGAAACCCGAGGATCAAGGAGGTTTTCATTAAGGAAAAGGATGCTCTCCACAGCGAAGAACGGGAAGGTGTTTTTCTGGCTGTCTCGTTGGCTCCGTTACAGGTAGCATCGGTGATCGTGCAGAAGCCCGAGACACTCTTTCTGATCGCCGGAAACGGCTCCTACCCCCGCCTTGCCGCAAAGGGAGCCCGGGAGGCCGGAGTCTCCACTGTCGTTGCCGCCGCTTTCGAGGGGGAAACAGACCCGGCCCTGGCCGGCTTCGTCGATGAGATCCACTGGATGCGGGTGGGACAACTCGGCAGACTGGTTGAGGCCGCCAAGAAGAGCGGTGCCACCGCATCAATGATGGCGGGCCAGATTGCGCCGGGAAATCTCTTCGATCTGCGGCCTGACTTTCATGCTCTTCTCCTCCTGGCCAAGCTCCGTGAGCGCAATGCCGAGACCCTCTTCGGTGCGATTGCCGGTGAACTTGAAAAAGCGGGCGTTCCTCTCCTGCTGGCGACCACCTTTCTCGAGAAACATCTCGCGGGAGAAGGGCTCGTGGCTGGCCCCAAACCGAAAACCCGCCTGCTCGACGACATCACCTACGGCCATGGCATCGCCAAGGAAGTCAGCCGCCTCGACATCGGTCAAACCGTCGTCGTGAAAAAGGGAACCGTACTCGCCGTCGAGGGATTCGACGGAACAGACTCCACCATCCGCCGGGGCGGGGAACTCGGGAAAGGAGAGGCCGTCGTCGTGAAGGTCTCCAAGCCCCGCCAGGACATGCGCTTCGACGTCCCGGTGGTTGGCCCCCGCACCCTCGAGACGGCCGCTGCCGCCGGCATATCCGCCATCGCCATGGAGGCGGGTCGCACGCTTCTCCTCGATGTCGATCATCTTCGCGAACTCGCAACCCAACACAATATCACCCTCTGGGGAATCCCATCATGAAAACCATCCGTGCCGGCGTCGTCGGCCCAGGCAGCATCGGCATCAATCATGCCCGTATCTACAGCGAACTTCCCGACTGCGAACTCGTCGCCATCTACGACGCCAACCGATCCAATGCTGAAAAAGTGGCTTCCAAGTACGGAGGAAAGCCGTGCACCTCGCTCGAGGAGTTCGCAGAACTCGTCGACGTCGCCTCCGTGGCCACTCCCACCGAGTCGCACCATGAGGTTGGAACCTTCCTCCTAAAAAAGGGAAAGCACCTCCTCATTGAAAAGCCGATCGCAACCAACACGGCCCAGGCCCTTGATCTCGCCGCCACGGCAGCCGCCAACAACTGCGTCCTTCAGGTCGGCCACATCGAGCGCTTCAATCCCGGTCTCGAGGCCCTTGAGCAGCAGTTGGCCAACCCTCGCTTCCTCGAGGTCACCCGCCTCTCCCCCTATCCCAACCGCAGCATGGATATCGGCGTCGTCCTCGACGTCATGATTCACGATCTTGAGATCCTCCTTCATCTTGTCCGCTCCCCGGTCATCAGCGTCGATGCCGTCGGCATCGCGGTCCTTAGCAAGGGTGAGGATATTGCCAATGTCCGCATCCGCTTTGAGAACGGCTGCGTCGCCAATCTGACCGCCAGCCGCATCAGCCGCGACAAGGTCCGCAAGATCCGCATCTTCCAAGAAGACAGCTACCTCTCGCTCGATTACCAGCGCCAGAGCGGCTACATCCTCCGCCTCAAACAGGGGGCGATCAAACGGGAGCGCGTGAAGGTCATCAAGGGAGAGCCCCTCCAGCGCGAACTCGCAGCCTTCGTTACCTGCGCCCGCGAGGGAATCCAGCCCCGCGTTACGGGACGCGAAGCGGCGGCGGCCCTCGACCTGGCCATCCGGATCACGAAGCAGATCGAGGAGGCCGATCCCCGAAAGCAATCGTCAGCCCAGCCTGCATGAGCAGCCCTCTCCATCTGGCCATCATTGCCGGGGAGGCCAGCGGGGACACCCACGGGGTCGCGCTCATGCGCTCCCTGCGGGGACTGAATTCCGGCCTCCGCTTCATCGGCAAAGGCGGCCCCAAGATGACCGCGGAGGCGCTTGCCTCGGGAGGCACGATGGACGACTGGATCGCCGAGGCAGGAGTGCTCGGACTCTGGGATGTCCTTCGACACTACGGTTATTTCAAAAGGAAATTCGCTGCCCTGCTCGATGAACTTTCCGCCAATCCCCCCGAGGCCGTCATCCTTGTCGATTACCCAGGGTTCAATGTGCGCCTGGCGAAAGCGATCCGGAAAAGGAAGATCCCGACCCGGGTTATCTACTACATCAGCCCGCAGGTCTGGGCCTGGAATCGCCGGCGCATTCCCGAGATGGCGCGTGCCCTCGACCTGATGATCTGCATTTTCCCCTTCGAACAGAAAATCTACGAATCCTCAGGTCTTCCCACCGTCTTCGCCGGCCATCCGATGGCTGGTGAACTCCATGCCGTTGCCACTTCGGAACGGGATGCCACGCTGCTCGGGCTGTTCCCGGGCAGTCGGGAACGCGAGGTGCGGAAAATCTTCCCAACCATGCTCGGAGCCGCCCAACTGGTGCTCCGCTCTCGACCCGACGTCCGAGTGGAGGCTGCCGCAGCCACTCCGGCCCACGCCGCGCTCATGCAGGAGATGGCAGAGGCAGACGGCGTGGAGATCACCATCACCACGGAAGCCTCGAAGGATCTGATGCGGCATGCTGCAGCCGGTCTGGTCTGCTCGGGAACCGCCACCCTGGAGGCTGCCTGCCTCGGCCTCCCCTACGCACTGGTCTACAAGGTCGCCACCCTCACCTACGAGGTCGGCATCCGGGTGATCCGGGTTCCCTACCTAGGCATCGTCAACATCCTGGCCAACCGCCCTGTGGTCAGGGAATTCATCCAGCACGCAGCGACACCCGCCGCCCTCGCCGACGAAGCCTTGAGATTACTCAACAGCACGGAGGCCCGCGACCGCCTATCCGCGGATCTTGCCTCCGTCGTCACCACGCTGGGAGGAAGAAGCGATCGCTCCGCTTCAGAACGGGCGGCGATGGCGGTGTTTGATTGTCTGGATAAACCGACCAAACAGCCTCATTAAGAACCCATGGCATTCCCCAAAGAACATCTCGAGACCCTCTGGGCTCCTTGGCGCGTGGAGTACTTCAGCCGTGAGCGGACGAACGGGGAGGACTTTCTCTCCGAAGCCGCATCCACCAGCGATGATGCCTCCCACCTCGTGATCTGCCGACGCAAGAACGCTTTCCTGATCCTCAACAAGTATCCCTACTCCTCCGGTCACCTCATGGCTGTGCCTTACCGGAGAACCGGCCGGATGGAGGATCTCTCCGACGAGGAAATCCTCGACCTCTGGAATCTTGCCGTTCATGCCCAGCGCCTCCTGCGCGAGGTGGCGAAAGCCGAGGGATTCAACGTCGGGTTCAACCTCGGAACGGCGGGAGGCGCGGGCTACGAGGAGCACATCCACCTCCATATCGTCCCACGCTGGAGCGGTGACCAGAACTTCATGCCGATGCTGGGCGGAACAAGGATCATCCCCGAGGGATTGAAGCCGCTCTATGACCGCCTCGTTGCCGCAGACAAAGCCCTTGCAGGATCAGAAATTTAATCTGGAAAGCAGGAAACCAGGAATAATTGGATATGCTGACGAACCAGCTTGCCTGATTCAGAACCTTCCCACTCCCTCTTTCCTTTTTCCGCCTTCACCTATTAGCTATTAGCTTTTGCCGCCATGTTCATCTCTTTCGGAGCACTCGGCGCAGCGCTGCTTTACGCGCTCGGCTATCTGGAACTGAAAGGCTCGATCCATCACGGAGCTACCAGCAAGCGGGTCAATATCTTCTCCAACTACGCGATGGCAGCCTGGTCGATGCCGCTTGCCTTCCTCGCCTTCATCCTGCCGACACATCCAAACTGGCCGGCGGCCTCTGCTGCCATCGGCGCGG
This sequence comes from uncultured Spartobacteria bacterium, assembly GCA_903933015.1. GTDB lineage: Bacteria > Verrucomicrobiota > Verrucomicrobiia > Chthoniobacterales > UBA6821 > UBA6821. The sequence goes on along the minus strand of CAIZIQ010000064.1, from coordinate 2,645 downwards.
GTGTCTCTCTTTTCATCGGACGCATCTGCACCGTGAAGGCACTGGCTAAGGCCGACCTCTCGATCAGTGCCCCACTTCTTGGAACGAAGACCGTTCTTGTCGCCATCCTTTCGATTCTGCTTCTCCACTCTCCTGTCGGCTGGAAACTCATGACCGCCGCGGCATTCACCGTCGTGGCGCTCACGCTCCTACAGATCGGCCCCGACCATAACAAGCATCACCGCCGCGCCGCCGTAGGATGGGCCATGGGGGCAAGTATCCTCTTTGCCCTCGTTGATGTGCTCACTCAGGGCTATGCACGCACCTCGGGTGTCGCCTTCTTCCAGCCCGTGATGTTCGTCGTCCTGGCCGCAATGACCCCGCTCCTCGGATCCACGCCACCGGCCCCCGAGATAGCGAAAAAACGCCTCCTCATCGGCGGTGCCGTCATCGGGTTTCAGGCACCCCTGGTGATCATGCTGATCGGCCTCTTCGGCCAGGCCACCCTGATCAATATTCTCTATGCCACCCGCACTATCTGGTCCGTCGCCGTCGACGCCTGGAAAGGCGAAGGGAACGCGCGTGAATACTGGATCGCCCGCCTCGGCGGCGCCGTGCTTCTGCTGGCAGCAATCGTCCTTGCCCTCGTCAAGTAAAGGAAGCTTTGATCATCCCGTGAAGGACACTCTCGCCATGTCATTCGAGCACTCGCTCGTCGTTCATTTTGCCCCATATCAGCTGATGATGATCTGTATCATCGGCCCCATCATCCTTGCCGTCACGGGTCTGTTCCTGATCCGGAAGATAGCCCCCACTGAATCGCTCAAGCAGTACCATGACATCGCGGGCCCCTTTCTCAACACGATCGGCGCTATCTACGGGATCTTCCTGGCCCTTGTTGTTGCCACTACCTGGCAATTCTATTCAACCACGGCAAGCAATGTTACCGAGGAAGCTCGGTGCCTGCAGAGCCTCTACCTCGACTCCGATGCCTTTCCTGAGGAGTTCCGGGAGAAGGCTCGCCAGCTCATGCGGGATTATCGTGATTCCTTGGTGAACCGTGAGTGGAAAAGCATCCAGCAAGGCGAACCCGATCCCAAGTCCACCGAACTACTCCACTCCATCGCCCGGACCTACGCCCACTTCAAGGTATCCGATGCCTCGGAGGCTGCCTACTTCCACGAATCAGTGAAAAACATCAATACGCTCCAGTCCCTGCGATCTTCCCGCATCGAGGACTCCGGATCGGGACTCCTTCCCTTCCTTTGGGGTGTAATCCTCGCAGGAGGAGTCGCCACCGTCTGCTTCTCTTACCTCTTCGGGGCACGGAAACTCCATGCCCATGCCATCATGACCATCCTGTTGACCGGCGTCGTCTGCCTCGCCCTCTATGCCATTGTAAACCTCGACTTCCCTTTCACGGGACTCGTGGCGATCGGCCCAGAGGCGTTTACCAAGCTCAATCTGCATTAAGTGTCCGTCATAGACGGCCGAGGCTATTAGCTGTTTAGCCTCCGGCGCTTTCCATGCGTCAGAAAAACTCGGTCAAAGGCGCAGCGATTTTAGATGTGGAGTTAGGGGGGTGAGCGACGCCGTGGTTTTCGCTACAGCGAGCGAACAGCAACAACACCCCGCGCTAAAAGCGCAATCCTCTAAGAGATACAGCAGGCGCCATCGTGATATCCCGGTTGCAAATGCATCGCGAAGTCAGCGCCTCCACGAGCCTGGATGGAGACAATGAATTTTTCGCGCTCCGAGGGGGTCATCGGATTGGCAACGAGCGCCGCCGCCACGGCCTGCTGGGCGTAGGCCATGGAATCGATACCGATGCATTGGGTGGTGACCGCGGGATAGCTGAGCGCGTAGTTGATGACCTCGTTGATGTTCACCATGCCGTGAAGGTTGGCACGCTTGCTCCCTCCGAATCCTTTCATCCCGATAGCGGCGATTCCTTTCTCCTGCATCAGGGGCAGAACGGTTTTGTCGAACTCACTGGCATGGAGCGTGTTTCCCAAAACGGATACGGGCAGGAGCGAGGCATCCCAGGGGTAACCGCTTTCGATCATGCGGACGTGAGCCTTGGGGCTTGTATGACCCGTGAAGCCGACATAACGGACCATGCCCTTCTGCTTGGCCTCGGTCAGGGCATCGATCATTCCGTCTTTGCCAAGATGGAAGTCAACGTCGGCATCCTGGATCTCATGGATCATCCAGAGGTCGATGTAGTCGGTCTTGAGCCTCTTCATCTGGGCCTGAAGCATCTGCAGGGCCTTCTCCTTATCGGTACCGGTGAAGGGCGTGTCATATTTCTTGGCATGGTGGATGCAAGCTTTCGTCATGATGAAAGCCTTCTCACGCCAACCTCCGGAGAGGGCCTGTCCCATCCAATCCTCGGCGCGGCCATTGTGGTATTCCCAGGCGTTGTCGAAGAAATTGACCCCCTGATCGATGGCGTAGTGCGCGATGTTCGTCGCCTCCTGCACTGTTGGGGCAAGTGCGAGCGTGTGCCCTCCAAACCCAATGCAGCTGAGGGTCTCCTGATAGCGTCCAAAGACGCGTCGGGGCACGGTGCCGGTGGGAACCTCCGTGGCGGAGGCGGTGGGAACACGGAGTGCCTGTGCGGCCGGAAGCAGGCCAAGCATTCCCAGAAAGGAGCGTCGTGTGAG
>CAIZIQ010000063.1 GCA_903933015.1 uncultured Spartobacteria bacterium | reverse complement strand
GTTTCCATCGTCATTGCCAGATTTCCGAGAGAAGCATTATCTCCACCTTGGTTGAATGTTCGCTCAGTCATGGACTGAATCAAATCGAGAGCGCTCTCTAGCTCCACCCGATCTTGCTGGGGTAGATTTATGGTCATTGAAGCAACATTGCCCCACTGGAGTGGTTGTCTTAGATCCCAGCATAGATATTCAAAGTAGGTTCCTGACTGCATAGCTTATCTCGCTTGGTGAATGATGTAGGTAACCGCACCCCAGATTGTGAGTTCCTGATTCTCATCCACCTCAATGGGAGCGAAGGAATCATTGGCCGCCTCTAGGAAAATCTTACCATTCAGGTTGCGGAAGCGTTTCACGGTGAATTCTCCGTCGATCATAGCCACCACGATCTGTCTATCGGCAGGGGTGACAGACTTGTCCACAATCAGGGTATCGCCAGTATGGATCCCGGCATCACGCATGGACTCCCCTTTCACCCTGACGAGAAATGTCGCGGCTGGATTGCGAATCAGCTCCTCGTTGAGATCAATACCGCGCTCCAGATGATCATCGGCTGGGGAGGGAAACCCTGCCTCCACCGATGCAGATACCAGCGGGAGGCGCAGGCTGGTTTGTTTCTCGAAGGGGATGGGAGTTGTGAGAGACATGCAATTTTTCAGGGCATTCTCTCACCAGAGATCTTGTTGGCAAGTTGCCTACCCAGATCAGTGTTCATGTACTTTGCATCAGGGATGATTCCCACCCTTCCTAGATCCAATCGGTCAGCATCCCAGCAGGTGCCGATTGTGGAATTGTAGGAGTGTGTAGTCTTCGTGTGCCAGGTACAGGCAAACTCCAGCAGTTCAAATTGCTCGTCGGTGATCTGAAAATAAGTACCTCGAAGCTCTCGGGCGTATGCCGCACCTCTTCTGCCATGATCGGGGTCTGAGAATTCGTTCTCCCTCTTGCTGTCGTGAAAGAGCGCAAAGAGGCGTACTACGACGGCATCAGCGCCGGAGCTTGAGGCTATCATCAAGCCATTCTGCTCGACCCTCTTCCAGTGATCTGGTCCATGGTCGGAATGCACGTCCAATGGAAACTGGCTGGTGACAATCCCCCAGAGCTTTTCAAAGTCGATGTCCTCTTCAACACATGACATCTTTCGCATGAGTTGCCCAATCGACTTCTCCTATCTGATCTTGAAGCGCCTGAGGTAGGTTCACGGGTAATTCATCCTGAAACCAAACCATCACGAGGGATGAATAATCCATGTAGGGTTCTTGGGACACCAACTTGCTACTTATTAAGTGCATGAAGAACGCGTATTCAGGTAGTTGCCCCTGGGGAGGAACTTTGACTAGCAGGCCACAATTTCGGTTCTCAAAACGTCGAGGAATATCCTCATTGAGGATTTTCTCTCTAATATAAAGAGGTTCTCCCTCTAGGTAACTCAGAAGGGAAAGTTCTATTTCTATCTGTTCCAATTTCACGGCAAAGCCATCTTTTGATTTTAGGTTCATAGATTTTGATACTCATCAGCTAGCTCATCGACTCGCTAGGGGAGTTGATTCGCGATTGCCGGCTCGATGAAATTCATCAGCTTAAAATTCGTTGTCCACGGTACTGGCGTAATTGGAGGCTTTTTCTAAAAGAAGCCTCAGCGTATGCGAGATATGGGCTTGGCTATATTCACGAAAGAGGCCGGGGTTCTCCTTGCGCAGTCTCTCGAGTTGTTCTCGCAGAGGGTTTCCTTGGGCCGTTTCCTCGTCAGGAATATCAAGCGGGGGAGGGGGTGGCATCTTCTTTGTTAGGAAGAGTGAATTGATCGTTGCCATAATCCCAGACGGAGTCTCTGGCTTAGGAGACTCGGGTGGTCGAAAATCGACCCGAGAGACTTTGGGAAACCCTTTTGAAAGTTTCAGAAAGTCATTTACCGGCATGTCGAAAATGAAAGCATCCACGGATCCAGCATCCGCAAGGCCAAGATCTATTGCCTTCTGGCGGATCAGCTCCACATCTCGCTTGAGAGATTCTCTTCCGCGAGCCTCCACCTCTTCGGAGACTTTTATGGAGAAAAGACGGTCAAAGGTAATATCGTCCTCCATTTCGTGGTGTTGACGAGATCCCTTTTGTTCCTCTTTCTCGACCATCTTACTCTTTAAAAAAGTACTCATCTCGCCTTGGGGTTCGGGTGGACGCGATGGGAGGCCTAGTTCCTCAAGGCGACTTCGCAGCACTCGTACCTCTTCGATCTGAGGGAATAGCTTTACGAAGAGTTCTCCACCTAAAAGGTCATAGTGCTCCCTTAGTGCTATCACTTTAGCAACTAAAGCCTCCTTGTGATGGTCGTAGAGAGCCTGATCCATCTGAGCGCTCATACCAGAGTGATTGGGACTAAGTAGAGTGCAGAACTCCAGTTTGTTGCGTTCCCTAATGAGACTTTTCAGTAGAGCGGCGCCTGCTAAACAGTCCTGCTCCCTGTGTCCGGGTTCTCTATGGTCGACGCCAAAGAGCCCGGCCATGAATCTCCACCGCTTTTCATGGTAGGCCTTGGTATCTGGTAGAGCTTCCTGCGACCCGAACATCAGTGCATAGGAAGCAAAGAGATCGGAGGGCGACAAATAAACGCTGATGAGATGAATGTCGTTCATAGGCCTATTTTATTAGGATGCTGAGGATATGAGTGCAGGGTTGAAATGGACTCGTGAAACCTTGGGATAGCCGCTCGCAAGTTTCAGGAACTCC
>CAIZIQ010000062.1 GCA_903933015.1 uncultured Spartobacteria bacterium | reverse complement strand
GGCTGCTTTCTTTATCTTTCACAAGAGTGATGACGGAGGCTCTCCGGCACCAAAGAACGAGATCCATATGATCTCCATGCCACCGCCGCCACCCCCACCGCCACCACCACCTCCTCCGAAGCAGGAACCTCCCAAGCCGGATGAGCCTAAGTTTCAAAAAGAAGAAGCTCCCACCGATGAGAAGCCGCCTGATAAGGCACCTGAACCGGCACCGGTTTCCACAAGCATTCAGGGCAATGACGCTTCCGGCCTAGCCTCGGGAGGCAGTGGCATGGGTGGAGGTTTTGGCGGTGGCGGAGGAGGTCACGGTAGCAAGTTCGGTTACTATGCCGGGCAGGTGAAGAGCCGTATTCTCGACGCACTGCGAGAAAACAAGAAAACCCGCAGTGCCGTGATGGATGTGCAGGTCCGTGTCTGGCTGGATGAAAGCGGTCATGTCTCCAAGGTTTCCCTTTCCAAATCCACCGGCGATCCCAGTGTTGATGAGGCTCTCAAGTCAGAGGTTCTTACCCAAATCTCCATGAGCGAGCCCCCTCCCCAGGGAATGCCGATGCCGATCGTCATGCACTTCAGCGCAAAGCGTCCCGGCTAACTTTATCCCGACACCATTCACGACCTAACTCACATGATCCCAAACATCTCTTCCACGATGACAAAGTTCCGGTTGCTTTCGGGGCTTTTTATCCTGTTGGCAATGCCTGCCATCACGGCATTCGGAGCCGATGCGCTCTTTGCCCCCGAACCCTCCCAGGTAAGTCAACCTAATGTCGGTGCCGAGACGGCGGCCCAAGCCGAGGCGGCGGCCGCAGCCTCATCAGCAAGTACCCCTGCCATTGCAGCAAATCCTGATCCCTCGACTCTTCTGGCACAGAATCATTCACCCTCTGTACCTCAACCCTCCTCTTCAGTGACGGTTCCGGCAGCTTCTGATACCAACGCTCCGTCCCCGAAAAAGGATGCCCAGCCTGCTGCGCCGAAACCGCAGCTCTCTACGGTCAAGCCGATCCCAGTCGACCAACCTCCTAACCTTGACCAACCCGCCGACAAGATGGCCGCCTCGGCTCCATCTCCAACTGCTCCTTCTGAGAACGTCACGCTCAATCTTATCAATCGCCTTGTTCAGCGTGGCATCCTGACCAAGGAGGATGCTGGAGATCTTATCCGTCAGGCCCAGGATGATGCCAAAAATGCTGCTCAACAGGCTCAGGCCACCCAGCAGGCCACCCAACAAGCCGCCGCCGCTCAGCAAATGGCCGTCGAGGCAGCCGCACCACCCTCCTCGGATGATCAGGTTAGTGTTTCCTATGTTCCCGAGATCGTTAAGTCGGAGATGAAAGATGAGATCAAGCGCGACGTACTTGCTGCGGCCCAATCGGAAGGGTGGGCAACGCCAAATTATCCTTCTTGGCTTAATAATTTCCGCCCCTTCATGGACTTCCGCTTCCGCTACGAGGGTGATTATTTCCCCTCGGGCAACGACACCAATATTTTCAGCACAATCAATTTCAATTCCATCAATACCGGAGCCCCTTACAACGTTTCTCAGATTCAGTCTGGTCAAGCCCCTTACACAGCACCTCCCACTTACAATACATCCCAAGATCGCGAAAGAATGCGTATCAGATTCAGATTCGGGGCTGATATGAATCTGGGTGAAGGCTTTACTTCAGGATTCCGCATTGCCACTGGCCAGAATGGATCTCCAGTCTCGGAGAACCAATCTCTCGGCACCACCGGAACTTACGGTCAGCAAGGTGGTAACTTTAGTGACTACTCCATCTGGCTGGACCGAGCATTCCTGAAGTATGAATTGGGAGATAATCCCAATAAAATGGCAGCTTTGGAGTTCGGCCGTTTTGATAATCCTTTTTTCACGCCAACCACGATCATGTGGGCTAATGATATCGGCTTTGATGGCATCGCTGCGCAGGGGCGGTATGAGATCTTCAAGGGATTTACACCCTTTCTCAGCGGAGGAATCTTTCCAGTCTTCAATAGCGATCTGAATTTTGCATCAACCCAACAACCGAAGGTGTCGAGCTATGATAAATATCTCTATGCGGCCCAAGGTGGCATTGATTGGAAAATCACCAAGGATTTCGCCTTCAAGGGATCGGCTGGATATTATTACTTCCAAAATGTCCAGGGACAGGTTTCCGCTCCCGGTGTGGCCTACGGTGCCAGTGACCAGTTCAATACCGATAACAGTCGCCCCTCCTTTGCCCAGAAG
>CAIZIQ010000061.1 GCA_903933015.1 uncultured Spartobacteria bacterium | reverse complement strand
CAGGACGCCCCGGCACATTCAACAGTGCCATCGAGAGGCTTCCCTACCTAAGGGATCTAGGCATCAATGCAGTCGAAGTGATGCCGATAGCCGAGTTTCCGACAGACTTCTCCTGGGGATACAATCCGTCACACCCATTCGCCGTGAAAAGCGGTTACGGTGGACCAAACGGATTCAAAAGATTTGTCAAAGCAGCACACGAGCATGGCATCGCGGTGATTTTGGATGTCGTCTACAACCACTTGGGACCATCTGATCTTGATCTGTGGCAGTTCGACGGCTGGAGCGAGAATGGGAAGGGTGGAATCTACTTCTATAACGACCGCCGCTCGCAGACACCTTGGGGCGAAACACGCCCCGATTACGGTCGACCAGAAGTGCGTCAATATCTGAGAGATAATGCCATGATGTGGTTTAAGGAATACAATGTGGATGGCTTACGATGGGATGCGGTTCCCTATATTTTTAATATCTATGGCGAGGGGCCTTATTCACCTCATGATATTCCCGAAGGCTGGAGTTTGGCGCAGTGGCTCAACGATGAAATCAAAACACAATTCCCCGGCAAGATTAGCATCGCGGAAGGCATGCGCAATAATGCGTGGATCACCAAGGTTACGGGAGCTGGTGGCGCAGGATTTAACGCGCAATGGGACAGTGAGTTCGTCCACCCGATCCGAAGTGCAGTGATCAATCCCAACGACGAATCGCGCGATCTTGCGGCTGTCAGCAGGGCCATCCAGTATCGCTACGATTTGGATTTTTTTCGGCGTGTCATCTTCACGGAGTCACACGATGAGGTTGCCAACGGCCGTGCCCGTGTGCCCGAGGAGATTTGGCCGGGAAAGGTGGATAGCTGGTTCTCAAAGAAGCGCTCAACGCTCGGCGGCGCCCTGGTCCTCACTTCACCCGGCATCCCGATGATCTTTCAAGGACAGGAGCTGCTTGAGGACCGCTGGTTTCAAGATAAAGATCCGATCGATTGGTCGAGAGAAACTGACGAGCACGGTATCCTAGGAATGTACCGCGACCTGATCGCCCTACGGCGTAATCTCTCGGGCACGACCCGCGGACTATGCGGCCAAAACATCCACGTCTTCCACTTCGACGATGCCCACAAGGCCATCGCCTTCCATCGATGGGACAAGGGAGGTCCGAAGGATAGCGTTGTCGTCGTTGCCAATCTTACCAATCAGGCCCTCGACGACCATGCAATCGGGTTTCCTCGAACAGGATTGTGGGTCACACGCTTTAACAGTGACTCGTACAGCTACGACCCCAAGTTTGCGAACCATTACTCCCCAAATGTCGAAGCCAAGTCTGATGATTACGATGGACTACCCTATTCCGGCAAGATTGGCATCGGACCCTATTCCGTCGTGATTTTCTCACAGGACAAGTGATCGGATCCACTTGGGTCAAGAGTGCGAGCTCCTCTCTAAGCAAAATGATCAGATTACGCCCTTTAACGGGAATCAATTTGCACTGGGGACCAGAGGATGTTCCTTTGGATATAGATGATCTCTCATCTCCATTCGGCATTTGAGTTTGCCGCTCAGGTACCGCGCTACACCGAAATCCTAAAGGTACTGTTCAAATATGGATTTTCGGATGTCCTCAAGTTGGTCGTACTCCAGAGGATTCTGGGAATTGAAGGAAGCGATCTGCAGGTGCATGATTCAGGGAAGTTATCTCTACCTCCAGAGGAAAGGTTGAGACTCGCCCTGGAGGAACTTGGGCCCACATTCATCAAGTTCGGTCAGATCCTGAGTTCCCGCCGTGACCTAGTAAACGGGAGTTACTACAATGAACTCTGCAAGCTCCAAGACAAGGTTCCTACTTTTCCAGGTAAGGAGGCAAAGCACATCTTTGCCGAGGAAATCGGAATGAGCGTCCACAAAGCTTTTGCCGATTTCGATATAGAACCGATGGCGGGTGCCTCCATGGCCCAGGTTCATCGGGCCACGACTCATGAAGGGGCTGTCGTTGCCGTGAAAATCCAGAGGCCTGACATTCAGCCTCTCATTGAAAGAGATCTCTCCATCCTCCATGATTTGGCGAAGTTGATTGAGAAGCATGTGCCCGATATTGCCTCGATGAACCCGGTCGGGGTCGTCAAGGAGTTTTCGGAAACACTCACGAAAGAACTAGATTTTACGAACGAAGCGGACAACACGGAACGCTTTGCCCATCTGTTTAAGGATTCGAAAGCAATCAGTGTGCCTGCCATCCTGCGTGAATTCAGCAGCAAAAAAATCCTTACCATGGAGTTTATTTCAGGCTTTCCCGTGAATGATCCTAAGGTTCTGAGGAAACATCACATCAATCCGATCCTACTTTCCAAGAGCATTTCAAAGCTCATCTTTGAACAAATCTTCGTTTATGGATTTTTCCATGGTGATCCGCACCCTGGAAATATGACCGTACTCCACGGAGGAGTCATGGGACTCTATGACTTTGGAATCATGGGAGAGTTTTCCATGGGTTTCCGAATGAGCGTCGCGAACCTTATTGCAGGACTCGCGGAGAAGGACAATAGGCAGGTAATGAGTTCATTGGTGGATATGTCGGAATCAGGAAGTCTGGTCGATCCTGAAAAAATGCTTCGGGAGGTTGAGGAGTTCAGCAATAAGAACCTTAACAAACCTATATCGCAGATAAATCTCTCGGATGTCTTCAATAAACTACTGGAGTTGCTACGTGATCAGCATCTCCGGATGAAGGGAAGCTTCTACCTTGGCATCAAGGCACTCTCACAGGTGGAGGCAATAGGACGTGAACTCAACCCCGATCTTAACTTTATTCTCCTCGGAGAGCCCTATGCCACCAAGATGCTTCAGGAAAAATACCGTCCCGAACACCTTGCTCACATCCTTCATCAACTCTCGTCAACTTCGCTCGATATTCTGGATGATATTCCGGGAGATTTCCGTGTTCTCTGGAAACGTTTGAGACGCGGTGAAATCAACATACCACTTCAGCTCAAAGTCGATTCAAAGGGAATCGAACCACTCCGGAAGACACTGAACAAAACCTCCAATCGCCTTGGGAACGCCATTCTAGCTGCTGCGGTCCTGATCGGCTCCACGAATCTCATCCGTTCCGGACTCTCCCCCAAAGTGTGGGATATCCCCGTGCTAGGGCTGATCGGGTTGATCTGGGGGATCTGTATGTGCTTTAGGCACGCACTCTCAACCCGACGAAGCGACGGACTTTAAAATTAAGCGAACCTACAACTTCAGACTCCTAAACGCTTAAGATGTACTAAAGTAGGACTCGTGGCCCCCGTACTTAGATCTTTTCTACGATTTGCTGAAGGGACTTGGCACCCTCTTCAATCGCTTTCGAGAGTTCTTTGGAGGCCTTGCCGAGCAAATGATGAGCCTTCTTTTTGACAACAATACGGGAGTTTGCTGTCGTTTTTGAACTCTCTCTTATGCCTGCTCGTAGTAGGGCAGCAGCCTCGTCAAGAAAACCAAGGGCTTGCTTGGCAATCTTGTTATGATGAATGGTCGATTTCGTTAAGACT
>CAIZIQ010000060.1 GCA_903933015.1 uncultured Spartobacteria bacterium | reverse complement strand
GGAATCGTGATGTTGATTCCGAGAAAATCGGCTGCAGCGAGTTCGCCCAGGGCATTCTTGAGTTCCGGCGGAGTGACATGAATCCGAACGTACTGGAACGGGTGCTGCTTTTCCTGGAGCGCAGCATTCTGCATCCGCGGCGATGCGGAGTGGGCGATCGGATCACCGAAGATCGCAAATCGTGCCGGAGGATTCAGGCTGCGGAGAACCTCGCCACCTTGGGCGAGATCCGCAGCAGAATAAATCTCCGGGGCGTCACTCATGCGCCAGCCCCAGCGGCTTTCTCTATTCCCTTGGCAAAGCGAGCGAGAGTGCGCTCCTTCCCGAGGATCTCGATCATTTCGTAGAGGCCGGGACCGATGCCGCGGCCGCTTGCGGCGACACGAGCCGGATGAACCATCTCGCCCGTCTTGATGCCGAGTTTGGTGGCTGTCTCCTTGAGGGAGGCCTCCAGTGACCCAGTATCCCAGGTGGGAAGAGCCGTATAGGCCTCGGAGAGTGCCTTGAGCCGATCGGCAGCGGAGGCTCCCGTGAGCGACTTGGACACGGCGGCCTCGTCGTAGGTCAGCTCTTGGGTGAAGAAGCATGAGACCCACTCGGGAAGATCTTTCAGGAGCTTCACCTTCGGTTTCACGATCGCGAGGACCTTCTCGAGCGATTCCCAGTCAGGCCAGGTGATGCCTGCCTTCTGGAGGAAGGGGATAGCCAGCTCGGCATAGCGTGCCAGATCCATCGCGAGGAGGTACTGCCCGTTGATCCAGAAACATTTGTCGAGGTCGAAGGCAGCGTTGCGTCGGTTGATCTGATTCAGATCGAAGAGCGCCACCACCTCCTCGGTGCTGATGATCTCACGATTCTCTTTGGGAGACCAACCGAGCAGGCTCAGATAATTGCGCACCGCCTCGGGGGCGTAACCGGCATCCGGGTAAGTGCCGAGGGCGGCTCCCTCGTCGCGCTTGCTCATCTTGCTGCCATCGCGGTTGAGAATCAGGGGCATATGGGCGAATCGGGGAGGCTCCGCGCCGAGCGCCTTATAGAGTTCGATGTGCTTCGGTGTGTTGGAGAGGTGATCCTCTCCGCGGATCACATGGGTGATCTTCATCTCGATGTCATCCACGACGCTCACGAAATGGAAGATCCAGGAGCCGTCGGGACGGCGGAGTGTCAGATCGGGATGGGTGCCGGGGTTGGTGAGGTCAAACTCGATCTTTCCGCAGATCTCGTCGTCGACGATGACCTTCTCACGGGGGGAGCGGAAGCGGATGGCTCCGTTGTCCTCGTAAAGGTGGCCACCCTTTTCCAAACGGCCCAAGTATTCCTCATAGATCGCATTACGCTCGCTTTGGTAGTAAGGACCGTGATTACCACCCTTCTGCGGACCCTCGTCCCAGTCGAGACCGAGCCAGTGAAGCCCATCGAGAATGACCTGCTTGGCCTCCTCCGTATTGCGGCTGTGATCGGTGTCCTCGATGCGGAGGACAAAGGTGCCGCCGTGCTTGCGGGCATAGATCCAGTTGAAGAGGGCGGTGCGGGCTCCCCCGACATGGAGGAGGCCGGTGGGAGAGGGAGCGAATCGGGTGCGGACGGGTCGTTGAGACATCCCTTAAGATGAATTCATTTACGGGGGCAACTCAAGCGCGTAGCGTATGGTTTCATCAACCACTCACCTACCATGACACTCGCAGAACAGATTGATCACGACCTCAAGGAAGCCATGAAAGCACGTGATGCGGCCCGGCTCGGGACCCTCCGCATGGTGAAAAGCGCCTTCAAGTATGCCGCCATCGAGAAGAGTGGTGCCGATGCCGTGGTGGATGATGAAATCGCGACAGCCGTGCTCCGTAAGCAGATCAAGCAGCGCGAGGATGCTGCCGCCGGGTTCGAGCAGGGAGGTCGCCCCGAACAGGCCGAGAAGGAAAAAGCCGAGATTGTCGTGCTTTCAGCCTATCTTCCCGCCGCACTTTCTGCCGAGGAACTTGCCGTGATCGTCAAGGAAGCGATTGCCGAAACCGGTGCCACCGGGAAGGCCCAGATGGGTGCCGTCATGAAGGTTGCCCAAGTGAAAGCCGGAGGCCGTGCCGATGGCAAGAGCCTCAGTGCAGAGGTGCAAAAGCACCTAGCCTAGCTCGGTCAAATATCCATTCCGGCTCTCATGAGCAGCACCCCCACCAAGGACTTGGAATGCGCCGCCGTCCTGGTTGGTGGTGGTTCGGGAAGCCGTTTCGGCGGAGATAAGATCGCTGTCTCGGTTGCCGGACGTCCCGTGCTTGCCTGGACACTGCGGGCGTTTGAACAGACCCCGGCGATCAGCAGCATCGTGCTGGTAGCTCCTGCTGGGCGCGAGGAGGAATTTCAAAAGATTGCCATTAGCGCAGGAATCTCGAAGCTCACGGCTGTTGTGACGGGAGGTTCCCACCGCAACGAGTCTGTACTTCATGGTCTCCAAGCTCTCCCTCCGACGATCGGACTCGTGGCTATCCATGATGCGGCACGTCCCTTGGTGACGCCTTCCCTGATCACCCGCTGTCTTGTGAGCGCTCAAAATTCTGAATCAGGAGCTTCGGCTGCAGCAGCACCTGTTTCCGACACCCTGCATCAGGCGGACCAAGAGGGATGCGCAGCCAGGACAATCGATCGCAGCGGACTCTGGGCCATGCAGACTCCCCAGGTCTTCCGTGCGGCACCCCTCTCGAAGCTCCTTGCGGAGCAGACCCTCGGAAAGCCGACGGACGAGGTCTCGGTTGCTCTTGCCTCCGGATGGAGGATTCCGTTCGTGGAGAATCTGGAACCGAACCATAAGATCACCTGGCCTTCCGATCTTACTGTCGCCGAGGCAATCCTGTCCTCCCGGAGCGATCGATGATCAGTCTGACCCCGCAAATCTCGACTCTCCCGAATGGTCTCCGGGTGGCGACCCAGAGCATGCCGGCCTCCCAGACCGTGGCGGTCGGGATCTGGTGCGCGGTCGGAGGTCGTCATGAGTCTGCCCGTACTGGTGGCATCTCGCATTTTCTGGAGCATCTGCTCTTCAAGGGGACGAAGAAACGGAGTGCCCGTCGCATCAGCGAGGAGATCGAGGGAGTCGGTGGAGATCTGAACGCTTACACCACCGAGGAGCGTACCTGCTACTACGCAGCGGCCTCATCCGATCATCTTGGGAGGGTGACGGAGGTTCTTGCCGACATGTATTCCAATTCCCGTCTCGATTGGCAGGAGGTGGAGCGGGAGAGGGGTGTGATCGTTGAGGAGATCGAGATGATCCGGGACGAGTCGGCCCAGCATGTCCAGGAGCTCCTGACCGCCGAGACATGGCGTGGTAACACGCTCAGCCACCCTATCACCGGAACGAAGAAGAGTCTCGCGGCGATCTCCCGTCAGGACCTCGTGAATCATCTGCGTGACAACTATCACTCCGGGCAAACCATTGTGACCGCCGCCGGAGCCGTCGATCATGCCGAGTTCCTGAAGCTCGTCTCCCGATACCTGGGGAAACTACCTGCCGGTTCCTCCCGCTCACGCCTCACGCTGCCGCCCCGTCAGACGAGCCCCCGTCTGGTGATCGAGACCCGTGAGAATCAGCAGACCCAGATCGCCCTCTCCTTCCGTGGAGTCGGTGCCCATGACCCGAAGCGCTATGCGGTGAATCTCCTCCATGTGCTTCTCGGAGGGAACATGAGTTCGCGTCTCTTTCAGGAGCTTCGCGAGCGCCGTGGGCTCTGCTACTCGATCAGTACCGCTCTCTCCACCCACTCGGACTGTGGGGCCTTTGAGATCGCG
>CAIZIQ010000059.1 GCA_903933015.1 uncultured Spartobacteria bacterium | reverse complement strand
GTCATCGGTCTCCGTCCGAGCGCCGAAGCGGAACACCAGGGTCTCGACATCACCGATCACGGTGAGGAGGGCTACAACCACTAAGCCACCGACGGTTTAACACATACCAAACACACCCATGAAAAAAATCGAAGCAATCATCAAGCCCTTCAAGCTCGAGGAAGTCAAAGACGCCCTCAGCGAACTTGGGATCGAAGGCATGACGGTGACCGAAGTCAAAGGCTTCGGTCGCCAGAAGGGCCACACCGAGATCTATCGCGGCAGCGAGTACACAGTCGACTTCCTGCCCAAGATCAAGCTCGAGGTCGTCCTCGCTGACGGCGCTGTCGACGGCGCTGTCGCGGCGATTGTGAAGACCGCTAAGACCGGAAAGATCGGCGACGGCAAGGTCTTCATCCTGCCCGTCGAGAGCGCCATCCGCATCCGTACTGACGAGACGGGTGACAAGGCGGTCTAAGAGCCCTAGGCACTCATACGAAAAGGCGGAGACTTCGGTCTCCGCTTTTTTTTTGCGTCGATTCACACGATCTGTGGAATGAACCGGGGTGAGGAGTCACGATGGTGATTGCAGAAAATCAACCCATCTGCGAACAAGATATCCGTACAGGAACCCAGCAACTCATCACGTCATGAAAAAAATCGAAGCCATCATCAAGCCTTTCAAGGTCGAGGAGGTGAAAGCCGCCCTCAGCGAAATCGGAATCGAGGGCATGACGGTGACGGAGGTGAAGGGTTTTGGCCGCCAGAAGGGCCACACCGAGATCTATCGCGGCAGCGAGTACACGGTCGACTTCCTGCCCAAGATCAAGCTCGAGGTGGTCCTCGCCGACGAGGCTGTCGATGGAGCCATTAAGGCGATCGTGGAATCCGCCAAGACCGGCAAGATCGGCGACGGCAAGGTCTTTGTCCTGCCTGTCGAGAATACCATCCGCATCCGTACCGGTGAGATGGGTGATCAGGCGGTCTAGTAAACTTCCTAAGGGATTTTTCCGGAAGCCGTTGGTTCCAACGCCCTGAGATCCAGGGTTCTTGCCTTCTCGCAGGTGGCATCAGCAGACGCATCCTGTTTTTTGTGGAGCGCTTTCTTCACGGGGAGTAAGCCGCTCAGGCTTCCCTCGCTCGGAAGACTGGCCGGATGATAATGCCACAGACCAAGGGGGATGCCCTTTTCATCTGAAATCTCGAACTCCAGAGGAACATGGGGGGCGACTTGGGGGTGGAGGCAGGTTGGAAGGAGCGTGCTACGGAAGCGTACAGCCCCGACAAGACCTCCTGCCGGGTGATCCCAGAGCGGGAGCGGAAATCCATTGAGGATGATCCGTAGTTTAGAAACGTCGCCTTGCAAGCGGATCTCCAGGCGCTCTGTCGAGGAGTCCACACATCGGATGAGGGTACCCGAGAGTGTGGGTTGTTCCCCCAGCAGTGGCCATGGTTCGATGGCACGCCTGAGACTCCAGCGGGCATTGCCAACAGATGCCTCCGCAAGGAGGGGAAATCGAAATCGGAAGTGCGGCAGGAACCAATCCATTTCAAAGCCAAATCCCGCCTCTGAGAGATAGCTGATCACATCCCTGAGATCCTGCTCCAGAAAGGAGGGAAGCAGGAAATCGTTGTGGAGTTTGTCTTTCCAGCT
>CAIZIQ010000058.1 GCA_903933015.1 uncultured Spartobacteria bacterium | reverse complement strand
TCACCGCAGCATCAGGAGCCGATCAGCGACTACGGGGATTACCTGATCGCTGACCTAGTGAACTACTACACGATGGGTAATAATCCTTGGCTCGCCAAACAGGATCTTCGCAAGTGGGCGTGGGTGATGGAAAACGCCAAGTACCAGACCTTCCACACCAGCTACATGTTCTACTGGTTGCAGGCGTTGTTGAATTACTACGACTTCACCGGGGATGTCGCCTTGCTCAAGGAATTGACTCCAAATGTTCACGGAGTGATCACTCAATTCACCTCTTATCTCGGAAAGAACGGGATCATCTCCGAGGCCCCAAACTACATGTTCATGGACTGGGTGAATGTCCATGACGACAAGAATCCAAAGATATCCTTTGCCTGTCACCATCCTCCGGCGGTGATCGGTCAGGGGTATATGACGGCACTTTTCTATCAGGCGCTCGGAGATGCGATCCGGATCTCACAACTCACCGGTGACTCAACCCACGGCGAGAAATATGAGAAGCTGCGCAAGCAGGTAGGAGACTCTTATGAGAAGGAGCTCTGGAATCCAGACAGGGGTCTCTACCGAGATGGGAAACCCTTTGTGACCTCCGTGAGCACCAACAAGTGGCTGCCGCCTGATGTTCCGATGGAGAGCTTCAGTGTGCAGAATAATGCTCTCGCCACAATTGCCGGCCTTGTTCCTCAGGACCGCCAATCTCAGGTTATGGAGGCTACTATGACGAACACGAACTGGGATGTGACCCCCTACTTCATGCACTTCGTCTTTAATGCCCTCGACGAAGCCGATCTCTTTGGCAAATACGGCGTCCAGAAGATGTATGAGTACAAGGTGATCCCCGAGACCCAGACTGTCCGGGAGATGGGGCCGGAGAGGGGTGATTACAGCCATGGATGGATCGCCACACCCGCCTATCAGATGCCGAGCAAGATCCTTGGAGTGAGGCCAACGTTACCTGGTTTTTACTCTGTGTTGATCAAACCAGAGACCTGCGGCCTGAGTTGGGCCAAGGGTTCGGTGCCGACACCTCATGGCAACGTTGATGTCTCTTGGAAGGTTGAGGGGAATAAATTCACGCTGGAAGTGACGATTCCGGTTGGAATCACCGCGCGCATTGAGGTTCCTGGCAAGGAGGCTCGGATGCTTGTTCAAGGTTCTGGAGACTCTGGCCCGAAATCACTCGGCAACTTGAATGGAAGATCCACTTTTGAAGTTGCTACGGGTAGTTACTCCATCACCTCGACGTTGCAGAATCCATAAATTGCATTCCTCCCCAGAATTACCCTTAAACATCCCCCATTATTATGAATCCTTTCCTCGGTGTCTTTTTTCATTGGTTGGGCGGCTTTGCCTCCGGAAGTTTCTACGTTCCGTACCGCTTCGTGAAGAAGTGGGCTTGGGAGACCGCCTGGATGGTGGGTGGATTCTTCTCCTGGATCATCATGCCTTCACTCCTGGCACTCCTGATGACTCATGATCTCCACGGGGTGTTGGTGCGTCAGAGCGGCAACACGCTTTGCTGGACCTATTTCTTCGGATGTCTCTGGGGGTTGGGTGGTCTGACTTTCGGACTCACCATGCGCTATCTGGGAATGTCACTCGGTATGGGGGTAGCGCTGGGGTACTGCGCTGCCTTCGGAACCCTTCTGCCCCCCACCGCCAAGCTCTTCCTTCCAGGAATCCCATGCGATGAGACGATCGTCCAGATTGCGTCGAACCTCCCCGGACAGATCACACTGATCGGCGTTCTGGCCTGTCTCGTAGGCATAGCCCTTGCGGCCTTGGCAGGGCTCAACAAGGAACGTGAGATGGATGCCTCTCAGAAAACGCAGGCCATCAAGGAATTCAACTTTCCGAAGGGAATCGCCGTCGCGACCTTCTCCGGCGTGATGAGCGCCTGCTTTGCCTTTGCACTGACCGCCGGCAAGCCGATTGGCGATGCCTCGCTCCTGGCAGGGACCGATCAGATCTGGACGGGTCTTCCGAAGCTCGTCGTCGTGCTTCTCGGTGGCTTCACCACGAACTTCCTCTGGTGCGCCTACCTCCATTTCAAGAACGGCACGGCCTACCAGTATCTCAGCGGCACGATCCGCGAGGAGCATGCCATGCTTGGGGGTGCTGGGGGCGGAGAGCATGGCAGTGCGGCACCGGCTGCCCCCGTCGATGGAAACCTGAAGGTGCCGATGCTCGGCAACTATCTCTTCTCGGCACTCGCCGGGACGATCTGGTACCTGCAGTTCTTCTTCTACACCATGGGCGAGACCCAGATGGGCAAGTTCGGGTTCGCCAGTTGGACCCTTCATATGGCGAGCATCATCATCTTCAGCACGATGTGGGGCTGGATCTTCCACGAGTGGAAGGGATCGAGCAAAAAGACCCACGCCCTCATCGCACTTGGCATCGCCACGCTGATTATCTCAACGATCATCATCGGCATCGGCACTTGGTTGAAAGGGCATTCCTGATTTCAAACGCACCATCCGATTCGCATCCTCACTTTTATGAATACCTACTCGCTTGCGCAGCAAATCTACGCCTCCCACGGAGTCGACACCGAGAAGGTGCTCCATCGCCTCGCCGCCACGCCGATTTCGCTTCACTGTTGGCAGGGGGATGATGTCGGGGGATTTGAGAACGCAGGAACTGATCTGGTTGGTAGCGGTCTTGCTGCTACGGGAAACTATCCCGGTAAGGCTAGGACTCCTGAGGAACTCCGGCAGGATGTGGAGAAAGCCCTCTCGCTGATTCCGGGTAAGCACCGTCTCAATCTCCATGCCTGCTATGCGGAACTGGGTGGCAAGAAAAAAGAACGGAGTGATTACGGGATCGCTGAATTCCAAGGATGGATTGACTGGGCCAAGTCCCGCGGGCTTGGGATGGATTTCAATCCGAGCTTCTTCTCTCATCCGAAGGCCGCCTCCGGATTCACACTCTCAAGTCCCGACAAGGGGATCCGTGACTATTGGATCGAGCATGGCAAGGCTTGCCGCCAGATCGGCGCTGAGATCGGTCGCCAACTCGGATCGACTTGTGTGACGAATGTCTGGATTCCCGACGGCTCCAAGGATCTTCCCGCCGACCGCAAGTCGCCACGCCTCCGTCTGGAGGCTGCACTCGACAAGATGTTTTCTGATCACATCGACCCGACTCACAATCTTGATGCCGTTGAAAGCAAGCTCTTCGGGATTGGTAGCGAGAGTTATGTGGTTGGCTCCCATGAGTTCTACATGGGGTATGCCGTGAAGAACCAAAAGCTCCTCTGCCTCGACGCCGGTCACTTCCATCCGACCGAGCAGTTGGCCGATAAGATCTCTTCGGTCCTCCAGTTCGTCCCCGAGCTCCTGCTCCATGTCAGCCGCGGTGTACGGTGGGACAGTGACCATGTCGTTTTGCTCGATGATCCGACGATTGCGATCATGGAGGAACTGGTGCGAGGAGACTTCCTTGGACGTACCCACATCGGCCTCGATTTCTTCGATGCCTCGATCAACCGGATCGCGGCCTGGGTGATCGGTACCAGGAGTGCTCAGAAGGCGCTTCTGCTAGCACTGCTTCAGCCTATCGAAAAGATCCGCAAGGCCGAGGACTCTGGTGCTCTTTGGGAACGACTCGCCCTCATGGAGGAGTCGAAAAGCCTTCCTGCCGGTGCAGTCTGGGAGGAGTTTCTTTTCAGGAACAATGTTCCTGCTGACTGGATGCAGGAAGTCCGTTCCTATGAGAGGAATGTCTTGGCCAAGAGAATTTCTTAACCTGATCAGACAAAATGGGTTTGTTAGAGACGGGGATACCCTCGCGATTGATTGATCCTAGGCCATTGGCCCCGTGCCAATAAAAAAACTTAACGGTAGATTCCAACGCGCTGACTCAAATAAGAGACTAACACGTATCGATAATTCTTATTTGCCCCTAAGCACCCATGAACATCCAAAAGATCCTTCTTGTTATCTTGTCGGCTTTACTTATCGGAAGCCTTTACGCAGATCCCGCGGAGTCTCCCCGTCAAAAACTACTGATGGATTCGGGTTGGCGCTTCCATCAGGGCGATCCGGTTGATGTCGGTCATACCTTAGACTTTCTTGTCAAGGAGAGCGACCTCATGAAGCAAGGTGAGGATTCTGAGGCCATGGCTACGGCAATTCGTAAGAATTTGCCCGATGTGGTGAAGGAGAACACCGGTGCTGGACTTGCTTTTGTAAAACCCGACTTTGATGACAGCGCGTGGCGGATTTTGAATCTTCCGCACGACTATGCGATCGAGCAACCTTTCGGAGAGAAGGATAACAACGGGAAGGGAAGCCGTCATCTTGATCCGAAGGATGGATCCGCCATTGGTTGGTACCGAAGGACCTTTGATCTTCCTGCCGCTGATCAGGGAAAGCGGATCACTGTGCTGTTCGACGGCGTTTACCGCAATTCCATGGTCTGGTTCAACGGACACTGCCTGGGCAGGAAGCCGAGCGGCTACACCAGCTTCGTCTATGACCTGACTCCGTATGCCAGGTTCGGCGGTAAAAACACACTTGTTGTCCGCACCGATGCCTCGGCGAACGAGGGATGGTTTTACGAGGGGGCTGGGATCTACCGGCACGTCTGGCTCCAAAAGACATCCCCCCTTCATGTGGCCCAGTGGGGGACTTATGTCACCAGCACCGTCTCCGGCAAGGAAGCAACGGTGACGGTCGAGACCACCTTGGAAAATAACGGCGACAAGGAAACCTCGGGAACCTTGGTCACGAAGATCCTCGATGCCACGGGCAAGGAAGTCGCCAAGACGACCGCGCCCTTCCACACAGCAGCGGGCCAGCATCAGGTGCTCACCCAGAACCTTCATGTCGCCGATCCCAAGCTCTGGTCACCCGAGTCCCCCACGCTCTACAAGACGATCTCGCTGATCGAGACGAATGGAGTGGTCCTAGATCTTTACGAGACCCCCTTCGGGATCCGGACCGTGATCTTCGATCCCCAGAAAGGATTCAGCCTCAACGGCCAGCACCGATTCATCAAGGGGGTTTGCAATCATCAGGACTTCGCCGGAGTTGGCGTGGCGGTTCCGGACAGTATCGAGAAGGACCGTGTTGCTATCATGCGCGGTATGGGATGCGACGGGTGGAGGATGTCACACAATCCTCCCAATCCCGAACTGCTCGACGAGTGTGACCGTCAGGGAATGATGGTCATGGACGAGACGCGACGGTTCGGCAAATACCCCGAACCGCTCTCTGATCTGGAAACGATGATCCGTCGTGACCGAAACCATCCAAGCATCGTGATCTGGTCCCTCGGCAACGAGGAGATGAAGATTCAGTGCACGCAGGCCGGGGCTGACATTGCTAAGGTGACTCAGGAATTGGCCCACAAGCTGGATCCATCAAGGATGTGCACCCTGGCGCAGAATCACCCCGACGAGCAAATAGGGTTCGCAACCATGCTCGATGTGATCGGCATGAACTACTATCGGCTCTGGGGAATCATGGACAAGATGCATGCCGATCATCCCGAGTGGCGTTTTATCGGCTCCGAGGAGGCAAGCACGGTGACCACGCGCGGTGAGTACTTCGACGACTATGTCAAAGCCTACAAGTCTTCCTACGACAAGGCTGCGAATACTCCGGGATGGGGTGCGACTGCCAACTGGTGGACCTTTTACCTCCAGCGCCCGTGGGTCGGCGGTGCCTTTGCTTGGACCGGGTTCGATTATCGCGGGGAGCCGACCCCTTACAAATGGCCCAATATCAGTTCCCATTTTGGAATCGTCGATACCTGTGGCTTCCCCAAGGACAATTACTACTATTACAAGGCATGGTGGGGGTCCGTACCTCTTTTGCATCTCTACCCTCATTGGAACTGGGATCGGGTCGGTCACCGTTCCGTGCATGTCAAGGTCTCGGGAAATTCAGAGAAGTCAACGGTCTCGATCGATGGACGGGGGCTGACCAAAAAGCTCTCCCCGGAGGGTGTAGAATTTCCCCCTTTCCAGTTCCATCCCGTTAACCTGACCGTTCAGGCCCTGCAGGGTGGAGCTGTTGTCGCCTCCAAGACCCTGCCCCTCACCGAAACGACGAATGTCACGATGATGCTGGATCCGGTGGGAGATGCAATTGCCTCCGTCTCCACCCGTCCGAAATACGATCCTACCCAGCCCGACTCAG
>CAIZIQ010000057.1 GCA_903933015.1 uncultured Spartobacteria bacterium | reverse complement strand
CACAGAGGTCCCCCTTGATCTCGGCGTGCCTCCGATCACTCGGATGAGAAACCAGAAAAAAGAGAGACTGGGAGCGCCCCTCTTCAAGCTTACTGATCGCAAGCGATTCGGTATTGGTCGTAATCACCGCCGAGTGCAGATCCTCTGAGATGATCTGTAGGGCGCCACGGAGCTCACGTTGTGCCTCGCGCCTGCCTTCCCCATCCCGCCAGATCCTCGAGGCTCCATCGCCCATGCCGAGCAGGAGGAGCATCAGGACAAGGAGGATCGCCGAGGAGACAAGAACCTCCAGCAGAGTGAAACCCTCGAGGTCCAGGAGACGGGCGCCGCGCCGCTCACCACACTGATCAGATCGCTTGGTCATGGGATCGTGAGAAGCTTTGCGTAGCGATGGATCGTGCGCCCAGATGCCGGAGCCGAAGGAGGTGTTGCAACCAGAACCTCAACTTTCACCATGCCGGGGGTGGAGTGTTTTGGGCTCAGTGTTAGCCAGGCGAGGGCGGTGATCTCCGAATCAAGCAGTGGGTTGGTGGCCTCGGAATCAGGAATCATGCGGATCGGTTCGCATGATGCTCCGTAGGCAACACAGCAACTGGTCGATGATTGGGGATGGATGCTTTCCCAGACCGGGATCCCATTGCTCATAGACGTCGCCAGATGAAGGGTTGAGGGATCCTTACCGAAGGTGAGACCCTCCATGATGTCGGAGGCGATAAGGGTGGCCCGGGTTTCCTCCTTGGCGTCGCGTTCTGTCTTATGCGTGAAGGAGAAAAGCGCGATCAGTGCAAATGCCGTGACGGAAAAAACACCGAGTGCCACAAGGATCTCCGCAAGGGTAAAGGCCTGCAAGTGAAGTCGGGAGTAGCTATTCTTCTTTCTCATCGCTTGAAGCTTAGAAATTCCTCACGTTGGCTCGGCCGCTTCCCCGGGCAAGTTCGAGTGACGAGGGGAGAGGTCCCGTGTCATTCTTAAGGCGCAGGGAAAGACCGGGTCCTCCCTGTTGGGGAATGCCGATTCTCCCGGAGCGCTGGAACATCACACCTCCCAATGAGAGTCCTTGGGAGGGCGACCCACCTAGTGCGGTGGTGATCACCTCGGCCGGCGGGTTTTGATCCATCAGGGTCCCTTCTCCGGTCTGGAAGGTGATTCCTCGTGGAAGCTGAATCCAGTTGCCTAGTGCTACGAGGGATTGAAGGGCCGAACCCTCCTTTCCATCACGAGTGACGATGCGAAGGGAACCTTTTTTCAGTGCCTCTTCATTTCTGAATACCACCCAGACCTCCTTTTTGCCGGAGACTGATGCCAAGCGTGCCTGTTCCAGCGTTCCCATGGCTAGGCTTATGGCTGCATTGTTCGCATGAGATCGGGTGATGGCCCTCCATGCCGGGAGAGCAAGCAAGACGAGGGCAGCGATCACCGCCAACACGACAAGCAACTCCGTCAGGGTGACTCCTGAACGGTTGGAGTTTTTTGGGCAATGGGCAGGCACGGCGCAGAAGAGTGTCTGATTGTCTTGCGACGAGCCACTCCAAACTAGGGAATTTCCCTTACCCTCTCTGCAGGCAACCTCCCCTAGTTTTACCGAATAACTTTATTGGCAGGCCCTGATGATTGAAAAACCAAGCCAGATCCCGGCCACACACAGAAGAACCGACAGAACCACATTCAGGAATGCCCCGGTCCAGTTCCCCTGCTCCATGAGCAGGAACGTCTGGAGACTGAATGAGGAGAAGGTTGTGTAGCCGCCCATAACGCCGATCATCAGAAAGGTCCGCGTTGCCGGTGAGAAGATCAGCTTTCCGGGATCGGTTTCCCCATAGCCTGCCATCAGGCCCATGATCAGAGCTCCGGTGATGTTCACCACGACCGTGCCGAAGGGGAACTGATTGCCCATCCAGCGGGTGATGAGGTCCGTCATGCCAGCACGGGCGACCGAGCCTACGGCTCCGCCGATCCCAACCAGCATGTAGGGATGCCTCAAGAGTTGCTGAAGAAACGACATATCTTAATCCAACAGGAATGGAGTGCTTGTTTAAAGACGGAAACAGTATCGACT
>CAIZIQ010000056.1 GCA_903933015.1 uncultured Spartobacteria bacterium | reverse complement strand
TGGAAACGGTGGAAGCGACAGCCTCTACGCCTCCTATGCTTCTGGTGGGAATAATCTCTTTGAGTTCACAACTGGATCTCAACTTGGTTCAGCTTATGCAGTTAGTGGAGGATCCACTCTCAATAATACAGTCTTATTCACCCAGGCTGGAACAATTACGGACACTCAACTTGCGCCACTGAATCAGATCCAGACCGTCTCACTATCGGGCGCATCTACAATAACGCTTGGTCTCAATGCACAGTCTGCTGGTATCGATCTGATTGCAGCAAATACTATAGCACCGGCAATTACAGGAAGCATCACGGTGACTCAGTCGACCGGCTTCACCAATATCCTCACAGTTGTTGGCGGCGCCAAAACGACCAACATGGATGCTTCATCATTCAATACAAACATTATCCTTAATCATTCCACTAGCACACTTAGCGGATCACTCCTTGGCGGCACTGCGGACGATACCCTTATCGCTGGAAGTGGAAACGATACGCTCCAAGGTTACTCAGGTTCTTCAACGGCCTATACAGCAAACAGCACTCTCACTGGCGGCTCTGGAAGTGATTTATTCGTTCTTGGAGATTCCACAGGACCCGCCTATTTGGGAAATATTGCCACGATCAATAACTTCGCCGCTGGTGCAGGTGCAGACACTCTCCAACTCCATGATTTCGGCGGGGCCAACGCTGGCTCAGATGGCTATCAGACGCTCTCAGGAGGAGGAAATACTATTGATATCTTTGCCTACTTCGGAACAGAACCCGCTTATGAAGTTGCCGTTCTCCATGTCTCCTCCGGCAGCTTCTCATGGTCAAATAACGCATCCTTCGTCTAGGAGTTACTAATAGCGAAGGTCATCAAAGGCTAAGACCGAATAGTGATTTCTTCACCCGGAATGACAACCCCTGCTCATGAGCGACTCTAGGCGAATGACACAGGCTTCAAGAACTCTTTCCATTGGAGAAACAGAGGCCAAAGACAAGCTCTCTTTGAAAAAATCAGGTCAGAGTAGAGATGGAAACCGATTGCCTAGCTTCTTACCGCGCTATCCGCAACCTCTCCACGACTGGATAAGATTCCCTAAAGTCCCTTGTTCAGGATAGGCGGGGATAAATCGTGTTTTTTCAACGTCGTACATTATTTTTTTGCCACATTGACAACAGACTAGTCAACTAGTAGCTTAATTATAAGAAATGACAACCATAGGCCTATTTGAAGCGAAAACCCGGTTCTCAGAAATTTGTCGCAGGGTTGCGGGATCCGGGGAAGAAATCCTTGTGACGCTTAGGGGCCGTCCTTTAGTCCGACTTCTCCCGCCGCTTAAGGTCTCGGAAAAAAATCCCGTAGGTATTCTAACTGATCTTGCGCTGCATGAAAATTTGCATGGATCCCTGCAGGATTCGCCGGAGGACTTCCCCGAAGTTTGGCAGCAGCGGACCTCCTCTGAGGTCTCGCCCCTAGATAAATGACCGTGTGTTCGGAATCTGATGCTGTCTCGTTCAAAATATCTGCTCGATACCTCGGTCTATTCTCAACCATTGCGTCGTTCGCCCATGATGCCAGCACTGCGTCGCTGGGATGAAGTTGGTGATGAACGATGCGTGATTTCCATTGTATGCCGCGCCGAGACGGAATGGGGCCTTCTCAAATCACCGGATCAGCGCCGGGATCACCGATATGAGTCATTGCTCAGGGATCGCCTGGTGGTACTGGAGAGCGATGCTGAGTGCTGGGGTCTCTTCTCGTCAATGAAGGCTCGGCAGGTACTTATTGGCAGGATCGTCGGGGATCTCGATCTGCTGATCGCATCCACGGCTCGTCGCCATGACTGCATCGTGGCGACCCTGAATCCAAGTGACTTCAGCAAGATCGAGGGAATCCGCTGGGAAGACTGGTCAGTCTAATCCCCTCTATCCCCGGCTCAGATTGCCCTCGAATCCCCCTCTGAGTTGGAATTCCCAATTCGATCCTAATACCCCTGAGATCTTCGCGCCTCAGCAGGAGTCAAGAAATCCCCTTTTCTACCCTAAGAGAAATAATCAGTTCCCTACCGATACCGTCACGGGATTCACAATGGGGCTGTTAGTGATAGCCAGCACGGAGGAGACACCCGTAGGGGTCACCTTGACGATGTTGTTGGCTCCCGAGTTAGCGATATAGAGGTTTGACGCGGCATCCAGGGTGATGCCGTAGGGGGCATTCAGACCGCTGGAGAGAGCGACGCTCCCCACTCCGTTGGTTGTGAACTTGGAGATCGTGGAGTTGCCAAGATTGGAGACGTACACGGTCCCGGAGGAATTCACGGCAAGGCCAAACGGCTTGTTGAGGTAGGTTGTTGCAAAGGTAGAGGCCACACCGTTGGTCCCGATCTTGAGAACAGAATTGTTGCCATTATTGGCCACATAGAGGTTACCGAGACTGTCGAGGCCGAGTCCGGCAGGGTATTTGAGGGCCTGTCCGGTGATCGGGAGCGTTGATGCGATTCCGTTCGTCGCGATCTTCACGATCTTGTTAGCGACCGAATCCGCCACATAGAGATTGCCCTGGGTATCCAGAGTAATTCCGGAGGGTTTTCCGATAACAGCAGGTGAGTTGCTGAAGTAGGTGCTGTAGGCGCCGGTAGCGCCATTAATGCGGAGAATGCGTCCTGAGGCGGTATCCCCGAGATAGATATTCCCCTTGGCGTCTGCAGCCGATGAAAGTGCGTAGGTCAGGGGGATTTGGATCGACGATGGGACTCCTGGGGCGCTCACCTTGGTGATCTTGCCATTCTGATCACCGACATAGAGGCTTCCGGAGGTGGCATCAGTGAGCGTAACGACCTGATTGGCAATCGGGGAACCAAGTCCCGTGACGAGATCGTAGCCAACAAGACAGGGGTAGCCATTATTGCCGACAGTGATGTCCCGAATGGTCTTCTTGTAGGTGGGGGCATTCCTACATGCACCATAGAAGGTATTCATAAATCGGTTAGTGTAGGTTGCCCCGAGGCTCGCGGAACGAGCCATGAGAGCGGCCCACATCGGGGCTGAGAGGCTGGTCCCTCCGTAGACATACCATCCTCCGCTACCTCCCGCGGGGTCAGTGAAGTAGATGGATGCCCCGGTGTAAGGATCAGCATCCATGCTGACATCGGGCATACTCCGCCCTGGATTGGCAATGCCTGGGAAGCCTGCCTGCCATGAGGGAATCCCCTCCTCGGAGCTAACTCCACCTCCACTACCGCTCCACCCTGTCTCGGAATATCCCGTGAAGGTGTTGTAGGAGAGGGTCGTGCCGCCCACGGCGAGGCAGTTAGAGGAGGCGCATGGCCATTGAACTTCCGCTCCATAATCTCCGGTGGAGGCACAGAATGTCACAGACTTGTTGGCCATGAGCGTATCGTAGTACGAGGGAAATGTTGGTGATGCCAACTCGTCGATTCCAAAGCTCATCGAGACGACATTGGCTCCAACGGCAGGATTGGTGGAGGCGTAGCTGATGCAGGAATCAAGGTTTGAGTAGTTGTCAGGAGCGACGACAAGAACGATCCTGGCCCCTGGTGCCATGGCGTGGGCCCACTCGACATCAAGTGTGGTCTCAGCAGCCCAACCGCTGTCGGTCGTGGAGGGTTGGCCATAGGGATAGACGATCGTGATGATCGCCTGCGGAAGTCCGTACTGCGTGCAGAAGGCATTCAGATCGGACTGAATGTTCGGACTGCCGTAGGCATCAACAATGGCGATCGTTTTTCCCCGTCCATCCCCGGCTGAGGGAATCTGGTCAAAGCCATAAGCAGCGGACATCTGCGCGGGAGAGTAACCGGAGACAAGGGAGAGACTTGGCTTGGGAAGAGGAGATCCGAGGAGCGGGCCACCAATTGTGTTATTCAGATTTCCATCCCTCCAACCATACTTCCAAAGAATCGTTGGTTTGGCAGGAGCGTGAGAGGGAACCGCTTGCAGACTGCATGCGAAAATCAGCAAGAGAGAAAATGAGGCGAAACACTTATTCATGGGGAGATTAGGATATTCTTAAAAATGTAAGGTATTTCCCAAACATTTCTAGACGGAAAACCGTAGGGCGTGAAGATTCCCAGTCTTCCCCCTCAAAGCCGCTCCCGCAGGACTTTGATCAGGCAGATCAGGAACAGGAGACCTAGGAATGCCCTGATGATTGGCCAGAGGTACATGCTCCAAGTCACAGGTACGGTAATCTGACTCATGATCACCATGTCATGTCCCTCGGGATAGACGCGGTAGACATGCTCACCTGGCCATGGCATGGAGAATCCAACACTCCAACCTCCAGACTGAAGGACTGGCGAAACTTGCATCTTACGCCAGGAGTCCTCGCCGACATCCCCAGATCTATCCGTAAGTGCATTTCGGGATATCTTCTCCTCGATGATGAAATGAGGTGTTCCATCGCCCCGATACAGCCAATGCAACACGAGGGAGTTGAAGAGAAGTCCGGATTGAAGAGAGGCACTCAGACTTGGGGCAACCTTGTCATTGTCGTGACGGGCAAGTCGGATAAATCCTCCCACAGGCTTTGCAGAGGAGGAGTCATGTGTCACGACACCGAGAATAGGATCTGCAGCTCTGAGCGGATGAGCTAATGCGTCAGGAAGCTTCACGGTGACCTTCCATTGCACAGTTCCAACACTCCTCCCCTCCTCCAGAAGGGTCGCTGAAGGAAGAAAATCACCCGGCATTGTTGAACTCCATGAAAAGAGAAACGGTTGGGATGCATGGGGGGGGATTTTCAAACTCTTGGTAATGAATCGGGCGTCCGATTCTTCCTCTCGGTAGCGAATCTGAAGTGTACGTTCCACGGAGGAGGTGCTCTCAATGACTCCGTGCAGAGTGATCGGGATATGCTCCTGAGTCGATAGAGGATGATCCTGGAGAGCTTTGATGGAAACTTTCCCCTGAGGC
>CAIZIQ010000055.1 GCA_903933015.1 uncultured Spartobacteria bacterium | reverse complement strand
GGGCCTCGATCTGATCCTCCATGAGTGATTTGGAATCATAGAGGAGGCGACCAATCAGGGTCGACTTGCCGTCATCAACGGATCCGCAGGTATTGAAGCGGAGAAGGTCGACGGGATGAGAGTTGGGAGTCATGGCGGAAAAGTTAAAAAAGATAAAAAGTTAAAAGTTTAAAATATGAACGAGTGGAATGAAATAAGCGGTCGGTATCCGATGTAACTTTTCAACCTTTCACTTTTTAACATCTCTTAAAAGTAACCGGCTTTCTTGCGGTCTTCCATCGCCGCTTCGGAGACGCGGTCGTCGGCACGGGAACCCCGTTCGGTGACTCGTGCTGCAGCGATCTCGGCGATGATGTCGTCACAGTTGGCGGCGGGGGACTCCACGCAACCGGTGCTGATGATGTCGCCGATGGTGCGGACACGGACAATCAGTTCCTTCACTTCCTCATTTGCCTTGGCTGGCATTAGTTCCGTATCGGGAACCCATTGGCCCCCTCGGCGGACGCAGCGGCGCTTGTGGCTGAAGTAGATGGAGGGGACCTCGAGTTTCTCCCGCTTGATGTATTCCCAGACATCCATCTCCGTCCAATTGGAGAGAGGAAACACGCGCATGTTCTCGCCTGGATTCAAGCGGCCATTGTAGAGATTCCAGATCTCTGGGCGCTGATTCTTCGGATCCCATTGCCCGAAGCTGTCGCGGAAGCTGAAGAAGCGTTCTTTTGCGCGTGCTTTCTCCTCGTCGCGGCGGGCTCCTCCGATGCAGGCATCGAAACGAAACTCCTCGATAGCTGCAAGCAAGACGGGGATCTGGAGTTGGTTGCGGCTGATCTGTCCCGGAGCTTGAACGGCGAATCCTTTCTCAAGCGCCTCATCCACGGTGCGGACAATAAGTTTGGCGCCGAGTTCCTTGGCGCGGCGGTCACGGAATTCAAGGAGTTCCGGGAATTCGTGGCCTGTTGCAACATTCAGGAAGGGAAGTGGAATATCCGAAGGACGGAAGGCTTTCTCCGCAAGTCGAAGCAGACAGATTGAGTCCTTGCCTCCTGAGAAGAGTATCGCCGGGCGTTCAAACTCCGAGGCGACCTCACGCATGATGTGGATTGCCTCGGTTTCGAGATAGTCCAAGTGATCAAGATGATAGCTTTTCATGGGTGATATGATTTATGAGGCCAATTGTGTGGCCGATTTCGCAGCCGCGCCGCCCCATGCGGCATGCAGTCCGCATTCGCGCTTCTCGTCGGCTTTGGCGGGATCAAAATAGTCCCATTCGTTTGGGAGCTTGTGCGCAGCGAGATATGCTTCCATCTCGTCATCGGAGAAATAAAAGACGGGACTGATCTTCAGGGAGCCAAAGTTGGCATCTGCGGAAACGATATCGAGTTCGGCACGGTTGGGATTCTGAACCTTGCGGAGAGCGGTGATCCAGATGGAGGGGGCGAGTTCCCGCATTCCGCGCTGGAAGGGTTCCAGTTTCATCACGGCGCTGAATTTCTTCAGACCTTCCTCGTCCTCGGGAGTCGGGATGGGGCCGTCGATCGCATCGCGGTGCGCTGGGGTGATCTTGGGGAGGTAGGCCTTGAGATTCAGACCCAGGAGGGCTTTGACCTCCTCAGCATGCTTGTAGGTGGCAGGCCGGTTGTAACCGTGATCCACCCAGAGGACCGGGAGATCGGCTTGGGCTTGCGTGGCCAGATGGAGGACGACCGCCTCG
This sequence comes from uncultured Spartobacteria bacterium, assembly GCA_903933015.1. Taxonomy (GTDB): domain Bacteria; phylum Verrucomicrobiota; class Verrucomicrobiia; order Chthoniobacterales; family UBA6821; genus UBA6821. The sequence continues at coordinate 4,626 of CAIZIQ010000055.1, read as the reverse complement.
TAGGGGCGAAAGTTCGTGGAGACGATAGCATTGCCCCCTGATTCCTTTGCCAGGGCAAAGGCCCACTGGGTGATCTCCAGGGGGCTTTTCAGCCGTAGTTCGGAATTCCAGGACGCGATCTGTTCTGCGGATACCTTCACGGATATTAAGCGGTCAAGCTAGCCTTTGGCGTACCGATGCTGTGGAAGGTGGCATCCGAAGGAAGGATCTCGCGATCGCAGAAGTCGCCAAAGCCTTCGCCTTCATTGCGCTCTTTTGCATAGCGCTTGATGATCGGAGTGAGTGTGGAGACTGCGTCGTCAATCGTGATACTCGGTGAGAAGAGGCGATTGAGTCGGGTCCCGTTGTATTTCGCTCCCAAGTAGAGGGCGTATTTTCCGGGAGCCTTGCCGACGAAACCGATCTCCGCCAGGTAGGGGCGGCAGCAGCCATTGGGGCAACCGGTGATGCGGAGGCTGATGGCGTCGTCGCGGAGTCCTGCTTCATCGAGGATATTCTCAAACTTGCCCAGGATCGACGGGAGGTCTCGCTCGCTCTCTGCGAGGGCCAGCCCGCAGGTGGGAAGAGCAACGCAGGAGAGAGCGTTCAGGCGGAGGCCAGAGCGATCGTTCTCATGAGAGAGGCCATGCTTCGCGAGGATCGCCTCGATCTCGGCCTTTTTCTCGGCCGTAACGCCGGAGATGGTGACGTTCTGTGAAGGAGTGAGGCGGAAGTCTCCTTCATGGATCTCGGCGATCTCACGCAGGGCAGTCTTCATGGGCCATCCCTGGACGTCCTTGATACGTCCGCTGAGGATGTGGAGTCCATAGAACCAGGTGCCATCTGAGCACTCGTGCCAGCCAAAGGGATCCTCGATCGTCGTGAAATTGAAGGGGCGGGCAGGCTCAAGCTGGAAGCTGATGCGATTCTGGACCTCACCTCGGAACCACTCAATACCGCGATCCTGAATCGTGTACTTCAGGCGCGCGTGTTTGCGGTTGGTACGGTCACCGAAATCGCGCTGGGTTGTGAGGACGGCTGCGCCGACCTCGTTTACCTTGTCTGCCGGGATGAAGCCAAGGAGGTCAGCCAGGCGTGGGAAGGTCTCCGCATTGCCATGACTCATGCCGAGGCCGCCTCCGACAGTCACATTGTACCCGGCGAGTTTCCCATTCTCGACGATCGCGATATAGCCCAGATCCTGGGAGAAGATATCGACGTCATTGGAAGGGGGAATGGCGAAGCCGGTCTTGAATTTACGGGGAAGATAGGTATCGCCGTACATCGGTTCGACCTCGGGTTCTCCGCCGGCAACTAGTTCCTCGTCCAGATAGATCTCGTGATAGGCACGGGTCTTGGGGAGGGCATAGTTGCTCCAGTTCGCCGCGTCCTCATAGACCTGCTGGAGGATCTCCGAGCGCTCGGGATTCGGCGGGGCCATGACATTGCGATTCACATCGCCGCATGCAGCGATGGAGTCGAGCAGGACCTGATTCATCCCCTTGATGAGTTTCTTCACGTTGCCCTTCAGGACGCCATGGAACTGGAAGGTTTGACGTGTCGTCAGTCGCAGGGAAGGGGAGGCAACGGCGTCAGCCAGCTTGTCCAAGACGATCCACTGTTTGGGGGTGGCTTTACCTCCCGCCAGTCGGACGCGGAGCATGAAGGCAAAGGCCTTCTCCTTGCCCTCTTTCTTAAGTGTGTTGCGGAGGTCGCGGTCATCCTGCATGTAGAGACCATGGAACTTGGAAAGCTGGTTGCTCTCCTCGCTGATATTTCCAGTCGATGTATCGGCGAGATCGGCGGCGATGTTCCCACGGAGGTGATGGGAGTTGATCTTGTAGGTCTCGTTGGCGGCGAGGGGTTTGGGAGTGGTGGTCTCGGTGCTCATGGAATTACTGGGTACTAGGAAATGGGTTATCGGTGATAGGGTCAGAATATTCTGAATAAAGACGACTTAAATGGTAGGTGTAATTTGATTGCAGTTCGTAAACTTTGATGCCGTTGGTTCAGATGAAAGGGGTTCTTTAAGAGAAGAGAATATTTTAACTGAAATCACTGCTGGGACGAGAAAAATATCACAAGACTCACTTTAATAACTATCATAAAGGTCGTTAATATCTCTTTTTTGCATGACCCGATAGCCTATTCCCTAGATCCTATAACCCATCCCCGATTACCTATCTCCGCGCTATGCCCGCGGATGGGCTGCATCATAGGCGCGCTTCAGTCGCTCTGTTGTCACATGGGTATAGATTTGGGTCGTCGTCAAGCTAGCGTGACCGAGAAGGGACTGAACGCTTCTGAGGTCGGCTCCGTTGTCCAGGAGATGAGTTGCGAAAGAGTGCCGTAACTTGTGAGGACTCAGTGTTGCGGGAAGCCCTGCCTCGCGGACATATTTCTTGAGTAGTAGCCAAATGGAGCGATGGCCGAGGCGCTTGCGGCTTTTATTGAGAAAGAGCGGACCGCTCTGAACTGCTGCCTGGTGGCGATATCGTGAGAGTGATTCCAGAGCCAGTCCACCCACCGGCACGATACGTTCCCGTGATCCTTTGCCCATCACCCGAACTGTTTCCCCGATCGGATCGAGATCCTTTACGTCGAGAGCGGCAAGTTCGGCAAGACGAAGTCCCGAGGAGTAGAAGAGTTCCAGAATAGCCGCATCACGAGATGCCATCCATTCCGGGGCCTGCTTGGATTTCATACCCGCAGCAGGCTTTTCTATCAGGGTCGTGACTTGCGGGATGGTAAGAAACTGAGGAAGCTTTTTTTCCAATTTCGGAAGAGAGACCAGTTTCAGGACATTCGTAGGAATGATGTTCCGGTCGCAGAGATGATTGTAAAAACTACGCAAGGCCGCAAAAGAGAGTCTGATTGTGGAGCGGGAACGGTTCCGCTTCATGAGATCAAAGAGATATGCCCTGAAGTCATCGGCCGTTGCTTCAGTCCATGCCAGCGTGGGGAGGAATGCACGGAACTGTGCGAGTGCCTGACGGTAGGAACGCAGCGTCTGAGGTGAATAGTTCTTCCCATGACCCAGATAATCGAAGAATTCCTCGGCGAGGGGATCGGAGGGGGCCATGGAAAAAGTTAAAAGAGTTAAAGGGTTAAAAGGGTTAAAAGGGTTAAAAGGGTTAAAATGGTTAAAATGGTTAAAACAGGCAACTCCGCTGACCAATCAATCTATCACTTACCGGAATCTTTTATCACCCCAGCCTTTTAACGCTTCAACTCTTTAACGCTTCACCCCTTTAATGAATGAATACTTTTTAACGCTTCAACATTTTAACTCTTTCAAATTCATATGTACCAATCATTAACCATTGGCTTCCTCCGACGGGGATATTCCTCCACAGGGGGAGTTGAAGCCTATCTCAAGGGATTGGCTGAGGGATTGAGAGGGGAGGGGCATCGAGTCGTGCTCTTTGGTACCTCGGAATGGCCCGCGAGCGAATGGCCGGGCGGAGAAATTCTCCGGTGCAAGGGGGCGAGCCTGTCTGAGTACTGTGCTGATGTAGCGCGGCAAAAGGCCACCTCAGGCGTCCGCTTTGATCTGATTCTCTCAGTAGAGAAGGTGCCCGGATGCGATCTCTACCGTACTGACGAGGGACTGCATAGGGCCTGGCTTTCCCAGCGGTGTCATTACATTTCGCTGTGGGCGAGGATGTTTCAGCGGATCAGTCCAAAGCATCGTGAAAAGCTCCGTCTGGAGAGGCAGCTCTTCACGCCCGAGGCAACGCGACGCGTCATCTCCCTCTCGCATAAGATTAGCGTAGAGATCCGGGATCTCTACGACTATCCAGAGAAACAAATCAGTCTGATCAGGAATGGTGTTCCTACCCGCTCAGTAACAACACTCAAGGAACGAACTCGTGCTCGCAAAGAGCTTGATATTCCGAGGGATGAAAAGGTCGTGCTCTTTGTCGGTACAGGATGGGAGCGGAAGGGGCTTCGATTTGCCATCAGTGCCGTGGAGGCGCTGAATGACCAGAAGGTGAAGCTCCTCGTCGCGGGGAAGGGGGTGACCAAACGCTATGCCTCTTCCTCCGTACGCTTCCTCGGCGGAGTGAGGGAGATGACCATGGTCTATGATGCTGCGGATCTTTTTCTCTTTCCGACGCTTTTCGACCCCTTTCCACTGGCGACACTCGAGGCATTGAGCGCTGGTCTTCCCGTGATCACCACGGCGGCCAATGGCGTCTCGGAGATCATGACTCCGGGGGTGCACGGGGAGGTGATTTTCGAGCCCTCCGATAGTGAAGCTCTCATTGCGGCGCTTCGCAAATGGCTCGGCATGATGAATGATCCTAACCAGGTGATTCAGGTACGTAAGGCATGCAACACCCTAGCCTCAGAATTCACTCTCGAGCGAAATCTTAAGGAGACGCTGGCTGTCATCCGTGAGGTCATCGCGGAGCGGGAGTGAACTCTTAAGAGATCCGCTGGACGGAGACCTCGACGACCATCTTGCGAGTTCCCTTGCCGCGGAAGGTGCCGCCCACGGGACGGATATCGCCATAGTCACGACCAACAGCCAGCTTCACGTAACGGGTGTCGGATTCGCGGCGGTGTGTCGGGTCGTAGCCTTTCCATCCATAACCGGGAATGAAAACTTCCAGCCAGGCATGGCTGGCCTCGATCTCTCCC
>CAIZIQ010000054.1 GCA_903933015.1 uncultured Spartobacteria bacterium | reverse complement strand
GAGAACTCACCCACCGTCGATCGTCTCCACGCCGCCCTGACTCAGCAGTTCCCCAAGCTCCTGTGGGTGCAGGATGAGGCCATTTCCTCAACAGCTGCCGTCTCACACTTCGAAACCCTGCTCGGCACAGGTGCCCGCCCCTTCATCGATTTCGGAAAGGCTGACGTGATCCTTGCCATCGGCAGCGATTTCCTGAATCCCGGCGAAAGGGGATTTGGTTCCGCTAACGGATTTGCCAAGCGCCGCGACCCCAACGGCAAAATGAACCGCCTCTACGTGGCGGAGAACGGCTTCTCGCTCACGGGAGGCATGGCCGACCATCGTCTCCGTGTCCGCGCCTCCGAGTACGGGGACTTTGCCGCCGCCGTGGCTGCAGCCATTGCAGCCAAAACCGGCGACTCGAATCTCAAGACCCTTGCTGCCGCCTATCAGGGAACTGGCGCCACCTTCGATCCTGCCTGGATCAACGGAGTGGCCGATGATCTCGTCTCCGCCAAGGGTCTTGGCGGCGTGACGGCTGGTTATCAGCAACCGGCGGCTGTCCATGCTCTTGCCCAAGCCATGAACGATGCTCTTGGCAATGCAGGCACGATCCATTTTGTCCGTCAGACCAATGCCAAGTCCGGCACCAAACTTGCCGACCTTGCCGATGCCATCAAGAACGGTTCCGTCCAAACCCTGCTGATCCTCGGAGGCAACCCGGTCCTCACGGCGCCTTCGGATTTGGATTTTCCTAACCTCCTGGCCAAAGTTCCCGACACGCTTCATCTCTCACTCTTTGCAGACGAAACCAGCAAGGTGACCCACTGGCAGGTGCCCGCGGCTCATTATTTGGAGAGCTGGGGAGATTCCCGCTCGGTCGATGGAACGGTCTGTTCCGTCCAGCCGATGATTCTGCCCCTCTGGAACGGCATCTCGTCGATCGAGATCCTTGCAACCCTCTCCGGAGAAAAAGTCGACGGCCCCTCCGCGGTGCGCACCACCTTCGCCACCTACTCCAGGGATTCCTCCGATGTTGCCTGGCAATCCTTTCTAAAGAACGGGTTTGCCGCCGGAACAGCATGGCCTGTCGTCAAACCTACGCTCAATCAGTCGGCCGCCCTCTCCTTTGTTCAATCCGCCAAGGCAGACAAGGCGGACGGTTTCGAGGTTGTCTTCCTGCCAAGTTCGTCGGTCTATGACGGCCGCTATGCTAACAACTCCTGGCTCCAGGAGACCCCTGATTTCATAACCAAACTCGTCTGGGATAATGCAGCTCTCGTCAGCCCCGCCGATGCCCGCGCACTCGGCATCAAGGATGGTGACTGGCTGAAGCTCACCGCTGGAGACCGCTCGATCGAGGCCGCTGCGCTGATCGCCCCGGGACATGCCGACAAGTCGATCAGCATCTCCCTCGGCTACGGCCGCAAGGGTGTCTCCCACGTCATGGAGAACGTCGGCTTCGACGCCTATCCGCTACGCGTTTCCTCGAATCTCTGCTTCCGCAGCGGGGTCAAGGTCGAGCATCTGCCGAAGGTTCCCTACGTCTTTGCCCGCACCCAGGAACATCAGAATATGGAGGGTCGCGACCTTGCCCGCGAGGGGACGCTCGAGACTTTCCGTAAAGATCCCGGATTCGCCTCGGAAATGGATGGCGAGCTTGCCAAGCCGGTCTCCATCTACCCGAATCCCCCGCTTACTTCCGATCTGCAGTGGGGGCTTTCGGTCGATCTGAATTCCTGCATCGGCTGCAATGCCTGCCTTGTCGCCTGTCAGTCCGAGAATAACATTCCGGTCGTCGGCAAGGATCAGGTCCGACGCGGGCGCGACATGGCCTGGATCCGTATCGACCGTTGGTTCGCCAGCGCCGATCACAAGGAGGAGAACCTCGAGATGATCCCGATGGCTGTCATGTGCCAGCAGTGCGAGAGCGCTCCCTGCGAGGCGGTCTGTCCGGCCAACGCCACTGTCCACAGCGAGGAGGGCCTCAATCTGATGGCCTATAATCGCTGTATCGGCACCCGCTACTGCGCGAACAACTGCCCCTGGAAGGTTCGCCGATTCAACTGGTTCGACTATAACGAGCGCCCTCTCGACGAACTCTACTACGGCCCTCTTGCGCCAAAGGGAATGGCCGACAGCCTCAAGATGTCGAAGAACCCGAACGTGACCGTCCGTATGCGCGGCGTCATGGAGAAGTGCACCTTCTGCATCCAGCGCATCGAGGAGGCGAAGATTGCCCGCTCGGTTAAGGCGGGAGCCAGCGATGTCACCAAGACCCCGCTTCCTGCCTTCAAGACAGCCTGCCAGCAGGCCTGTCCCTCGGAGTCGATCGTCTTTGGCAACATCAACGACCCTAAGAGCGCGGTTTCCAAGGCCAAAGCCGACTCCCGCACCTACACTTCGCTGGACTACCTCAACACGCGTCCACGCGTGACCTACATGGCGAGGATCCGCAATCCCAACCCGGCAATGCCCGGAGCTGAACTCGTCGGCGCCGCGAACCGCCGCGAAGAACACGCTTAAAAAGAGCATGTCCACTGCTTCCACAGTCATGACCAACGAAACGGACGCTCCGGACCTGAGCGTGCTAGCCCGCCCGCCGCAGGTGCTCAACAACAGAGGCCCCCGCTGGGTGACCGATGCTGTCTGCTCGATTGTTGAGTCCAAGACGCCGCTCTGGTGGTATGCCGCCATCACCCTCTCCGGAACGTTCGCCGCGATCGGGGGTGCCTGCATTCTCTACATGATCGTCACCGGCGTCGGTGTCTGGGGATCGAATAGCCCCTGCTTCTGGGCATGGGACATCACCAACTTCATCTTCTGGGTTTCGATGGCTCACGCCGGATCCCTCATTTCCGCACTCCTCTTCCTGACGCGCCAGAAATGGAGTCTCTCCATCTCCCGCGCGGCCGAAGCAATGACCGTCTTTGCCATTGTCTGCGCCGGCGTCTATCCCGCCATCCATATCGGACGCGTCTGGTTCGTCTGGTTTCTCTTCCCTGTGCCTAACAGCTACGGGATGTGGCCAAACTTCTCGAGTCCGCTGCTCTGGGATGTCTTTGCGGTGACCAGCTACCTGACCGTTTCCTCGCTCTTCTGGTTTGCGGGAATGGTTCCTGATCTCGCCGTGCTGCGCGACCGCGCCACGACGAAGATCCGCAAATTCTGCTACGGCATCTTTTCTCTCGGATGGCTTGGAACCGCACGCCAGTGGCGTCACTACGAGATGATGTACGTCCTGCTGGCCGGACTCACCTCCGTGTTGGTCGTGACCGTTACCACGATTGTGGCCTCGGATTGTGCCACCTCGGTCGTTCCGGGATGGCACGCCACGATCTTCCCGTTCTACTTCATGGTCGGAGCGGTCTATAGCGGTAGCGCAGCGGTTCTGACCCTCCTCATCCCGCTGCGTGTCGTCTATCCGCAGCTCAAGGACCTCATCACCCCTTCGCAACTCGACAAGGTGTGCAAACTCCTGCTGATGATGGGATCCTGCGTCGCCTACGTCTACGTGATGGAGCTCTTCAATGCCTGGTACAGTGCCAATACCTTCGAGAGGGGTGCATTCTGGGAGCGCTTCAACGGCAGCTGTGCCTGGTATGCCATCACCTGCCTCTCCATCAACCTGACCATTCCCCAACTCTTCTGGTTCAAGGCCGTGCGTCGCTGCCTGCCTCTGGTCTTCATCCTGGCGATCCTTTGCAATGTCGGCATGTGGTTCGAGCGTTTCATGATCGTCACCTCGACGCTGACCCATGACTTCCTTCCCTCCTCCTGGGGGAACTTTCACCCGACGATCGTCGACATCCTTACCGCCACCGGGACGCTGGGTATTTTCTTTACCCTTTTCCTGCTCTTCATCCGTTTTGTGCCGATCATGAGCATGAACGAACTCAAGGCCGCGCTTCCCGGCACGCAGCCGACGTCTGTGCACAATTCCACCGGGGAGGGACACTAAGATGAGCCACTACCTCCCCGTCGCCGGATGCAAGGATGAGCCGCTCTACGCAATCGGCGCACGCTTTGAATCACCCGATGCCCTGGTTCATGCTGTCGAGACCCTCCGAAAGAACGGATATTCCAGCTACGAGTGTTTCACGCCCTATCCGCTGCACGGACTGCCTGAGGCGATGCGCCTGAAGAAATCCATCCTCAGCTTCCTTGTGCTTGGAGGCGGCATCACGGCCGTCCTGATCGCCCTCTCGATGGAACTCATTCCCAGCACGCTGATTTATCCCCTGATCGTGGATGGGAAGCCTCTCAACCTCTCCGCGCTTCCCCAGTACATCCCGATCACCGTGGCGCTGACCTTGATGATCGGTGCGATCACGGCCGTTGCCGGGATGATTCTGCTCGGTGGAATGCCGCGTCTCAACAATCCGATGTTCGCGTGGGATCTCTTCTGCGCGGAATCCTACCGAGGGTTTTTCCTGGCGGTGGAGGCGAATGACAGAAAATTTTCCGCCGCATCGCTGAAGGAGCTTCTGCATGATCTCGGAGGCCATGAGATCACCGCAATCCATCAGGAGGCACCCGAGGGACGATAACAACGCCATGGTACGCTACTTTCTCTTACTACTCGCCCTGATTTCGATTCTCGTGGTCTCGATCGCGGGACTCCGTGGTTGCAAAACAAGCCGTCCTCCCATCGAGATCTTCCCGGACATGGTGCGTCAGGACAAAGTGAAGGCACAGGTCCCGAGCAATTTCTTTGCCGATGGGCGCGGTGCTCGCGAGCATGTGGCGGGAACGGTGCCCCTTGGCTATTCCCAGCCGGAATGCTCGGGCGGGTGTGATGCAAAGATGGGTAGCCCTTATAATGCCGTCTACTTCTCCGGAAAGGAAGATTACGCCAATACAGGGAAAAACAGCGGTGCCGGAACAAACTGGGGCACCGGAATTCCCTTCACCGTTGCAATGTCCACTCTCGAGAGGGGACGCGAGCGCTACCAGATCCAGTGCGCTGTCTGCCATGGTGCCACCGGAGCCGGAAATGGCATCGCGACCAAGTACGGCTTGGTTGGTGTTGCCAACCTCCAGCAGCAGCGACTCCGCGACATGAGTGACGGCGAGATCTTCAACACAATTTCCAACGGCAAGAACACCATGCTCGGTTACGGAGCGACGATCCAGGTTCCCGACCGATGGGCGATCGTCGCCTACATCCGCGCCTTGCAGCGTTCTCAGAACGCGACAATCAACGATGTGCCGGCCGACCAGCGCGCAGCATTCCAGGGAACCAACGCCGCCTCCGCGACAACAACCCCGGCCAAGCCATGAGCTCCGAGAAATCCACACTCCCGTCCCCCGAGACCTTCGACTACAAGCATGTCGGGGGCCGCTTTGTCGGGCTCTGCATCACGGCGCTTGTTTCACTGCTGCTGGCGATTGTCTTGGGATTGCGATCCCCTCATCAGTTCGCGTTCTCCTGGATGTTTGCCGGCTGCTTCTTCTTTACCATCCTGATCGGGTGCCTCTTCTGGGTGGTGGTGCATCACGCCGTCGACGCCGCATGGAGCGTCGGGATCCGGCGCCAATTGGAGAATCTGGCATCACTGCTTCCGCTTCTGATCGTGCTTCTCCTCCCCATACTTTTTGTGGCGCCTCTGCTCTGGAGCTGGATGGCGGAGTCACCGGCGACGAACCATGAACTTGCGGAAAAGGCAGCCTACTTGAACATCAACTTTTTTTGGCTCAGGACCGCCGTTTACTTCGCCTTCTTTAGTATCATTGCCCTGGTGCTGAGGCACAACTCGCTTGCTCAGGATGTCGATGGAGCGGCGATCCACACCATTCGCAACCGTCGCGTTGCCTACCTGGCCGTTCCGCTAGGCGCGATCCTGCTGACCTTTTGGTCCTTCGACTGGATCATGGGGCTGAACTGGAAATGGAACTCCACCATCTGGGGGATCTACATCTTTGCCGGTTCGGCAATCTCCTCGCTCTGCGTGATCATCCTGCTCGCCAATGCGCTGCGTTCCGCCGGATATCTCAAGCAGGTGCTCACCGTGCAGCACAACTACGCTTTTGGGAAACTGCTTCTAGCCTTCACTCTCTTCTGGTCGTGGATCGCCTTCGTCCAGTACATGCTCATCTGGTATGCCAATATCCCCGAGGAGACGGCCTACTACACGCTCCGTACCAATGCCTCCTGGAAAGTTCTCGGTATCATCCTGGTGGTGGGGCACTTCCTGATCCCCTTCCTGCTGCTTCTCTTTCGTGGCCCGAAGGCGAGCGCCGGATTCCTGGGCGTGATCGCGGGCTGGATTCTCGCCATGCATCTCCTTGATATTTACACGATGATCCTCCCTGTTCTCCATCCGAAGGGGTTCCATCCCGCCGTTCTTGATTTTGTGGCGCTGCTTGCAATCGGCAGCACTCTGGCTGCTGTTTTCCTCAAGCGACTCGGCGATTCGCCTCTCTGGCCCGCCCGTGATCCGCGACTTGCGGAGGCTTCCAACTACACCGACTGATGACACACCATCACCAGACATCTACCGAACAGGCAGGCAGCCCCTCTATCACGGGCCGTTTCCTGCTCGGCCTCTGCGTACTTATCCTGCTGGCAGCCGGTATTTTTGGGGCGCTTTGGTTGAATGGATCTTCCTCGGCGACCGAGAAGGAAGATGCCGACAGGGCCGAAGTGCGCGCCAAGAATCTGGCGGAACTACAGATGGCCGATGCGACGGCCCTGACCACCTACGGATGGAACGACCGGTCCAAGGGAATCATTCACATCCCAGTCACCAAGGCGATGGAGCTTGTGCTCCCTACGCTGAATGCCTCTTCCGTAACGGAGAAAAAGCCATGAGCGAGAACCTCTATCCTCCACACCATGCGGACGATGCCGAGGCGAAGGTTCTAAGCCGATCGATCGACGCTTCCGTCCGTCTACCCGTCATCATCCTCTTCGGCAATGCCATCCACTGGCTTGTGGTCGCAGCACTTCTCTCACTTGTTGTTTCGATCAAGCTGATCGCTCCCGGTTTCCTTGGAGGCATCAGCTTCCTGAACTACGGTCGTCTCGCACCGATGGCCCGTGATCTCATGCTCTATGGATGGGCATCCCAGGCAGCCCTTGCCTCTGGTATCTGGCTGATGGCCCGTCTCTGCGGTCGCCCTCTTGGAGGGAAAAATGCCGAGGGATTGGGAGGGATGTTGCTCAGGACGCTGATTATCAGCGCCACTGTGCTTTGGAATCTGGCTGTCCTGCTCGGGACGCTCGCCATCTTTGCGGGATACAGCACCGGTGTCGAATGGCTCGAGTATCCCAACTGGGCCTCCGCAATGCTCCTGCTCGCGTTCCTTCTGATCGGAATCTGGGTCGTGCTTCTCTTTGATCGACGTAGCACAGGACGAGCCGAGGTGGCCCAGTGGTATTTGGTTGCTGCTTTCTGCTGGTTCCCCTGGGTTTACGGGACGGCCAATCTTCTTCTCGTGTGGAAGCCTATCCAGGCTTCCGCCCAAGGTCCGATCCAGTCATGGTATTGCGGAAGCCTGCTTGCTCTCTGGCTCTTGCCCGTGGCGCTAGCATCAGCCTACGCCCTTCTTCCCCGGCTTCTGGGCTCCCATCTAAACCGCCGCAATCTGGCCACCCTTGGCTTCTGGATGCTCCTTCTGCTTGGTGGATGGAACGGAATGGACCGACTCATCGGGGGACCGGTTCCTGCTTGGATGACCTCCGCAGGTGTTGTCGCCGGAGTTCTTTTCCTCATTCCGATCTTCATGATTTCAATCAACCTCCTCGGAATCCATCGCAAGGAAGCCCCTGTTGCCGGCAGTATTCCGAGCCGTTTTCTTCTCATGGGCCTGTATGCGTTGATTGTCGTGGGAGTGATCGGAGCGATTGCCTCCCTGCCGGATGTCAGCGGGGCCGTACGTTTCACAGCATTCACAGAGGCAAAAACACAGCTCTGGATTCTGGGAGCGATCTCACTCCCGCTTTTTGGTGCTCTCTACGAGTCTCTTCCCCATCTGCTAGGTCGCGACTGCTGGTCTCCTGTTCTCTCGGGAAGACATTATGTTTTGACATTGGTGGGTCTAGGCATGCTGGTCGTTCTGATGCTCCTTGGTGGCCTCTTCACAGGACTCGCTCTCGCCGACCCCACGGTCTCCTTCCTCAACATTACTTCGTACTCCTAT
>CAIZIQ010000053.1 GCA_903933015.1 uncultured Spartobacteria bacterium | reverse complement strand
TTGCCACTCTTCACGGCCTCTTCAATCTGGTTGAAGGCTTCGGCAAGTTTGTCCATCTGTGCCTTGTAGTCGGTCAGGAATTTCTCCCGATCCGCTTGGGGAATCGAGACTGTCTTCCGGGGGGCCAATCCTTTTGAGTCGGAGGCAGCCTTCTTAATAGTTTCGAGGAGGGTGATGCTTTCCTGCTGTTTCGTGGAATCACCAACCTGCTGGGAGAGCTGTTTCATGCTCCGGGCCATGATCTGCATCTGCTTCTCAAGTGGCGTATCCTCATCTGCTCGGAGTGAGAACACCGGAAGAATCAACGAGACGGCGATGAGAAGACTACGGATTTTCATAGGATGCTGTGCTGGGGATGGGTGAGGGGAAGTATCATCTCTTAGGCTATCACGATATTCACGAGTCGTCCCGGGACGACAATCACTTTCTTTACTTCCTTTCCTTCCAGGTGCTCTGCGAGTGCCGGATCCGCGAATGCAGCCTTCTCTACGCTCTCCTTATCAGCTCCCGTAGGAACCGTGAGATGGCCCCGAACCTTGCCATTGATCTGCACCGCATAGGTGATCTCATCAACAATCAGATACTCCTCGTTCCATGCTGGCCAGGCTGACTGAGAGGCGAGTCCTGTGAATCCAGCAAACTTAGCTGCGAGAAGGGACCAGATCTCCTCAACCAGGTGGGGAGCAAAGGGGCTGAGTAGCGGGAGGAAGAGACGGAGAGCTTCCAGCGGGCGAGGCTTCGCATTGGTGAACTCGTTCGTGAAGATCATCATCTGGGAGATCGCCGTATTGAAACTGAGCGACTCGATGTCCTGAGTCACCTTCTTGATTGTGGCGTGAAGGACGCGGCGTTGGGTTGTTGACAGTTCCTGTTCCGCGAGATCCTCGGAGAGGACCCAATTCCCTTCCTGATTCTCCGTCATCGCCATGCGCCAGACGCGGGCAAGGAATCGGTAGACTCCCTCGACACCCGTCATGCTCCAGGGCTTCCCATGTTCCAAGGGGCCCATGAACATCTCATAGAGTCGGAGCGCGTCGGCACCGTATTCGGCAACGACCGCATCGGGATTGACCACGTTGCCACGGCTCTTCGACATCTTCTGACCATCATCACCGAGGATCATGCCCTGGTTGACCAGTCTCTGGAATGGCTCCGGGGTGGTCAGATGTCCGAGATCGAAGAGCACCTTGTGCCAGAAACGGGCATAGAGCAGATGCAGCACGGCGTGTTCGGTGCCACCCACATAAAGGTCGACTCCACCTGGAGTTCCCGTTCCGCCCATCCAGTACTGCTCGGCCTCCTTGCTGATAAAGCGCTCGGGGTTCTTTGGATCGCAGAAGCGCAGGTAGTACCAGCAGGAGCCTGCCCACTGGGGCATCGTGTTCAGCTCGCGACGAGCAGTCTCGGAGTAACGAACCCAGTCCAGAGCCTTCGAGAGTGGGGGCTCTGCGGTTCCTGTCGGCTTGAAATCATCCATCGCGGGAGGTTCCACGGGAAGTTCGCTGGCATCGAGAGAACGGTGGCTTCCCTCTTCCCAGACGATCGGGAATGGCTCGCCCCAGTAACGCTGACGGGAGAAAAGCCAGTCGCGAAGCTTGTAAGTGATGGTGCCTTTTCCGAAGTTTTGCTCCTCAAGCCAGGTGATCATCTTCCGCTTGGCTTCCGGAGTCCTGAGCCCCTCCAGC
>CAIZIQ010000052.1 GCA_903933015.1 uncultured Spartobacteria bacterium | reverse complement strand
GATCGAACCGCTCAAGGCGCTCGGACTCAGGATCCTTTTCGAACCGGGTCGCTTTATTGTCGGCAATGCCGGTGTTCTCCTCTCCTCCGTTCTCTACCGCAAATCCACCCCCACGAAGAACTTCGTGGTCGTCGATGCGGGAATGAACGACCTGATCCGTCCGGCCCTCTACGAGGGATATCATGAGATCGAACCGCTGAAGCAGCCCTCCTCCACCCAGCTTGAGAAGGTCGATGTGGTGGGTCCTGTTTGCGAGAGCGGCGATTTCTTTGCACAGGATCGTGAGATCCCGGTGCTCACCCCCGGTGAGCGGATCGCGCTCATGAGCGCGGGTGCCTACGGATTCGTCATGTCCTCGACCTACAATGCCCGTCCGCTTCTTCCCGAGGTGCTCGTGGAAGGTGACAAGGCGATAATCGTCCGCGAGCGCCAGACCTGGGAGGACCTCCTTCGAGGTGAAAAGGTGCCAGGGAAGGCAGCTTAGTCATTCGAGCCGAAGGGCGAGAAGTCCGAGGATTAGTAAATCCGAGGATGCCTGGTCGGGGACGACCGGAAGACAAAAGGTGCCTGGGGAGGCAGCTTTGCTTGCCTCGCTGTAGAGATGCCATTCGAGTCTCTTACGGAGTGATTGGAGACTGTGTTGAGGGATTCGTCACGGCATTCGTGGAGGTTATCTGAGGTGTTGCCCCGGGCAACGGTGCCCCCTTCATTTCGAGCAAACCGCGTGCAGCCTGCACCCAGTCCTTAACGGAGGGATTGTCAGGATAGCTTCTGATTAGCTGCATGATCTGAGCAATGGCACGATTTGGCTGCCCGATAGCCGCTGTGTCCTGAGCTTTCTTGAAAAGCAGTTCAGGAAGGCGCGTCTGGTTGAACACATCGGTCTGCTGCTTGCTCTCCGATGAGGTGGCAGTTGCTGCTTCCTGTGCAATCTGGACGTCCCAAGTTGAGAGAAGTCGCTGATCCGATTTTTTTCGAAGAGGAACACGGATGTTTTTTTCCAGTATCCCCTCGTAGCTTCCGGACGTAGGCTCAAAAGCGTCCCCTTTGGGAAGAAGATCTCCTATTTGAAAATACTCCACGACGGCCGAGTCGGAGAGTGATTGCCTCAGCAATGCCTTGGACTCGGGAATCGGTGCATCGGGATTGTAGTGTACCGGTCCTATGAGGCCTTTTTTGTCGGGTTTTGGAGTGGGTGTCGGTTCGGCATCATCGTTCTTGAGAAAATGATTTCCGGCAAGCGACGTCAAATATTCCTCATATTGAGGAACTTGGGCATAGGCGTCACGACTGTCGGTTTGCTGCAATGCCAGTGCAAGGTATCGCAACTGGAGTTGGGCGGCATTCTGCATGGAGTTATTGCGCAGAATCTCCTGATTTTTTTTCATCCAATCGAGGAACTCTTGATGGGTTTCCTTGTATTTGGTGTTCTCAAGAGCGCTCACATAAAGGTTCACTGCAGAGGAACCTGATCCTGCGGCGGATTGAATCTGGGAAAGCGCATGGCTTCGGCGGGTCTCAATCCTGTCGGATGCTTTCGAAGTGACCTGATCAAGCTCTTTCAGGATTGCCGCAGTATTGGCCGTTGAGTTGGTGAGATCCTGCGCCATTACTCCGGGGAGACCAGTCATGACACTCAGCAGAATGGGGGAAAGGAAGTTTCTGATCTCGAAATGTGACATCATCATGGTGTCGAAAGTGGTGTTTGGAGTCTTGAAAAGAGGGGTTATCAGTCGATATTCGAGGATCGCAGGATATGCACGGTAATTTCCGGAGGGCAATGGAAGCGGGCCGCCACTCCTGCGGAACCCGTACCGCGTGAAGTGTATCCTATCATTTTCCCCTCGCGCCACGAACCGGCAAGATGTTCCCGACGGCATCCCGGTGCATTGCGGTAGAGAGGGATTCCACCCGGCGCGCAGATCTGTCCTCCATGGGTGTGGCCGCTCAAGTGGAGATGGTAGCCGTGGATTGCAGCCTCGCGATAGGTCTCCGGGGAGTGAGAGAGCAGGATGGCGATTTCCCCAGCGGGAATACCCTGCCGCGCCTTTGCCAGATCATGGGTGAGGAAGAAATGGGGATCGTCGACACCGCAGATCCAGATTCGTGTTCCGTCACGTTCGATGGGGAGCGCCTCGTTGAGCAAGAAGGGAAGTCCGGCATCCTCAAGGGGGGGCAACCATTTCCAGGAAATCATGGTTTCCGGGGATCGCGAACCGAACCGAGTGAAGGTGAGCAACCAAGCGCGTCATTTCCTCAAGCGAGCGGTCAAAGGGCTTGGAAACCTTGTTATGGTAATCCCCCGTCAGAACGATGGCATCATGGGGTGTCGCGCTCATGACTTCACGAATGCTATCCATGATCCCTACCTCCAGATCGCAATGGAGATCGGCAAGCTGCATGATGCGAAATCCCTCGAAGGAGGGAGGAAGTCCCGGGAGGATCACCTCATGTTCTTCGATCCGGAGATCAAAAATATTGCGTAATCCTCTGCCTCTCATGCCACAAAGCGAAATGATTCCGCTGATGCATGCATTTACCGAGAGGAAGCGTTCCAGTGCAAAGAGGCCGAGTCCCTGGGCGATCTTCCGCTTTTTAAGCTTGTCCTGAAGTTGGAGCCTTTGAGCCGTCTTTTTCTCACCGAGGCGCCTGCGGATATCCTCCGGAATGGTGTGGCCGTGCGGCATGATCAAGACACCATACGCCGTTTCCTGATTTCCTGCCTTCCAAATTCAACCTCTCTCTAAAAAGAGCAGCCCGGTCGGATCTTCCGAGATTCCCCCCCGAGACCTCGAAAAGTTTTTTACGACCGGGCTGCAACCACAAACCAACTTCTCTTAAGCATCCCCCGTGCCAACTTGCTGACGCCTTGTTTTGCTGTTTCAGCAGGCATTCCATGTTCAAAGATCGCCATGGAGCCCGCCAGAAGGTACAAAAACGACCAGTCACCGATGAACACGGACGATCTTTTTTCCTTTGATGCTGATCAGGGTGGAGCATCGGACTCCTCCTCGAGTCGGATTGTCCAACTGCGCCGCCAGATCGCCCACCACGACCGTCTCTACTACGATCAGGCAAAGCCTGAAATTACCGACAGGGAGTATGATGCGCTCTACCGGGAGCTTGTCGATCTGGAGCGTGCCCATCCGGAGCTGCTGGTGTCAGATTCGCCGACCCAGAAGGTGGGGGGGCGTCCCCAAGGGGGCTTTTCTCAGGCGACCCATCTCGTGCCGATGCAGAGCCTCGACAATACCTACTCCGCCGAGGAAATCGCCGACTTTGTCGACCGATTACACCGTTTGCTCCCCGAGGAGGAGATTCCGCTCACGATCGAGCCGAAGGTGGATGGAGTGGCGATCGCCCTTCTCTACGAAAAAGGACGCTTGGTTCGCGCGGCAACGCGTGGTGACGGCACTGTGGGCGACGAGGTGACCCGGAATATCCGCACCATTGGAGAGATCCCGGCGATCCTTCATGGAAAGGCACCTGCCGTGCTGGAGGTTCGCGGTGAGGTATATCTGCCAAAGGAGACCTTTGCCCGGATCAATGCCGAGCGTGACGAGCAGGGCATTCCCGTCTTTGCCAATCCGCGCAACGCTGCGGCGGGAACACTCAAACAGCTCGATCCCAATATTGTGGCTGAGCGGAAGCTCTCGGCGGTATTCTACGGATTCGGTGCCTTTCAGGCATCGGCCGATGCGCCGCTTCCCGCTACCCAGCAGGAGTTTTTCCACCGGCTGAAGGACTGGGGGCTTCCTACTGATCCTAAAATCTGGACGGCACGGACCTCTGACGAAGTGGTGGAGGCTATCCGCCATCTGGGAGAGATCCGTCGTGGTTTCCCATTCGAGACGGATGGGGCTGTCATCAAGGTGGATCAGTTGGCCCAGCATTCCCGTCTTGGTGCGACCAGCAAGGCTCCCCGATGGGCGATCGCCTACAAGTATGAGCCGGAGCAGGCCAGGACGCGTTTAATGGATATAACCGTCCAGGTCGGACGCAGCGGAGTCCTCACACCCGTTGCGGAACTGGAACCAGTTTTTGTTGCTGGCAGCACCGTCTCCCGTGCGACGCTCCACAATGAGGAGGAGATTGCCCGTAAGGATCTCCGGATCGGCGATTGGGTGCTCGTCGAAAAAGCGGGCGATGTCATTCCCGCTGTCGTGAAGGCGCTAACCGAGGAACGTGTCGGTTCGGAACGGAAATTTCGGATGCCTGAGTTATGCCCAGTCTGCACTGCTCCAGTGAATCGCACCGAGGGAGAGGTGGCCGTCCGGTGCGCTAATCCTGGATGCGCGGCGCAGGTCCGCCGCCGCATCGAATACTTTGCCTCCCGCACCTCCATGGATATTGCCGGACTGGGTGAGGCGGTGGTGACCCAACTCACGGATGCCCGCCTCCTTCACGATGTGGCCGATCTCTACACCCTCACGGAGGAGCAGCTCCTGCCACTGGAGCGTATGGGAGAAAAGAGTGTTGGCAACCTGCTGGCGGCCATCTCGGCGAGCAAGGAACAACCGCTTTGGCGTCTCCTGGCTGCCCTAGGTATTCCTCATGTCGGGGTGACCGTGGCGAGGACGCTGGCCTCTTCCTTTGGCACGGTGGACCGCCTTGCCATCGCATCAATCGAGGAACTCTGCGCCGTTGAGGAAATCGGTGAGATCATGGCGGCCGCCATCCACGGCTGGTTCCGCGATCCGGCAGTGGTGCAACTTTTAGAGAAGCTTCGTGGCGCCGGTTTGAACTTTGGGGAGCACGACCCTGCATCGTCGGCTCCCTCAGCCGAGGGGCCACTGAAGGGAACCGTCTGGGTTCTCACCGGCACGCTTTCTATCTCCCGTGATGAAGTGGCGGAAAAGATCCGGTTACTAGGAGGCAAGGTTTCCGGCTCTGTCAGTGCCAAGACAACCTACCTGCTTGCCGGCGAGGAAGCGGGTAGCAAGCTTGCCAAGGCGGAGAAGCTCGGTGTCAAAGTCCTCAATGAGGAAGAGTTTCAAAAAATGATTGTTTGAATATGGAACTTAGGAACTCATGAAAAGAATCCAAGGAATCCGAGGATTTCTTCATGTGCATTCATTTCTCCCCTTCCTGAGTTCCTGAGTTCCATATTAATTTTCTTTCCGCATTCACTTTCGCCATGACCACACCTAGCACCGCCGAACTCTACCGCGACTATGTCATGCCGACTTACGGCAGGTTCGATCTTGCCCTGGCGCGGGGTGAGGGGGCTCGGGTCTGGGACGAGGCCGGAAAGTCATATCTCGATTTCGGCGCAGGGATCGCGGTCTGCTCCCTGGGACATGCCCATCCAAAGCTGGCGAAGGAACTTGCAGCTCAGGCCACCACACTCATCCATACCTCGAATCTCTACCTCACACGGCCGCAGGGTGAACTTGCGAAGCTGATCGTCGACTTGGTCGGTCTCGGAGGGAAAGTCTTCTTTTGCAACAGCGGAGCGGAGGCGAACGAGGGGCTCTACAAGCTGGCGCGGAAATTCGGAGCGCCCACCGGTCGGCACGAGATTATCACCTTCACCAATTCCTTCCACGGTCGGACGCTGGGCGGAATCAGTGCCACTGGTCAGGAGAAGGTGAAGACCGGCTTTGCCCCACTTGTGGAGGGGTTCGTTCATGTTCCCTTCAATGACTTGCCTGCTGTCGAGGCTGCGATCACCCCAAAGACCGTCGCGATTCTCGTCGAGCCGGTGCAGGGAGAGGGGGGGATCAATCCCGCCACCCCGGAGTTCCTGAAAGGTCTGCAGGCTCTCTGTGATCGCCACAACCTGTTGCTTCTATTTGACGAGGTGCAGTGCGGTTTTGGCCGGACGGGCGACTGGTGTGCCTGGAGGACGATTGTCTCCTCCGGTGTGGAACCCGATGCCGTGAGTTGGGCCAAGGGAATTGCCGGAGGGGTGCCGCTCGGTGCGTTCTGGGCAGGAATACGCACGGCTGGACCCGACTCCGAAGGGAAGGATCGGGGGCTGCTTTGCAATCTTCTCGGACCGGGAACCCATGGTACGACCTACGGAGGCAATCCTTTTGCTGCGATAGCAGGTCTGACCGTCCTCTCGACCATCCAGGAGGAGGGAATTCTGGAAAATGTCCGGACATTGGGTACTTACCTCATCCAATCCTTGAAGGATCTGAATCTCCCCGCGATCCGCTTGGTGAGGGGAGTGGGGCTGATGATTGGCATCGAACTCAATGATCTTTCCGGAGAGGGGCTTCCCTCAATCATTGCGACCAAGGCACTGATGAGTGCGGGTCTGCTGGTGATTCCTTCCGGCGACCGGACGATCCGCTTACTCCCGCCGCTCAACATCACCAAGGGCGAGGCCGACCAGGCCTTGGCGATCTTGAAAGAAGTCCTCTCGACCTTACTGCCCTGTTAGCTCTGACGCTTCTTCGACTTGGTGGACTTCTGTGCTGAGGGGGTGGGGGAGGGAGCAGGAGTCTTACTCTCGAGCGCGATCAGTTCCGAAACGGTCACGAATTTGTAGCCCTTGGCAAGGAGGGCATCGAGGGTCGCCGGCATGGCCTCGATGGTTCCCTTGTGGATATCATGCGCAAGGATGATGGCGCCGGGCTTGGTGCCGCCGCTCTGTTTCCAGCCATTCAGGATGCGTTCTGAGACAACATGGGCACCGGGGTCCTTCCAATCATCCGGATCGACGGACCATAGAATGACCTTCATTCCGTATTCTTTTTCAATTGCGCGGCTGAGGCGCGGGTTGGTGGCGCCGTAGGGAGGACGCATCAGAATAACCGGTTTTCCGCCTGTTTGTTTGATGAGCTCCGAAGTATCGGCCAGTTCATGCTGCAGGCCGCCCTCGGCAAGCTTATTCAGGGCCTTGTGATCCCAGCTGTGGTTGCCGACTTCGTGACCCTCGGCAATTTCACGCTGCAGGATTTCAGGATGATCTTTCACGCGCTCACCAAGCACGAAGAAGGTCGCATGAATGTTGCGTTCCTTGAGGATGTCGAGAAGACGAGGGGTGAGCTTGGCATCAGGGCCGTCATCGAAGGTCATGGCGATGTACGGTCCGTCGACCCGGATGGAGTTAAAGCTACTGCGCTCGCCGTTTGGGGAGGCAAGCTGCATGGGGGCCTGCATGCCTGCCGGAGCAGCAACCGCCGATGGGTTTGCGGGAGAAGATGGTGAGAGGCCGCCGATGGTCCCGACGGCTCCGGAAGTTTGAGGAAGCGGAGCGGCAGTGATACCTGGAATCGCTGGGATCGGACTGATTGGTGCAGCTCCCTGTTGGGCGGTTGCGATTGCCGCAGAGAGAATCACAAGGGCCATGGGTAGGCTGCAGGAGAAGGATCGACGGAACATGATGATGAGCAAGTTGACAGAAAATTTCAAAGATGCACGCCCCCGATCGTAAAAATAAGAAATTCCCCGATGGCCCCAAGGAGCCAAGATGATCCGCGCCGACTAGACGGAGGGAATCAGAGCCTTGGCCCTCGGGGTCAGGAGACTGAGAAACTCGAGCAGCGAGGGTTTGTCCGGTATCGGTCGTCTGGTGATTGCACCCATCGGTCGCCACATCCGGTCGGCATCGATACCCCTCATGATGAGCGTGCCCTGCTTGACTTCCTGGTGCACGGATGTTGCCGGGATGATTGAGACAGCTTGCTCTGCCTCCACGGCGGCCTTCACGGTCTCGATGTTCTCGAGTTCAGCGACGTGGTGCACCTTCACGCCGGCTTTGCGCAGAGTTTTATCGAGATATTGGCGGGTGGGAATGTCCGGGGTGAGGCTTACAAAGCGCTCCCCTTCAAGATGGGAGAGCGGCAGAGGTTTCTTCCCCGCGAGGGAATGCCCCGGAGGCATGACGAGAACAAGGCGCTCCTGCCAGCAGGTGATGGCACGAAGTCCGAGTCGCGCCTTGGGATAGGCGACCAGCCCCAGATCGGCACGTCCATCCTCGACGGCATCATAAATTTCATCGGCCTTTCGGTAATCAACCGTCACTTCGACGCCAGGATGGGTCTTTCGGAATTGCTTGAGAATGGGAGGCAGGTCGTGAAGCGCGATGCTGATGACGCTGGCAATGCGGAGTTTGCCGCTGAGTTCGCCGCGGGCCACTCGGAAGAGTGTGCCGAGGCTCTCATAGCGGTTGAGGATATCGCGGCAGGCCTCGAGGTAGACATGTCCCTCGGGCGTGAGGGTGAAGTGGTTGTTGCTCCGGTCGATGAGCGGCACGCCGAAAAGTTTCTCCACCGAGCGGATCTGTTGACTCACAGCGCTCTGCGTGATCCCACTCGCTTCGGCGGCTCGCGAAAAGCTGCCCGTGTCGCAAAGGTCACAGAAGACCTTGAAGCCCTCGATATGCATGGGCAGAGTCTGCCTTGATCCCGTTGAAAACCCCAAGGCAAAACCGTCACCGTCATCATGTCCACGCTCGTTAAAAATCTGGAGACCGTCCGTTCACGCATCACCCAGGCTGCCAAGCGAGCGGGCCGTGATCCCGAGGAGGTTACCTTGGTGGCGATCTCCAAGACCCATCCCGCCGAGATGATCCGCGAAGCCGTCGAAGCAGGGCAGGAGCTTTTCGGCGAGAGTCGTGTTCAGGAGGCGCTGATCAAGATCCCCTCGCTCCCAGGGCGTCTGCGCTGGCACTTCATAGGTCACCTTCAGTCGAACAAGGTCCGCAAGGTGATTCCTTCTTTCGAACTGATCCATGGAGTCGATTCCACAGCATTGGCCCGCGACATCGACCGCATTGCCGCCGAGATGGGGCTCCATCCCCGCGTGCTGCTGGAGGTGAATGTCTCGGGCGAGGGGAGTAAGCACGGGTTTTCGCCAGAGGAACTGGAGGCTTCCCTCGACGAGTTACTGGTGCTTCCGAGGGTCCAGATTGAGGGGTTCATGACGATGGCACCGCTTGCACCCGAGGCTGAGGCCTCGCGCCCCTATTTCGCCGCCTTGAGAACGCTCCGCGATCGACTTGCCGAAAAAACGGGAATTCCCCTCGATACTCTTTCGATGGGAATGAGCGGTGATTACGAGGTGGCCGTCGAGGAGGGCGCAACTCTGGTCAGGGTGGGATCGGCGATTTTTGGGGGGCGTTAAAAAAATCCGCCTAATTGAAGATTTTTCGGGCCAAAAACAACAAACTACGCTACGGGTAGTGGTCATGTCAGACTTTCAAGACGAACACGACGAACTGCTTGATCTCGAGCAGACACCTTCCGCAGAGGAACTCCAGAATCAGGTCAAAAGGGCTCAGTCAGAACTCCTGCAACTGCGCCAACGTCAGGACCAAATCGAAAAGGAAAAGGAGCGTCTCGAGGAACTGACCCGCCGCCAAGAGGATCTCGAGAGGGGGCGCAATGAGATCGCCGATAAGCTCACCCGCTCCATCATCCTGGTGCAGCGTGAGACCGAGGAGGCCCAGCGTCGACTTGAGCAGTTGAATAACATCCAGGATTCCTTTGCCGAACACCTTCGCAATCTTGAGGAGATCAATCCGAAGTCATGGCATGGCCGCGACCTTCCCCGCGAGTTGACCCGTGCTCTTGGGACTGTGGACGAGGCCCGTTCTGCCTACGCCCGATCCCACGCAAAGATCGCTCCGATTGAGGATGTTGACGGTGAAGTTTCGATTTCTGCGGGTGGATACTTTCCGGAGGTTGCCGATCAAGGATTCGCCTATTGGTTGCGCAGTGGACTCGCCTTCACGCTTCCCTTGCTGGCCCTGGGTACTATTGCCCTGTTTATCTGGATCTGGCACCTGATGACCGCTGCGCGGTAGTAGCCCGCAGTTCCGATCATGCCGATCCCTTCTTCCTCCGGACGACGTGGCGAGCGATCCCTCCCACGCTCATTGCCTAAGCAGTCCTCCAAGTCCGTGGCGCGTGCACCTCTTGATGAGGATCGGATCCGTCTGGAGCGCAATCTTGAGGAACTTCGCAGGAAGGAAGCCGAACTTAGGAGCCTCCAGGAAAAAATGGAGCGCCGTGCCGCCCAACTTCCTAAGGAAATGGAGGAAAGGGAACGGAAACAGCGCGAGATGATTGCCTTGAGGGCGATGGCCACGGCGACCTATGCCGATGGTTTCAGCAAGATCCGTGACAAGCGTCATGCTCCGCTCAAGCAGTCCGCCGGACCTCGCCGGATGACCCGTCCTGAACAGCGAAGCGCCAGGATCCAGTTCCTGATGCTCTGCGCCGTGCTGGGAGTGATTCTGTTACTGCTTTGGAAATCGCTTCCCTGACGCGATCCCGACCAGAGTTATGTGGTTTTAATGGATCCGGATTTTCTTTTCTAATCGGGTATCTCTTCCCATCAACTGATCTGCTGGGCGCCTAATAAAGTGCTCCAAATTTCCTTTGAAACCTCTAGGGTTCACCAATGAGTAAGAAATCCTCCGTACCGGCCAAAGGCAGTCGCCAAGGGGGACGTGCCAAGACTGGTAGTGATGCCGGATCGAGCCAGTTGGCCAGAAGGGCCTACCGGACGATGCTTGAAGCCCGTCTGCTCGAGGAGAAACTCGCCGCGCTCTACCGGTCCGGAAAGATTGTTGGTGGGGTTTTTCTAGGACGCGGCCAGGAAGCTCTCAGCGTGGCGCTCGGGGTTCATCTCCGGCGCGGTGATGTCTATGCACCTCTGATCCGTGATCAGGCGGGGCGTCTCGCCTTCGGCGATACCATCCTGGACACGCTCCGCACATACCTCGGCTCATCACTCGGTTCGATGCGCGGTCGTGACGGGAATATTCACCGTGGCCGTCCCACGGAGGGCTACCATGCGATGATCAGTCATCTCGGCGCGATGGTTTCCACGGTCTGCGGTGGTCTCATTGCAAAGCGTTTTCGCGGAGAGAGCGGTGTGGTGGGTGCCACCTGCATCGGAGAGGGAGGTACCTCGACGGGAAGCTTCCATGAGGGGATGAATATGGCGGCTGTGGAGAAGCTCCCGCTTGTTGTCGTGGTCGCCAACAATCAGTTTTCGTACTCCACTCCCAATGACCGCCAGTTTGCCTGCGGAGACCTGGTTTCTCGTGCCGAAGGATATGGCATCACCGGTCGACGTGCCGATGGGAATGATCTCATCGATTGCCTACAGGTGATCGGTGATGCGGTGGCCGCAGCCCGCTCCGGAGAGGGGCCCCAGTTGGTCGTTGCGGATCTTTTGCGATTGGTCGGTCATGGGGAGCATGACGATGCATCCTATATTCCCTCCGAGATGAAAAAGTCGCCGCTCGGTCGCGACTGCCTGCTCCTTGCCCGGGATTCCTTGATCGAGAAAGGATGGCTCACCGAGGCCGAGGCGACAGAGTGGCATGCCGTGGTCGAAAAGGAGGTCGAGGAGACGGCCTCGAAGGTCATGCGCGAGCCGGCCCCGGATCCCTCTGAGGAGGACTGGAATGCGTTTGCAAGCCTGGGTAGAAACTTTGAATCCGGAGGAGGACAATGAGCAGCATCACCTACCTTGAGGCGATCCGTCTCGCCCAACAACGTGCACTCGCCGAGGATCCCAGGGTCTTCATTTACGGGCAGGATATCGGCGGCTTCGGTGGTGCATTCAAGGCGACCAAGAATCTCTCCAAGGAATTTCCCGGGCGTGTCCTGGATGCGCCGATCAGTGAGGATGCCATGGTTGGTCTGGCCATCGGTGCCGCGGTGGAGGGAATGCGTCCGATCGTCGAGATGCAATTCGCGGACTTCTCAACCTGTGGCTTCAACCAGATCGTCAATCAGGCTGCGACACTTCACTACCGTACGGGAACGCCCTGTCCTCTGGTGGTGAGACTGCCGAGTGGTGGAACTCCGGGTGGTGGTCCCTTCCATAGCCAGAGCATGGAGGCGATCTATGCGCATTATCCCGGGCTCGTCGTGATGACTCCCGCGACCGTTGAGGATGCCTACACCATGCTGCTCGAGGCTATCGCGACCGATGATCCGGTCATCTTCTGCGAACATAAATTTCTCTACTACCATCTGAAGGCGGAGAAACTTCCTGAGGAGGCTCTCCCATTTGGGAAAGCCCGCATCACCCGTCCGGGCCGCGATGCCACCGTGGTAGCCTATAGCGCCATGGTTCACGAGGCTCTCGCCGCCGCAGAGGAGCTCTCCCATGACGGGTATGACATCGAGGTGGTGGATCTGCGCACGATCCGGCCCCTCGACACAGATACAATCCTTGCCTCGGTGGCTCGCACGGGACGCATGCTTGTCGTGGGCGAGGCATGGCCCTGGGGAGGAGTGGCTGCCGAGGTTATCTCACGTGTTGCCACGGAAGGATTCGGGCTCCTTGATGCGCCCCCGCAGCGCCTGAATGCCAAGGAAACGCCCGTTCCCTACCATCCCGCGCTCTGGGGAACACATCGGCCGACGGCCGCCGCCGTCACCAATTCCCTGCGACAGCTTCTGGAACTCTAGACCGCGATCCCATCAACCGAGCCTACGCCTTCACTCCATGTTCCCATCTCCCAACTCCGCCAACCTCCTTCCCATCATCATGCCTCAACTCGGCGAGTCCATTGCCGAGGCAACCATCGTCCGGGTGGGCTTTTCCGTGGGTGACCGCGTGGAGGCCGATACCGACCTGATGGAGGTCGAGACCAACAAGGCCGTGATGGGTGTGACTGCTCCCTGCGGCGGCATACTCAAGGAACTCACTGCCAATGTCGGCGAGAGCTATGCTGTCGGTGCGACGCTCGGATATCTGGAGATCAGTGATGAGGATGCGGAGCGACTTGGTCTCAACGATGCCCCACCCCCTCCCGTTGAGAAACCCAAAAAAAAATCAGCCAAATCCTCCGAATCCGCCACGTCCCAATCGGTGAAGAAAACCGTCGAGCCGACAGTCAGCGGCCTGCCCGTTCCCGCCCATGCCGGGGGGGCCAGCTTTCTTTCCCCTCGGATGAAGGCTCGTATGGCAGAACTTGGTCTTCATGCCGCCGATCTTGCCGGAGTCGCCGGGAGTGGTGCCGGTGGACGTGTCACGATTGACGATCTGGAACGCTTTCTTCAGGACCTCGAACGCAACACGATCTCACCCGCCTCTTCCATGCGTGTCGCCGTTGCCGATGCGATGCGCCGCAGTTGGACCCGTCCGCTGGCGACGGTGGTGCTGCCAATCCAACTCGATACACTGCTTGCCCATCGTAAGCAGCAGACGGTGAAGGCCGGCCCCGCTCTCTATGCGCTCAGGGCCCTTGCAATCGCCCTCTCCGAGATGCCCGCCACGGCAGGGCGTCTCATTGGTGACCGTGTGATTCATCCGCGTTCCGTGGATATTGGTTTCGCCGTGGAGGCGGAGGATGGGGTTCTTGTTCCTGTTATACGCCATGCCGAGCAGTTCCCCCTTGCCGATCTGGTCGAGCGGTACAACCGCTTGGTCGAGCTTGCCCGCGCGCGCCGACTCCCCGGTTCGGACACCGGCGGATCGATTGCAACGATCACCAACTACGGTGTCTTTGGACTGACCATGGCGACCCCGATCCCCTTGCCGGAGCAGACGCTCCTGCTGGGCATGGGTGCGGGTCGAGTCACTCCGTTCTGGGACGCAAAAAAGAAGGAATTCGTCCCCGTGACGGAAGCCCAGTTCACCCTTAGCTTTGACCACCGGGTGCTCGACGGGGGAGCTGCGGGAAGATTACTCCAGAGGGTTGCCGACCTCCTCCATAATCCGGGAGAACTTTAAAAACAGCGCAACTTGTTTCGGAACTCGGTGTTTACCCTTTAGATGAAAACAAAACATCTCCTTCCTCTGCTATCGATTGTGTGTCTCCTTCCGGTGCGTGCCCAGCCCGAGGCGCCCGGAACCAATAATTCCTTGGAGAATATGCAGCAGCAGGCTCCTCCCCCTCCTCCCCAGGGAGAGCATGGGCCCATGACTGCATTGAGTCCCGAAGAGAAAACCAAAGTCAAGGCAGCCCATGACAAGGCGATCCAGCAGGATCCGACACTTGAACAGAAGATGAAGGATGCGCGTCAAGCCATGGAAAATGCGCGTCAGGAGATGCATGCGGCGATGATCAAAGTGGATCCCACGGTGGAGCCGATCCTTGCCAAGATGATGCCTCCCAAATGGGGGGGAAGACACGAAGGCGGCGGTGCCCCTGCCCCGAACCAAAGTCCTGGGGTGGGAGCAAAGCCCTGGCACCAAGGTGGGCAGAGTGGTGAGCACGGTAAGGGTATGGAAAACCTTAACGAGAGCGAGCGTCAGAAACTCATGGCTCTCCGTGAAACTGTGAAACAGGATCCAGCGGTGCAGGCTGCTCATGAAGCCCTGAAGAGTGCCGCCACGCCAGAGGCCCGTGAGCAGGAACAGCAAAGGTTGCGCGATGCCATGCATGCCGCGATGATCAAGGCCGATCCGAGCATCGAGCCGATTCTGGAAAAGATGCATCCTGGCGCACCCCCTCAGCCCTCACTCTCTCCGGTAGTCCAATAGTACTGGAGCCTTTCGTTCAAAAGCCGGATCTTTAGATCCGGCTTTTTTATTGGGAGGTGTTACGGAGTCGTTGTGTTCCGGGCTTCTGGAACACAAAGCCTATGGTTGCCTACTGTTGTTTTGGCAGCACCACCGATTTGCCATCCGAGGCGGTGTCTTTCCAAGTCCCCTGGACGGATTTTGGCGCGGGGATTCCGTGATGGAGCATCTTGGTGTAGGGGCCCCAGACGCTCTGAGGAAAGTAAAGATCCCGCCGGTTCTCGAGGGTTGTGCAGCCGGTCAGTATGAATGCGAGCAGGAGAAAGACTCCGCAAGTGATGGGGGAAGTGGGATGGTTCTGGTGCACGGCTTTTCAGAATAATGGAAATGATCTCCCCTGTGTCAAAGAAATTGCCCGTCTGCGACTTATTCGCAAGGATCACGGGGAATGTTGCTGGCTTACTACATCCATGATCTGAGCCCCTTTCTGATCCAGTTCGGAGGGATTGGTCTTCGGTGGTACGGGTTGGCCTATCTGGCTGGATTTGTGGTTGGCATTCTCCTCTACCGCCGCCTTGCAGTTCAGGGCTACTCGGATCTGCGCCCCGATCAGGTAAGTGATTTCATCACGATGGGGGCCCTTTTCGGCGTGTTACTCGGGGGGCGTTTGGGCTACATGCTCTTTTACGATGCCGCAGGTTTCTTTCATGATCCACTGATCTTCTTCCGTGTCTGGGAGGGAGGAATGGCGAGCCATGGAGGTATTCTGGGCCTTGTCCTCTACACGGCTTGGTACGCCCGCCGTCATTGTCTCTCGTTTAGGAATCTGGGTGACAATTTAGTGGTGGTGGCCCCAGTGGGACTCTTTTTTGGACGCTGTGCCAATTTTATCAATGGTGAACTCTACGGCAGGATGACCAATGCAGCCTGGGCCGTTCAGTTTCCGAAGGAGATCCTCTTTTATTCGCCCGATCATCTTGACCGCCTGCTGGCCAAAACCACGGTCATCGATCCCTCCTTCGCCACGCCGGAGGGGGTGATTTCGGGTGTCGCCCGCTCATTGTCCCTCCGGGAGGTGCTTGCCGTGGAAATCGCCCCCCGTTATCCATCGCAACTCGTCGAGGCGGTGCTGGAGGGTGGGCTTCTTTTTCTCCTGCTTTGGACGCTCCGGACCCGGGTGAGATTGCCCGACGGTGCCCTGACTGGGATCTTCTTCATTGCCTACGCGGTGGTAAGGATTTTGGGAGAGTGCTTTCGTGAACCGGACGCGCCGTTGACGGGTGCTTTGACCAGGGGACAGTTCCTCTCTCTCTTCATGATCGTGATCGGGGCGATACTCCTTTTCTGGGCATGGAAATTTCCTCGTTATCCCAAGGCGCTGCAAGCCCCCCTCTCTAGATGATGGAAGTCCTTTTCGATCGGGGGACTTTTCTCCCTTCTTGTGATCTTTGGCTTGATGCGAAAGGAACCCGCCCTTTCGCGTTTGTTTCGCATGCCCACAGCGATCATACGGGGCATCACCAACGGACGATCCTTACCGATCCGACGGCACGCTTCATGAGGGCCCGCATGGGCTCCAGTGGAAAGGTGCAGCATGTCCTGAAGTATGGAGAGGAGCGTGATTTCGGATCCTTCCGGGCGACGCTTCTCCCGGCAGGTCATGTTCTTGGCTCAGCACAGATCCTGATAGAGCAGGGAGGAGAACGGCTCCTTTATACCGGTGATTTCAAACTGCGACCCGGGCTCTCGAGGGAGCCTGCTCTAAGTGTTCATGCGGATACCCTGATCATGGAGACCACCTTCGGCCTCCCAAGATACAATTTTCCCCCTCCCGAGCAGACGGTGGCCAAGATCATCACCTTCTGCCGAGAGGCTCTGTCCGAAGGAAAGGTTCCTGTTTTGTTCGCATACTCACTGGGAAAAGCTCAGGAGATCCTTTCCGCGCTTGCGGGGTGCGACATGCCGATCATGGTCCATGGATCGATCTGGCAGATGACGCGCCTTTACGAGGATCTTGGGATTGTTTTCCCCAGTTACACTCGGTTTGAACCCGATTCCGTCTCCGGCAAGATCCTTCTCTGTCCTCCCGCAACCGCAGGTTCCGCAATGTTGGAAAATATTCCCGAAAAGAGGCTTGCGATGATCACGGGTTGGGGAATCGATGAGCGCAGCGTTCATCGGTACCAATGCGATGCGGTCTTTCCACTCTCGGACCATGCGGATTACGGGGAGTTGATGGAAATGGTCGGTTTGGTTCAACCGAAGCGCGTGTTCACGCTGCATGGCTATGCCGAGGAGTTTGCGCGGGATCTCCGGAGGCGGGGGATTGATGCCTGGTCCCTCACCGGCGGCAATCAGATCGAATTTTTACTTTGAGCGTTTCTTTTCACGGCTCCCTCCCTTTTTTTTGAGAGTAGTGAGCGAGGGTTGCCTATGGCGGTTGGAGAGAAGCAGTTTTTCGGCACGGATTGCATCCGCCGGCGTGTCGACGCCGATCCCGCGATGGTCCGTAAGGAGGACGCGGATGGGGATTCCGTGTTCGAGGGCGCGGAGTTGTTCAAGCTTCTCACATTGCTCCAGCGGGCTGGGTGAGAGTTTCACCAACTTTCGAAGGGTATCGCGTCGATAGCCATAGATTCCGAGATGGAGGAGGGGAGTCACGGCGCTCTTCGGGTCATGGGCATCGCGGTGGCAGGGTAGGCGGCTACGTGAGAAGTAGAGGGCGTTTCCATCCATTCCCACCACGACCTTAACGCAGTTCGGGTCCTCGGCTTCGGAGAGATCCTGAAAGGGGGTTGCAGCCGTGATCATGGCGATTCGTGGATCACGACGCAGCGAGGTGGCGAGATCTTCGATGAGTTGGGGATCGATCAGCGGTTCATCCCCCTGGACATTGATGAAGTGAGTGATGCCGTCGAGTCGAGTCGCG
>CAIZIQ010000051.1 GCA_903933015.1 uncultured Spartobacteria bacterium | reverse complement strand
GGGCGCTTCACTGGATTCGATTGCTGGAGATGCCTGATATTACCTTCCGATTCGATGTCATCGAGGTGCTGGCCACCGATCCCGTCGAGATCCGAGTAATCGAGAGCGCATTCACACTGCCTTATCCGCTTCGTTATTGAGTGGTGTTGAGGCGATCCCTTTCGGTTTTTCATAAGGCAGAATAACTCCATGATCACGGAAATTCCGGCCAGGCACCGAATGCATCGGCTCGACGTTTCTCATACCGCTTGCGGAAGGCCCCTGCTTGATTAACCTTGGACGTGATGTATCCCCCCATTGCCGAATTCATTGGAACGGCGCTGCTCATCATTCTGGGCAACGGCGTTGTCGCCAACACACTCCTCGCCCGCAGCAAAGGCCAGAATGCAGGATGGATTGTCATCACGGGAGGATGGGCCATGGCCGTCTTCGTCGCGGTCTTTTCGGTTGCCCGTATCAGCGGCGCCCATCTAAACCCTGCGGTTTCCGTGGCGATGGCGATGGCGGGGAATTTCCCCTGGGGCTCCGTCCCCGCCTACATCATTGCCCAGCTTCTGGGAGCCATCTTCGGTTCCTTTGTTGTCTGGATAGCATTCCTTACCCATTGGAAGGTCACCGAGGATTCAGAGCTGAAGCGTGCCTGCTTCTGCACAGCTCCGGCCATTCGGAATGTCGCCGCCAACATCACTTGCGAAGCCATCGGGACTTTCGTGCTGATCTTCTGCATCTTCTGCATGAAGGGAGCGGTCGGCGCACCCAAGAGCGATTCCGTCTTTCCGATTGATCTGGGTGCCCTGGGAGCGCTTCCGGTGGGGCTCCTGGTCTGGGCGATCGGTCTTTCCCTCGGGGGGCCGACGGGTTACGCGATCAATCCCGCGCGCGACCTAGGTCCACGCATCGCCTACACCATCCTGCCGCTTGCGGGTAAAGG
This sequence comes from uncultured Spartobacteria bacterium, assembly GCA_903933015.1. Classification (GTDB taxonomy): domain Bacteria; phylum Verrucomicrobiota; class Verrucomicrobiia; order Chthoniobacterales; family UBA6821; genus UBA6821. Next base: position 6,600 of record CAIZIQ010000051.1, on the reverse strand, counting down.
AACCTCCGACTGGTCCTACTCCTGGATTCCGGTGGTGGGTCCCCTGATCGGGTGTTCCCTTGCCGCCCTCTGCTACATGGCTCTGGGCCGTTTCTAGCGCAATTTCCGCGATCGCCGTACCCCACTCACCTCTTCCCTCCCATGAAATACATCCTCGCACTCGACCAAGGCACCACCAGCTCACGCTCGATCATCTATGATGAGAACCTGAAGGCCGTCGCCACGGTTCAAAAGGAGTTCACCCAGCACTTCCCTCAGCCCGGTTTGGTCGAGCACGACGCCGCCGAGATCTGGGAGAGTATTTTGGAAACCGCCAGGGGTGCGATTGCGATGGCTGGAATCAAGCCTTCCGAGATCGCCTCGATCGGAATCACCAACCAGCGCGAGACAGTTGTGGTCTGGGACCGCAAGACCGGTGAACCGGTTCACCGTGCCATTGTGTGGCAGGATCGCCGGACAGGCGATTTCATGAGCGCCCTCCGGGAGGGTGGCAAGGAGCCTCTTGTCCAGCAGAGGACGGGACTCCTTCTCGACCCCTACTTTTCTGCCAGCAAGATTCACTGGATCCTGAGAGAGATCCCCGACGGTCATGCGCGTGCCGCCTCGGGCGAGTTGGCGGCTGGAACCGTCGATAGTTGGCTGATCTTCAAGCTCACCGGTGGTGCCTCCCATGTCACCGACGTGAGCAACGCCTCGCGCACCATGCTCATGAACATCCGCACCGGGGACTGGGATGCGGACCTCATGGCCCTCTTTAATATTCCCCGTGCACTCCTTCCGGAAATCGTCTCCAGCAGTGGCAATCTCGGCAAAGCAGTGCCTGCCCTTCTTGGGGCCTCCATCCCAATCTGCGGCGCAATCGGTGACCAGCAGTCCGCGCTCTTCGGTCAGCTCTGCACCAAGCCGGGTCTGGTGAAGTGCACCTACGGCACCGGCTGCTTCCTCCTTGTTTTCACCGGGTCGGACGCGATTTCGAGTGCGAACCGCCTCCTGACCACCGTGGCATGGCGCATCGGCGACCAACCCCTCCAGTACGCCGTCGAGGGAAGCGTCTTCATGGGAGGAGCCTCCATCCAGTGGCTTCGCGATGGTCTCGGGATCATCCGCAGCGCACCCGAAGTCAACGAACTCGCAGCACGGGTCAACGACAGTGGCGGAGTTTACCTCGTGCCCGCCTTTACCGGCCTCGGTGCTCCGTATTGGGACTCCGAGGCGAGGGGCACGCTGCTCGGAATGACCCGTGGCACCACTTCGGCGCATATCGCTAGGGCGACCCTCGATGGGATCGCATTCCAGGTTGCCGATCTGGTCACGGCCATGGAGAAAGACTCGGGAAAGAAAATCACCACCCTCAGGGTCGATGGAGGAGCCTGTGCCAGCAATCTCCTGATGCAGACCCAGGCCGATCTTCTCGGGTGTGCCGTGGAGCGCCCCTCCAATATTGAGAGCACTGCGCTCGGGGCCGCCATGCTCGCCGGACTCGGGGCCGGGATCTGGCCGAACATCGAGACCCTGGCCAAGATCCGCTCCGTTGACCGGCGCTTCGAGCCCACCATCATGGCCCGTGACCGCCGTGCCCGGCTGAAGATGTGGAAGCGCGCCGTGAAGCGTTCCCAGAAGTGGGCTTCCTGAACAAATGTAGCAGCTGACACCACAAGACCAACCGGAGCCACAAAGACTTTTCCATGAACCGCAACAACCTCCTCAAGCAACTCGACTCAACCCCACGCTGGGATGTTGTCATCATCGGGGGTGGCGCAACCGGTCTCGGTGTTGCTGTCGACTCCGCCACACGTGGGTACAAAACACTCCTCCTGGAGGCCTCCGACTTCGCGAAGGGGACCTCCAGCCGGAGCACCAAGCTGGTTCACGGAGGTGTCCGTTATCTCGAGCAGGGTGACATCCCGCTGGTGCTCGAGGCCCTCCGGGAGAGGGGACTTCTCCACAGGAATGCTCCTCAACTGGTGCACCACCTTTCCTTCATTGTTCCCCGATACCAGTGGTGGGAGGGGCCTTTTTTCGGGATCGGGATGAAGGTCTACGATGCCCTTGCGGGGAAGCTGAACCTCTCCCCATCACATTTGCTTTCACGCGAGGAGACCCTGGGAATGATCCCGAATATCGAGCAGGAGCATCTGCTCGGAGGCGTGGAATATTTCGACGGACAGTTCGACGATTCCCGTCTTGCGGTCACTCTTGCAAGGACTGCCGTGCACCACGGAGCCTGTGTGCTTAACTACATAAAGGTCACCGGCCTTACCAAGAAGAATGGTCTCGTTAATGGCGTCCACTTCACTGATATGGAAACCGGCACCTCCCATACCGTGGAGGCCTCCGTGGTCATCAATGCCACCGGCATCTTCAGCGACGAGATCCGCCACATGGATGACCCGAAGTCACCCCGTGCCGTCCAGCCGAGTCAGGGAGTCCATCTGGTCTTTGACCGCTCCTTCCTCCAGGGAGATTCTGCGATCATGGTCCCACACACCGATGATGGTCGCGTCCTCTTTGTGATCCCATGGCACGGGAAGGTCCTGGTGGGAACCACCGACACCCCGATGGAGCATGCTGAGATCGAGCCTCGCGCCCTTAAGGAAGAGATAGGCTTCATCCTCCGGAATGCGGCCCGATACCTGGCCCGTGATCCCCAGGAGAAGGACATCCTGAGCATCTTCGCAGGTCAGCGACCCCTCGTACGCCCTCCGGGCAAGGATGGCTCCTCCACCAAGGCGATTTCCCGCAACCACGAGGTGCTTGTTTCCGATGCCGGACTACTCACCATCGTCGGGGGGAAGTGGACCACCTACCGGAAGATGGCCGAGGATGCCATGGACCACGCGGCAACACTCGGGGGGCTCGAGGAACGCCCCTGCGTCACCGACAAGCTCCAACTTCAAGGATGGAGGAGTCCGAATGCGTCTTCGCTTCCTGATTGGCTGGCCGTTTACGGAAGTGAGTTCGAGGAAATCAATAAGCTCATTGAGGAAAACCCCGAACTTGGCGAGTCGATGCATCCTCGTCTCGCCTATCCTCTCGCCACGGTTGTTTGGGGAGCCCGTCACGAGCAGGCCAGGACACTCGAAGATATTCTCTCCAGACGCACGCGTGCGCTCCTGCTGGACGCGCGCGCTGCGATCGAGGCAGCCCCTGCCGTTGCCTCCGTTCTCGCGAAGGAACTGGGACGTGACAAGTCCTGGGCCGACTCACAGGTCGAGGAGTTCACGGTGTTGGCCAAGGGGTACCTTTATCACGGAGGGTAGGGGAGGAGTTGGAGTCCCCATGGCTCCCTGCTCCCTCCGGCCAGTTGAAAAAACTTCGAGTCTCCTTTATGAGAGCCTTGGTGATGCGCTTGTTCCTGCTCTCACTCCTCTTCTCAAGAATCCTGTTGTTTGGCGCATCGGCTTCGGAGGAATTCACCGTGATCATCGATCCGGGACACGGTGGCACCCATGTCACCGGGACCCATCTCCTGAAGTCGAACTCCTCACCGAATAATGCCACCTCGCCGTCTGGTCTCAGGGAGAAGGATCTCACGCTCGAACTCTCTAGGGAAATCCAATCAGCGCTCGAATCCGAGCCCGGCACGAAAGGCGCTCCGGCAATCAAGTGCATCCTGACCAGGACCAATGATTGGAATCCTGATTTTTCCGAGCGTGCCAAGGTTGCTGCCGAGGCCACCAATCCGGCAGCCCTTGTCAGCATCCACTTCAACACCTTCGCGCACGGATCAGCTCTTGGTACGGTTGCGATGATCCACTGCAAGGAGAGGAACCCCAATCATGAGGCTGACCTCCGCTTTGCCGACGGTCTTGCGGCAAGCACCTCGGGGGCCGTGAGGAGTTTTCTTCCCCGTTCTCCGGTGATGGATTCGATCAACGACTACCATATCCATGATGGGACGGGGGCCTACCTTTTCTACCAGATGGCGAAATACCCTCAGCTCGATGCCGTTCCCAAGTGCTTCCTCGAGGTTGAATTCATCGATCGCAGGGATGTGCAGAAGCGGCTCCTGGATGACCGCTCGGAAACCTTCCCCGTGATTGCAAAAGCGATTGCAGACTACATCGCAGGCTACCTGCGTGAGCATCCTCCGGGGAGTGTTGCTCTCAGTCCGGCCAACAAGGACCTGGATTATTAGACAGAGAGCATTCCAGGCTCCACCATGTCGGAATCAGGGATGAGTAGAGGGGAGAGGGCGTGCGGAACCTCGAGTCCGAGGATCTCCTCCAGATCCTCAGGGGCATTCTCTTTCAATCCGTAGATGAGTGATTCATTGAGTCGGTAGGGGATGTCCCCAGCTTCCAGCAGCATGCACATCTCATCGAGGCAACGGTGACGGAATCCCCCGGTAACCTCCACGGCTTCGCCCTTCCTGCTTCTCAGCGATTCCAGCCAAGGGAGGACCCCTCCCTCGAAGAGGTACGGCATCGCGATCGCCCCGGAGAGTATCTCTTCCCAGGCCTCCGGAGAGCAGTCCCAGAATCCCTCAAAGTCCTCGTGCGAGGAGGAGACGATCCTTTCCAGTTCACTGCGCGGCATCTCGGCACTGCTGGAGAGGTTGTGTTCCATGAGGTACCTCAGGATGGATACGGCGACGCTCCTTTCGTAGCCGTTACGAAAGAGGTGGGAAACCCAGCCGAAGTTCTTACGGATCATCAGGACGGAGCCGATAGACAGGCGTGCCTTTCGACTCCAGGAGAGTACGCGTTCGATCGGATCACCGAGTTCCTCCCCTTCCAGGGAATAGGCCTCATTGTAGATGAAATGAACTTCCTCCCGCTCCCTTGCGGCGCGGCTCAGTCTCGAGCGGAGCGGCTTCATCGACGGCAAGAATGCCTCGGCGTAAGCCGGTTGGAAGTCGATGCAGAGCAACATTGGGGTGGAATGACGTGAAAATCGGGAATAGAGGGGCAGTGACACTACATGAGGAATTCCCCAGGTCATGGACTAAATGCAGATTTTGTCAAAAATGTTACAGTCTCAGGGGTTGCAGCTCCCTGCGTTCCCTTCCGGGTACAAAAAAGCGGAACCACTTTTGGTGGTCCCGCTAGATTGTTATTTGAGCTGTCCGGGTATCCGCTTAGTAGCGGCGAGGACCGCGATCGCGATCACCTCCGAATGAGCGGCCTCCACCACCGCCTGCGCCACGGGGACGATCCTCGCGGGGACGTGCCTCATTGACGGTCAGGTTACGACCCTGGAAGTCCTTGCCTTCAAGTGCCGCGATGGCTGCATTGCCTTCCTCGGCGTTACCCATTGTGACAAAGCCGAATCCGCGGGAGCGGCCGGTTTCGCGGTCGGTGACGAGGGCGACCTCGGTCGGTTTTCCGTACTGGGTGAAGAGATCGCGGAGGTCCTGATCAGTGGTGTCAAAGGTAAGATTACCTACGTAGAGTTTCATGTGATGTGTATTTGGTGACGAATTCTGCTAATCAGAGCTGTTCCCGAGAACCGGGTTTCAAATCACCATTGAGAAACTCAACTGACAATTTACCACGCAACGAATCATTAAAAATCGAACTTCATAAAGTTAACCGCTTTCTGATGCTTTGCAAAATAAAACACAGGGAGCTCTTGGTCGGTGTTTGTGAGTTTTGCAATAATTTCATTCGTGGAACCGGAGTGAGAGGGGTAGGATGCAGTGACATTGCAACTCGACGCCCCTTTCTTTTCCCCGTTCCCGAGAATCTTAGGGGAAAGATTTTTCACTCTCTAAATGGGCATCGGAACCAAAAACAGGCAGAATCTGACGGCAGAACTTTGCAGGGATCACCTTCGCTGCACCTACGCCTCCCAGGGAACGCTCGTAGAGGATTTCATCATGGAGATCGAGGGCAGTGGAAAGTCCAAGGATATCCTCCAATGGGGCCAGTTCACGAATATGGATCGAGATGCCGCGGCGATGTTCGGTCGTCTTGACGAAAAATTCACCAGATGGCTCAACGGAGAGGTCTGAGAGACCTCCCCTAGGAAACCAACACAACCAAGAAGAATACGACCATGGTCAAAATCAATTACGGCTTTGAGAAGCGCAGGAAAGAAATGGAAAAGAAGCGCAAGAAGGAAGAGAAGCTGAAGGCCAAGGCTGCCAGCAAAGCAGCCGGATCCTCGGGGACACAGGAATCCACAGAGGTCTCGGAGACCGCTCCGGAGAGCGAGTAGTCTCCATCCTCCCTCAGTAGGATGGGGTGATGGTTCCCTAGGAAATCAGCTTTTTGGCAGCGGAGCATCGTATCATGCTCCGCCTCCTTGAGCCCCTGCTCCACGAGCCTAGTCCTCGTGCTATGTTTTCCTCATCATCCGAACCTTCGTTGGCTGTTTCCTGCGCGACCTTCCCCCTGTCGGCGTCGTCTAAACTCAATAATTCGTATCCTCATCCATTTCCATGGAGAGTTCCTTCTTCGCGTAGCGAGTCAGGCCTAGCACCTTTCCCCGCTATGACACAAAGAGATCCGCCCGGTGACTTGCGTGGAAAGAGGGGAGATGCTAGTCTTCGTTAAGACATCAGGAACGCATGAGGTAACACCCCATGCTGCCAACCGGGGACGGAGAAATCCCACGGTGGCTGGACGAGGAAACTCGACCGATGTGCAGCGGGAG
>CAIZIQ010000050.1 GCA_903933015.1 uncultured Spartobacteria bacterium | reverse complement strand
TTGCACTCCCTTCACTGGGAAGACTCACCAGATCCGCATCCACCTTGCCCACTCCGGGAATCCGGTTGTCGGTGATAAGATCTATGGCCCCTCCGAAGAGTGCTATCTGAAGTTCATCGAGACAGGCTGGACCTCCCGGCTTGAGGCACAGCTTTGGTTGCCGAGGCATGCGCTGCATTCCTGTTCGCTGGAGCTTGAGTATCAGGGGGAGAGACTCCGTTGGGAATCGCCGCTTGCGGAGGATCTGAACGAGTTTCTGTCGGGCTCCTGCTGAGTTTGGCGTGATAAAAAACATTCGTTTGACGATCCAGCGGTGATACCATCCAAGCCTCTCACCCCATGGCGCTTCCACGATTTTCCATCTTCCGTTGGCTTCCCTGGATTCTACTGCTGATTGGTGTTGCCGCCTTCCTGAAGTGGCAGAGTGCAGCGCCCCCTGTGAACTACATCACCGGTACCATCAACCGAGGTACCCTCGAGGATGCGGTTTCCGCAACGGGAACGATTCAAGCCAAGGAGTATGTTGATATTGGGGCCCAGGTTTCAGGAATCCTGCAAAAAATCCATATCCAGATCGGTCAGACCGTGAAGAAGGGTGATTTGCTTGCCGAGATCGACCCGACACTGTTTCAGGCCCAGATGGTGCAAGGAGAGGCGACTCTGGACAACCTGGACGCCCAGATGGATGCCGCCCGTGCCACGCTCACTCTGGCCGAGCAGCGACTCACCAGAAACAAGAACCTGCTCAAGAGCGATGCGGTCAGTCAGGATGAACTGAACTCATCACAGGCCGATTATTCGCGTGCCCAGGCCAATATCGAAGCCCTGAGCGCTCAGATCGACAAGGCCAAGGGGAGTCTCGATGCCACGAAGGCCCAACTTGATCACGCCAAGATCTACGCGCCGATCGACGGAAGCGTGACCCAGATTCAGGCTCGAGAGGGCCAGACGCTCAATGCCAGCCAAACGGCGCCGATTCTCTTCAGGTTGGCCAACCTCGATACCATGCGAGTGCAGGCCCAGGTCTCCGAGGCTGACATCGAGCGTATCCACACCGGTCTGCCGGTTTATTTCACGACACTCGGAGATCCCGACACGCATCACGAGGGCACCGTCGGTGTTATCACCCCCTCCTCGCTTAACGCCACGCCTCCGGTCTTTTACAACACGATTTTCGACGTTCCCAACGAAAAGCATGTCCTCCTGCCGGATATGACGGCACAGGTCTACTTTCCCATGGTTTCAAGAACCAATGCGCTGATCATGCCTCTTGCCGCACTTGACTACGCCAAGCATCAGCTGCCTCCATCGGAGGTGCACTCCGCCACCAAAGGGAAAAAACTTAGGCCAACGAAAGTCTTTATCCTCAACGACAACGACAAACCCGAAGTCGTGGAGGTGACCCTGGGGATCAAAAACCGCGTTTCGGCGGAGGTTGTTTCCGGTCTCTCGGAGGGGGATGAGGTCATCACCGGGCCCATCGAAGTGGGCCCGCAGTCACGGCCCAGGGTCATGATTCACTGAGTCGTGCCGGGTGCGATCGCATAGCCTGCCGTGACCTCCGCTTCTGACCATCCATCCCCTGCCATCCTCATGGAGGGTGTGATCAAGCGGTATCCGGTGGGGGACTCCGAGATCGAGGTGTTGCACGGCGTCTCGCTGAGAATCGAAATAGGGGAATTTGTGGCGATCATCGGCCCCTCGGGCTCAGGCAAAACGACCCTCATGAACATCCTTGGTCTCATGGACTCGCCGACCGAGGGGCGCTTCGAGCTGAATGGACGCGATGTTTCCAGACTCAAGCCTGATGAACGCGCCGAGGCGCGGGGACGGCTCTTCGGGTTTATTTTCCAACGCTACAATCTGCTCACCACCCAGACCGCCGTTGAGAATGTGGAGCTTCCCGGTTCCTACATCGG
>CAIZIQ010000049.1 GCA_903933015.1 uncultured Spartobacteria bacterium | reverse complement strand
GGAATTCATGGCCTTCACGGAAGCCATTAATACAACCATCGGACCCTCTTCACCGGGAGAGCCATGGAACTCGCTTCTCAAGGAGATAAATCAAGTACTCTTCCCTGCAATCATACGACCCAACACCTCGGTCCTCGAGGAGGATCATCTCATCGTCAATGTCCACAAATGGAATGAGCCGGTAAAAGGATCAGATCTGCCAGATCGTGTTGATCTCCTTCCGATTCTCTCGGGTGAGTCGAGACCTCTCGCCCTCAAGACCAGAACCGACCTCCTCAGACAGCAATTCTCATACTATGAGGATGATCTCGTGGTACTGACGTGGGACCGTGCCTTTATCTACGAACCCCACGGCGACTCCGACGTGGCCGATATCATCGAGGTGGCCAATGCCCAGTTACTCGAGTTCCGTTACTACGATGAGCTTCTCGATGACGAACTCCCCAGGATGTACGAGATGGTTAAGGAAGCGCGCAAAGCAACCAACCTCCTGGCTCCGCGACGTTTTGCCGATCTTGCACGAAAGCTTTACACCCTGGTGGCGGAAGTCACCGAGTTGACGGAGAAAGCTGACAACGTGCTTCAGGTCACCGAGGATGTCTATCTGGCCAGGATCTATAAGGCATCCCTCGAGACCTTCCGAGTACCGACGGTCAGTGCCGCCGTCGATCGCAAGCTTTCCATCGTGCGCGATACCTATGCAGCCCTCTATGCAGAGGCTTCGGGATCTCGGGGCGAGCTTTTGGAAATCGCCATCATCGTCCTCATCGTGATCGAGATTGCCATCGCTCTGATTCGGCATACGACATGACGCTGAATTCCCGGCGAATTAGATCAGTGCTCACCGACAAGAATCACCGCCACACCCGTCAGGACAAGTATTCCGCCGCAGAGCGTCATCAGACTCAATTGTACCTCTCGGAAAAACACCCAGGTAAATAGGACGACAAAGAGCGGGTAAGAAATCTCAATCAGTGATGCCAACGTTGGATTTTTAGCACCCATCGCTGCGTAGGTAAGATAGGCACCGAGTGCACCGATCATGACTGAAAAAAGGAACCACCCCGCATCGGAGCGTTCCAAGCATGTAAACTTCAGTGCTGAAGACAACTTTCCAGAGGTAATCAACGAGATCGTCGCCCCAATGAGGGCCAACAGTGAATAGCCAAAAAAGAAAAGCAAGGGACTGAAACCCTTCTTGAGCATGGGACCGCTGGCCGCATAACTCATGCCCCAACAAATCGATGCCGTGACCGCGTAGATAATCCACATGGAGATGACTTTAATGCCACAGGGCACAGGAAGCCAAACCGTAAGCGATATCATTGCAACATCCCGGAATCACCCATTGCTCTTGCGGCGGAGGGCACTTAGGAGAGAAACTCAAGATTATGGGAGTCGAAATCGAAAGAAAATTCCTACTAGCCGACGACTCCTGGCGTCACGGCGCTGTCGGTATTGCCTATGCCCAGGGGTATCTTTCTCGCGGCACTGGCAGGACCGTGCGTGTCAGAATCGCAGGTGAAAAATCCTTCCTGACCATCAAGGGACCTGTCAGTGGTATCACACGCGATGAGTTTGAATATCAGATTCCTTTGGAGGATGCCCGCAAGATGATTCCTCTCTGTGATGGAGAAATCATTCAGAAAACTCGCTACAGGATCCCGTTTTCCAACCACGTGTGGGAGATCGATGAATTTCATGGTGCCAATCAAGGATTGCTTGTTGCCGAAGTCGAAATGCGTGATCCCCACGAGATTGTGACTCTTCCATCCTGGGTCGGAGCCGAGGTCACCGGAGACCCTAGGTACTACAACTCAGCACTTGTTTCTAAACCCTACTCTTCCTGGTCCTGCGGCTGAGGGCCTTCAAGGCAATACCGTAATCCGAGAGCATTCGACACGTCATGAAAACGAGCCGAAAAATCAAATCAGATACGGAGCGTCTCAAAAAACCTCGCCTTCATCTACGTCGGAGTGAGGCACCCGCTGAGGGATTACAATCCATCGCGCTTCTGCAACTCCAGTCGGCCATTGCGGAACTCAAGGGGAACAATGTCTCCCCGGAACCTGTGCACAATGCACGGACCTACATTAAAAAAACCCGGGCTATTATCCAATTGGCGGCACCAGCACTTCCAAAAGAGCATAGGGAAAAACTTTACTCCGATCTAAGGGAAGCATCTGGACGGCTCTCCCCTCTCAGGGATTCTGAAGTTCAGGTAGAGACCCTCGATCTGATTCTGGAATCGAACGGCTTTGATCCTAAGGAGTGTTCCGGAATCAGGGCAGGGCTCGCGGATATCGCAAAACAACGCCGCATCAATGATGCCAGACACATTCCGAAAGTCATCGCCACCTTGAAGAAAACTCTCGCTGCTGTTTCGGAATGGCCATCAGATTCTCTGGATGGGAAAGATCTCATCAGAAGAGTCCGCAGGGTCTATCGACGGGGACGCACAACCTTGGAACTCTGTTCTCTCAATGATGATCCGGAGCTATTTCATACCTGGAGAAAACTGCTGAAGCAGCTCTGGTACTCCCTCCGTGTCACTGTCAAGTTCTGGCCCGACGATAGCATCCGGTTGATTGAGGAACTTGAACTGATTGGCGAGTCAGCGGGAAAAGAAAGAGACTTGGCCTTACTTGCCGAGACTCTGAAACATGGTCCCAAGAATCAGACCTCAGCCCGAATACTGCAGGCCATCGGGGAGAAAATTCCAAAACTCCGTAAAAAAGCCATTGATGACGGACTCCGGTTCTATGAACCGAAGCCCAAGGCATTCACGGCAGTGATGAACCTTTAGGAACGGATCGCTGCCACGAATTCCTCAAAGAACGGGGCAGAGTCGTGAGGGCCAGGCGACGCCTCCGGATGGAACTGGACCGCACTCACCTTTTTCGTGCGGTGACGGATCCCTGCCACGGTTCCGTCATTGAGATGTCTGTGGGTCACTTCGAGATCTGAAGAAAGGCCCTCTTCCTTCACGGCATAGCCATGGTTCTGAGAGGTAATGAGGACACGGCCATTCCGGAGATCCTGAACCGGCTGATTGGCACCACGATGTCCGAATTTCAGCTTGAATGTCGTCGCTCCAAAGGCAAGCGAAAGAATCTGGTGACCGAGGCAGATACCAAAAACCGGCTTTATCTCCGCAAGTCGGCGGGCTGTCTCATGGGCCTCAGTCAGGACAGCCGGATCACCGGGACCGTTCGAGAGAAAGATGCCGTCGGGATTGAATGAGAGTGCCTTCTCTGCAGGTGTGTCCGAGGGAACCACCATGACGCGAACCCCATGGGAACGCAGGAGGCGAAGGATGTTCCGCTTTACACCGAAATCATAGAGAACCACCAAGGGTTCCTTATCGCTGGATTTGTGCGACACCATGCCGAACTGAATGCTCTCTTTGCAGTCGGGATCCCACTCATACGGCTCCTTGGTGGAAACTTCCCCAACAAGATCTAGTTCTTCAAGCTTGGGAGCCCTCTTCGCCTTGGCAATCGCCGTTGCCTCATTGCTCCCATCCGTGCTGAGGCAGGCACGCATTGCTCCCTGCGTGCGGAGATGACGAGTAAGC
>CAIZIQ010000048.1 GCA_903933015.1 uncultured Spartobacteria bacterium | reverse complement strand
TACCTCATGAGCGGCGGCCATGATCTCATGGTCGTCGTCGAGGGGAGCAACCTCCGCGAAGTCGCCGCCTTCGTCGCCGACAAGCTCAGCACCATCGAAGCCGTCCAGTCGTGCGCGACCCACTTCCGCCTCAAGACCTACAAGGAGAACGGCATGTTCCACGCCGTCGAGGAGGCTCCTGAGCGCCTCTCGGTGACTCCCTGACCCAACCTGCGCAGGTCATGAGCAGTTCCCGCATCGCGGAGCACGTCCGCAACATTCCCCGCTCGGGGATCCGAGATTTCTTCGAGATCGTCCAATCGATGAAGGACGTCATCTCCCTTGGCATCGGCGAGCCCGACTTCGTCACCCCGTGGCATATCCGCGAGGCCGCCATCTATTCCCTGGAGAAGGGGAAGACCGGCTACACCTCCAACCTCGGCTCCCCACGCCTCCGACGCGCGATCGCGAAGTATGTCGAGCAGCACTTCGTCGTGGAATACAACCCCCACGACGAGATCATCGTCACGGTCGGCGTCTCCGAGGCGATCGACCTGGCGCTCCGCGCCCTGCTCAATCCGGGCGACGAGGTCATCTACCACGAGCCGTGTTACGTTTCCTACAGCCCCAGCATCCAGCTGGCTGGCGGCGTTCCTGTGGCCGTGGCCACGCGAGCCGAGGATGAATTTTCGCTCAAGGTCTCCGACCTCGAAAAAGCGGTGACCAAGAAGACCCGCGTCCTAATGCTCAACTTTCCGACCAACCCAACCGGCGCGGTCATGCCCCTCGAGGAACTCAAGAAGATCGCCGCCTTCGCCGTGAAGCACGACCTCGTTGTCCTAACCGATGAGATCTACAGCGAACTCACCTACGACGACGTGCCGCATCACTCCATCGCCGCCCTCCCCGGGATGAAGGAGCGTACCCTCTTCCTGCATGGATTCTCCAAAGCCTTCGCCATGACCGGATGGCGCATCGGCTATGCCTGCGGCCCCTCGGACATCATCGAGGCCATGATGAAGATCCACCAGTACTCCATGCTCTGCGCCTCCATCATGAGCCAGGAAGCCGCCTGCGAGGCCCTCGAGCGCGGCCAGCGCGCCATGGAACGCATGAAAGAGGAGTACCGCCTCCGCAGGAACTATATCGTCTCCTCCCTGAACGAGGCCGGCATCCCGTGCCATCTGCCGAAGGGGGCCTTCTATGTCTTCCCCGACATCCGCGGCACCGGACTCTCCAGCAAGGAATTCTCACTGAAGCTGCTCGATGCAAAGAAAGTCGCCGTCGTTCCCGGAACCGCCTTCGGCCCGAGTGGCGAAGGGTATGTGAGGTGTTCTTACTCGACAGGAATGGACCAAATCAAAATTGCCTGCCATCACATCGCCGACTTCGTCCGGAAATAAGACTCTGAATATCCGCCAAGCACGAAAGCCTCCTATTACTTCTTAAGTATTAAGGATGCCCAATCACCCTTTTGAGGGCTTTGACATGGTGTAGTTTGAAGAAGGTTTTGAGGATTTTTCTTAACAAAATCTTAACACATTCCGAACAGCTCTTAACTAGGCGGTTTTGCGCGGATGCCCTAATTTGACCTCCATGCAAACCATCCTAAGGAGGCTCTCATGAGGAACCACGTATTCATCCAGATCATCCTCTTCATCGGACTGCTCGTCCTACTCTCCCCGCTACTGGGACGCTATATGGCCACAGTCTTCGCGGGGAAGCCGACGTGGCTTTCCCCGCTCTTTGGGCCCATCGAACGGTTCCTCTACTTGGCTTCAGGCATCAATCGCAACGAGGAGATGTCGTGGGTGAAATATCTCTGGGCTCTAGTCGCCTTCAACATCGCTGGATGTGTTCTGACAATCATCCAGATGATGACACAGTCCTGGCTACCGCTGAATCCCCAGCATCTACCCAACGTCCCTTTCGCACTCGCCCTCAACACCGCCGTCTCGTTCATGACGAACACGAACTGGCAGGCCTACTCCGGCGAATCGACGATGAGCTATCTCACGCAGATGTCGGGGCTCGCCGTCCACAACTTCACGAGCGCAGCGACCGGCATTGCCGTGTTCCTCGCACTGACCCGCGGGCTTATCCGCCGCCAGTCTTCCACCCTCGGAAATTTCTGGGTCGATTTGGTTCGATCCACTCTCTACGTCCTGCTGCCGCTTTCCCTCGTAATGTCACTCCTGCTGGTCTCTCAGGGGGTTGTTCAGAATTTTCGCCCTTATGACACCGCCAAGGTAACAGCTCCCTGGACCACGCAGGTGCCGAAACTCGATGCTGCCGGCCAACCCGTGAAGGACGCCCAAGGCAATGCAGTGACGGAGACCCAGACCGTGACTGAGCAGATCATCCCTCAGGGACCGGTCGCCTCGCAGGTCGCGATCAAACAACTGGGCAGTAATGGGGGCGGCTACTTCGGCCAGAACAGCGCCCATCCTTTCGAGAATCCGACGCCTTTCTCAAACTTCCTCGAGATGTTCGCGATCCTGCTCATCCCAAGCTCTCTTGTTTTCACTTTTGGCTACTTGGTTGGGAATGTCCGTCAGGGCATTGCGATCTGGGCGGCCATGGCCATTCTTTTCGCAGTCTTCTTCGCTATTTCCTGGCATGCAGAGGTGCAACCGAATCCAGTCACGACACTCACGGCCTCGATGGAGGGGAAAGAACAGCGATTCGGCGTCATGAATAGTGTCCTCTGGGCTATTTCAACCACCGGAACCTCCAATGGATCGGTAAATGCCATGCATGACTCGCTTTCCCCAATTGCGGGGCTTATGACGTTGCTGAATCTCCAGTTGGGCTGCGTCGTTTTCGGTGGAGACGGTGCCGGAATGTACGGGATGTTGATGTATGTCATTCTTACGGTCTTCCTGGCCGGACTAATGGTCGGAAGAACCCCCGAATACCTCGGCAAGAAGATTGAGGCTCCGGAGATTCGTTGGGCCGTCGTCGCAGTGATCGTCCCTTCCTCTTTAATCCTTGTGGGATCCGCGATCGCTGCCGTGGCTCCCGCCGGTCTTGCCGGACTCGGAAACAACGGACCTCATGGCCTGAGCGAGATACTCTACGCCTTCTCAAGCTGCGCGGCAAATAACGGCAGCGCCTTCGGAGGACTGACGGTGAATACCAATTTCTACAACTACCTTCTTTCCCTCGTGATGTTCCTGGGACGCTTTGTTGTGATCATTCCCTGCCTGGCAATCGCCGGAAGTATGGCGGCTAAAAAAATTGCTCCTGCGAGCTCGGGAACATTCCCGACAACAGGCCCGATTTTCATCGGTCTGCTGATCAGCGTCCTTCTGATTGTCGTGGCGCTGACCTTTTTTCCGGTCCTCTGCTTGGGGCCAATCGTTGAACAGCTGCTGATGAACGCGGGTAGATCTTTCTGATCATTAACCAATCTTATTCTCCCATCATTGACATGAGCTCTAAAACAACTTCATCCATCTTCGATGCCTCGCTGCTTCTTCCCGCCGTAGAGGAATCGTTCCGAAAGCTCGATCCTCGAGTCCAGTGGAAGAATCCCGTGATGTTCGTGGTCTTCCTCGGATCGATCATCACCACGGTAATTACCGTGCTCCACTTCAGCGGTTTTCTCCTGCAACTGACTCTCTGGCTCTGGTTCACCGTTCTCTTCGCCAATTTCGCGGAGGCCCTCGCTGAGGGACGCGGTAAGGCTCAGGCTGCTTCTCTGAGAGCTGCACGGACACAAACCTTTGCCCGTCGCCTCAATGAGGGGCATGAGGAAAAAATCCCTGCCACCGAGCTCAAGGTCGATGATCTGGTCGTCTGTGAAACTGGTGATGTGATTCCCGGTGATGGCGAGGTTGTTGAGGGTATCTCCAGCGTCGATGAATCCGCGATCACCGGCGAGTCGGCTCCCGTGATCCGTGAGAGTGGCGGTGATCGCAGCGCCGTTACTGGAGGCACCCGTGTCATCTCAGATAGGATCGTAATTCGGATTACCTCCGAGCAGGGAAATACCTTCATTGACCGCATGATCTCAATGGTCGAGGGGGCTCGCCGTCAGAAAACGCCAAACGAGATTGCGCTCGGCATTCTGCTGGTGAGCCTGACAGTCCTCTTCCTGTTGGCTGTCGCAACGCTTCCCTCCTTTGCCCACTACAGCGAGACGGCGGCAGGGCAGCACCATGCGGTGGATGTTTCACTGCCGGTCCTGATTGCCCTGCTTGTCTGTCTCATCCCGACAACGATCGGCGGCCTACTCAGTGCCATTGGCATCAGCGGCATCGATCGTCTCGTGAGACGCAATGTTCTGGCCACCAGCGGACGCGCCGTGGAAGCTGCCGGCGACATTGATGTCCTGCTTCTCGACAAGACAGGAACTATCACGCTCGGTAACCGCATGGCCTCCGATTTCGTTCCTGCACCAAACATCACCACCGAGCAGCTTGCTTCAGCAGCCCAACTCGCATCACTGGCAGATGAGACCCCAGAAGGTCGCTCCATCGTGGTGTTAGCGAAGGAAAAATTCGGTATTCGCGTCCGTGAACTAACTCACCCTCAGGCACGCTTCGTCCCCTTCACAGCCCAGACACGCATGAGCGGCGTCGATATTCTCAATGATGCCGGAAATACGATCAACAGCATCCGCAAGGGAGCCGCGGAGAGCATTAGGAATCTCGTCGAATCGCAGGGCGGGATCTACCATGTGGAAATCTCTGCAGCTGTCGATGCCATCTCCCGGGCCGGAGGCACACCCCTGGTGGTCGCCGAGGGTCGTGAGGTGATGGGCGTTATCCATCTCAAGGATGTGGTGAAGCATGGAATCAAGGAGCGGTTTGCCCAACTCCGCCAGATGGGTATCCGCACAGTGATGATCACCGGTGATAACCCTCTCACCGCGGCGGCCATCGCAGCCGAGGCAGGCGTTGACGACTTCATGGCACAAGCCACTCCCGAGCAGAAGCTCCAGAGAATCCGTCAGGAACAGGCCGAAGGAAAGCTTGTTGCCATGACTGGCGACGGGACCAACGATGCCCCGGCGCTCGCTCAGGCCGATGTCGGCGTCGCCATGAACACAGGCACTCAGGCCGCCCGAGAAGCCGGCAACATGGTCGATCTCGACAGCAATCCCACCAAGCTCATTGAGATCGTGGAGATCGGAAAGCAACTGCTCATGACCAGAGGCGCCCTGACCACATTCAGCATCGCTAACGATGTGGCTAAGTACTTCGCGATCCTGCCGGCAATGTTCGGACTTCTTTATGCAGTCTCAGAAAGTACCCGCGGACCACTGGAGGCCCTCAATGTGATGCACCTCCATTCACCCTCGAGTGCTATCCTCAGTGCCGTCATCTTTAATGCCCTTATCATCATCGCCCTGGTGCCCCTCGCCCTGAAAGGCATCCGATACCGTCCGCTCGGTGCGGCTCAGGTCCTGACC
The DNA here is from genome assembly GCA_903933015.1 of uncultured Spartobacteria bacterium. GTDB lineage: Bacteria > Verrucomicrobiota > Verrucomicrobiia > Chthoniobacterales > UBA6821 > UBA6821. The sequence continues at coordinate 6,179 of CAIZIQ010000048.1, read as the reverse complement.
AACAATGTCTTGATCTACGGCGTCGGAGGGATCGTGGCCCCGTTTGCGGGGATCAAGCTGATCGACCTCGCACTTGTCGCCATGCACCTCGCCTAACGCACGCTCCGCAAACCCAACTTCTCATTTCCCTATGAAAACCGTGATTCAATCTGTGCTGATGCTCTTGCTGCTTACCCTGCTGACAGGCATCATCTATCCGATCGTAGTAAACGATCTCACCCGAAACCTTTTCCCCGAGCAGGCCTCGGGATCACTGATCAAGGATGGCGACCGCCTCCTTGGCTCAAAGCTGATTGCCCAAAAGTTCGAGGAAGCGGATCTCTTCTGGCCCCGCCCCTCCGCCTGCGACTATGCGACCTTGCCTAGTGGCGCCTCCAACCTCGGACCCACCAGCGCAGCGTTGGCCAAGGCAGTGGCCGATCGCAAGAAAACTGCCGGTGAAGGTGCTCCCGGCGATCTCCTCACGGCGAGCGGCAGCGGACTTGATCCCGACATCAGTCCGGAGGCCGCCCTGTTCCAGGTAGAACGCGTGGCTGCGGCTCGGCATCTCGTACGAGAGAAGGTTCGGGAGCTTGTCCTAGAGCATGTCTCAGGACCCCAGTTCGGCATGCTTGGTCAGGCACGCGTGAATGTTTTGGCTCTGAATCTGGATCTTGTTCACCTAAAATGATTGAGTGAAAGAGCTACAACGTCCGGATCCCGATGCGCTGCTGGCGGGTATTTCCCGTAGTGAGGCGAAGGAACGGAGGGGGAAGCTGAAAGTCTTTTTCGGGATGGCTCCTGGAGTGGGAAAGACCTATGCAATGCTTCAGGATGCGCATCAACGGGTCGAGGAAGGGGTGGATGTCATTGGCGGTGTGGTAGAGACTCATGGACGTGCCGAGACCATGGAGATGCTGGAGGGATTGAATATTCTTCCAAAACGCCAGGTGAACTACCGAGGAGTGAAGCTGGAGGAAATGGATCTCGATGCGATTATAGAGCGGAAACCGCAACTTGTTCTCGTCGATGAGTTGGCCCACACCAATGTGGAGGGATCACGTCATCCCAAGCGCTATCAGGATGTGCTCGAACTGCTGGATCTCGGGATCGATGTCTCGACGACACTCAATGTGCAGCATGTCGAAAGTCGTTCGGATTCCGTACACCAGATCACAGGGGTTCCGGTTCATGAGACCGTCCCCGACTCCGTCTTTGACCTGGCCGACGAAATCCAGTTAATCGACCTGCCGCCCGATCAGTTGCTCGAGCGTCTTGCCGAAGGGAAGGTCTATCTCGGTGATCGAGCAAAAGCGGCCTCCCTGAACTTTTTTAAAGGGGACAACCTAACGGCCCTTCGCGAGCTTTCGCTGCGGGTTACGGCCGAGAGGGTTGATCAGGAACTGCGGGAAATTCGTCAGGGAAAGGCAAACACACCAATCTGGAGATCGAGCGAGAAATTTATGGTGGCCGTGGGGCCGAGTCCGTTTTCCATGCAACTCGTGCGTCAGACACGCCGGTTGGCCTATGCTCAGGATGCTCCTTGGCTTGCAGTTAGTGTGACTGGCAAGAATCCACTCTCCATCTCCAGCCAGCATCAACTGGACAAGAACCTCTCAGCTGCCCGTGAACTCGGCGCAGAGGTCATCCTGACACGGGACGAACACACAGTCGATGCCCTCATCCGGATTGCTCAGCAGAACAATGTGACCCAGATCGTGCTTGGACAGACCCACCATCACGTTCTTTTCCGATGGGTGACGGGAGGCACGCTGGTTGATCAGCTCATCGCCCGTGATGACCGCCTGCATCTCTATATCGTTCCTTCGGGGCGCCCACAAAAGCGCAAGATCTGGAGCTCGTGGCAATTCAACTCGTTTTCCCGGTTTCATGAATACCTCATTTCTCTCGGCGTAGTAGGTGGAATCTCGGCCGTGAGCTGGCTTCTTGTCGGGCTTTGCGGTTACCGCTCCATCGCCCTCATTTATCTCCTCGGGGTGATTCTCTTGGGGCTTTTCGTGGGACGGGGACCGGTTCTTTTCGGCGCCGTGGTGAGCGGCATCTGCTGGGACTTCCTTTTCATTCCTCCAATCTTCACTTTCGTGATCAGTAGGTTTGAGGATAATTTCATGTTGGGGATTTTTCTGGTGATCGCCCTGGTCACGGGGCAGCTCACATCACGGATCAGAACAAAGGAGCGTGATGAACGCAGACGGGAACAGCGCTCCCAGGCCCTCTACCAGCTGGTTCGGAGCATCGCGGCTTCCTCGTCAACGGGCGAACTCTTGGAAAGTGCAGCCAAGAAGATAGGGGATGTCTTCGGCTGCCGTGCCGCGTTCCTTCTGGCCGATTCCGAGGGACGTTTGAGCCTGATGGTTCATCGTGCCAGCACCTTCACCCTTGATGAGAAGGAATACGGGGTTGCTGCCTGGGCCTATGCGAACCGCCGTGTTGCCGGACTTTTCACGGACTCCCTGCCCTCGGCCAAGGGTTTGCACATCCCTTTGGTACGTGGAGATCATGTCGTGGGAGTCATGGGTATCTCCCCGATAAATGATGAAAACCTTTCCCTCGACCAGCGTGACCTCCTGGAGTCGTTTGCGCAGCAGTTGGCCCTAGTCCTCGATAACGAACTCCTGAGGACCCGCTCCACAACGGCGGAAGTATGGGAAAAAACCAGCCTCCTCCAGCGCACCCTCCTCAACTCTATTTCCCATGAGTTGAAGACGCCCTTGGCCGCCATTCAGGTAGCCAGTGACGAACTTAGCCTCTCTTCTCCTGATGGAAGGCAGAGGGGCTTGATTCTCGAGATCAACGAGGCTTTAGACCGTCTCAAACGCCTGGTCAAAAACCTCCTCGACAGCGCGCGCCTGGAATCCACTCAACTCGCCCCCAAGCGGGAGTGGGGAGAAGTAAAGGATCTCGTGGAGGAGGCTGTTGCCCTTGCCGGAAGTGACCTCAGGAAAAGCCAGCTGAGCATCATACTTCCCGATAATCTACCCCTGATCCATGTCGACTTCGGACTTCTCGGACAGGCTGTTGCAAACCTTCTTCACAACGCCGCCGTGCACACGCCCGAAGGAACCCGTATCACGCTTTCGGCTTACAATACGGATGATGCGCTGGTCCTTCTGGTAGCGGACGAGGGAACTGGTATTCCTCCCGATCTATTACCCCATCTCTTTGAAAAATTCTATCGAGCCAGTGATGCTCGTCCCGGAGGGACGGGGCTGGGTCTTTCTATCGCACGTGGTTTCGTTGAGGCCCACGGGGGAACGCTGGAGGCCTATAACCAGCATGCAGGACGGGGAGCAGTCTTCGTGATCCGACTTCCCTTGGGGAAGAAACATCTTCAGAAGCACGACGTGCTATGAGTCAACTAACCCCAACCGCTCTGCTGATTGATGACGAGCCTCAAATTCGAAGACTGCTTCGGATAACCCTCGAAGGGGATGGCTATCGGGTCTTCGATGCGGAGACGGCACTCGATGGCCTTCGGGAAGCGGCAAGCCGTAAACCCGATGTGATTGTTCTCGATCTTGGGCTTCCCGATCTCGATGGAATCGAGGTTATCAGGCGATTGAGGGAGTGGAGCACCACACCCATCGTTATCCTTTCCGTCCGTGACAGTGAGGAGGAGAAGGTTTCTGCGTTGGACGCGGGTGCTGACGACTATGTCACCAAGCCCTTTCATACTGAGGAACTTCTGGCTCGGTTACGCGTCGCACAGCGCCATGCACAGCGCTCAGAATCAGAGGCCATGTTTGAAGAGGCCCATCTGCGCATTGATTTTCCAGGGCGTACTGTGACCTACCGGAATAAACCCGTCGAACTCACCCCGACGGAATATTCAATCCTACGGCTTCTGGTAACTCATGCAGGAAAAGTACTCACCCATGCCCAGATTCTGCGATCCATCTGGGGGCCAAAAAGCGAGGAGCAGTCGCAGTATCTGCGGGTCCATCTTTCCCATCTTCGCTCCAAGCTCACTGCTGCGGGAGCGCCAACGTCTTTCATTAAGACCGAGTCGGGGATCGGTTATCGATTCAACACCTGATATCTTCGCCAGCCTCTAGCCAAACGGAACTGAACTTTTGCTCTTCCTAACAACTCGTCACTTCGAGACTACCTTCGGTAGTCCCCCGGTCTTCACGAGGACACTGCTTCAGTCCTTCCCCATCATCACTGCCGCCCACTTGCCGCGTTTCAGCGTCTTCCTGTGTTTCAGGCCGAGGGCTGAGAAGGTTTTAAGAATCGCTTTCTCCTCCACCGCGAGGATTCCGGAGAGGATGAGCACACCTCCCGGTTTGATGGCGTTCACGATCATCGCGGAAGCCGCTGTGAGGATGGTGGAGTAGAGATTCGCGGCGACGATGTCGTAGCTACCGGGAGCCTTCCACCGGAGGACATCGGCTTTCTGAAACTTGGAACGCGGCAGTTTGTTAAGCAGGGCGTTCTCCTTGGAGATGCGGACACAGGCCTCATCGAAGTCACAGCCCAGGACTTTCGTTGCCCCGAGGAGTTCAGCCGCGAGCGCCAGAATACCGGAGCCGCAGCCGAGATCGAGTAGGGACCAGGCATCTCCCGATTCACGCAATGGCTCAGCCGCCTCGACGAGCAACTGGAGGCAGCGCGCCGTGGTGGCATGGTCCCCGGTTCCAAAGGCCATGCCGCTCGGGATCAGGAGCGCCTTCCCCTTGGCGGTCGCTTGGGAGTGCTCTTTCAAAAAGAGTGTTTTGTCGCGGTAGATGCGGAGTTTGCCCGAGATTCGGAGCGGATCGGCGATCTTGGAGGCCGGAGGCTGCCATCCCGCGGCATCAAAGAGGCGGAGGGTTCCGCCGAAGGCGCTCTTCAGTTTCCTGCCAGTTGCGGCATCGGTGTAGAGATCGAGACGGATCGATCGCGAGGCGGGGAATTTCTTGATGACGAGGTTCTGCTCCCCGGCAAAGCGGAGTCGTTCGACCCAGGCATCCTCCCATTTCACGGAGGAGATGCGCGACCAGAGATGTGTGATATTCGCCATGGGAAACTCGTTCCCCTTCATAGTTGGGAAAAACTAGGATTGGACAGCCAGAAGTATCTCCGGAAGGCTTTTCCCATGGTCGCTCCCATCCCATTGGAAGATACGGTTTCCGATATCCTTGGCAAGGCGCAGCGTGGTCTCTCCCTCTCCGATGAGGCCTTGGCTAGCCGCGCCGGAGTTCACCTCACGGTAATCGCCGCACTTAAGAAGGGGGGGAATGACGAGGTTTCCCTCGCCAAGGTCGCCGCCGCTCTCGGACTCGGAGCACAGGCCTTGAACAATCTGGCCTCCGGACGCTACCTCCCCGAGCCGATCGCCCTGCCGGAAGGGTTGGCCTGTTTCACCACCCCGTTCCACGACATCATGGTGAACTCGTACCTGGTCTGGGATCCTGCAACCGGCGAGGCGGCATTCTTCGACACCGGTGCGGATGGAGATCCGATGCTGGAATACGCGACGACCCACGACCTGCGGGTGAAGCAACTCTTTATCACTCATATCCACGGCGACCATGTCTACGACCTCGACCGACTGGTCGAGAAAACCAGTGCTCGTGCCCGGGTCTGTGAACGCGAGCCGATCGAGGGAGCCGAGCCGTTCGCTCCGGGTGAGACGTTTTCCATCGGAAACCTGACGGTCGAAACGCGCCGCACGAGCGGTCATGCCATCGGCGGCATCACTTATGTGGTGACGGGGCTCTCCCATCCTCTCGCCCTCGTCGGCGATGCCATGTTTGCAGGCTCCATGGGGGGTGGCGTGGTCTCCTATGCCGAGGCGCTGGAGACCAACCGGAAGGAGATCCTGACACTCCCCGAGGAGACGATCCTCTGTCCCGGACACGGCCCCCTGACCACCGTGGGGGAACAGAAACGTGCCAACCCGTTTTTCGCCGCTTAGGCTAAAGCTGGCGCCTCAAGAGATACTGCATCATCAATCAGGAACTCAAGAACTCAGGAATCGAGAATTGGAAGAGGCCCAGATCTGGGAGGACGATTTGGGTTGATTGAAGAATTTAATGTCTCTGGGGTGATTCGGGTACATCTTCTTCGCCCCCAGCTCTGTTTGAGGGAGACATCTCCTCACATAGTCACCTTTTTCAAAGATTTGCTTTCCTGGGCTTTTTCATGAGTTCCTGAGTTCCAGATTTATCTTTCCGAATAACGCTCTCGCCGGAGAT
>CAIZIQ010000047.1 GCA_903933015.1 uncultured Spartobacteria bacterium | reverse complement strand
CTACGACGGAACTGGTAACGCGTATGCTCCAGGGGGCTGGGCTAAGAACGGCTGCCTGCGGGAATATCGGGACGCCAATGTCGGAACTGATCTGCTCTGGTGAAACCTATGATGTCCTGGTTGCGGAGGTGAGCTCTTTCCAGCTTGAGACCATCACGACCTTCCGTCCAAAAGTTGCGCTCTGGCTGAACTTGAGCCCGAATCACCTCGATCGCTATCCCTCCATGCAGGAGTACCGGAAGGCGAAGTTGAGGATTTTCGAGAATCAAGGGGAGGGGGACTGGGCTGTCATTCCCAGCGATGCCGACCTCCCGTCGCTCAAGGCTCGGAAGATCACCTTCAGCACGTGGGATTCCAGTGCCCACCTGTCATTGCGTGATGGGGATGAGATTCTTCATCATGGGAAAATGCTCCTCGATCTTCGAAGGACACGGCTGCGCGGACCCCATAATGCCGCCAATCTCATGGCTGCCTTCGGAGTAGGAATTGCTCTCGGAGCCGATCTTTCGGCAATGAGCACAGCTATTCTCGACTACACACCTCCTCCCCACCGCTGCGAGCTCATCGCGGAGAGGGATGGTGTCCGCTGGATTAATGATTCAAAGGCAACCACCCTCGATGCCATGGAGCAGGCGATTAAGTCGGTGAAGGGTTCCTTGATCCTGATCGCGGGAGGAAAGGACAAGGGATTTGAATTTTCGCCGATTGCCCCGTTGGTGAGGGAGCGTGTTTCCTGTGCCGTGCTGATCGGGGAAATGCGCGATCGGATCGCGCGCGACTGGGCACCGGTTCCATCCCTCCTTGCGGGAAGTTTGGAAGAGGCTGTGAAATTCGCCCAGGGAAAGGCCCTTCCCGGGGCGACGATTCTCTTTTCACCCGGTACCTCCTCCTTCGACATGTTTCGAGACTATGTCGAGCGGGGGGAATCCTTTCGTCGCCTCGTCGACGGACTGTCAGAAAAAAATGAAAAATGAACCGATTTTAGACTCATCAACCAACTCAACCAGCGACACACTACCAACATATCAGAAACCATGAAACCGATGACCCCAAAACGCACCCGTCGGCTTCGCGCACGCGCGGCTACCATGCAGACTCATGAAGAGGAATATGAGGACTACGGCCCCGAGCCGAACATGAAACTCTCACACGCCTTCATGGTCGTGCTTCTGCTTCACGTGGTCGCCGTGGGTGGACTCTACGCTTTCAACTCGATGAAGAATTCGAAGGCACCGAAGCTCGCTGCCGCGAAGGCACCGGCTCTTGCCGGAGAGCAGGCGGAACCTGTCGCCCGGGAGGTGGGAGGATCCCAAAAACAGAATCCGCTGGAACCCCAAAATCAGCAGCCGGGCAATGGTGGTCAGGAGCCCTCCGAGGAGAAGGCTCCCCTTGTTGCCAAAGCATCGGATACTCTGAAGTCCCGTAATGCTGCAAAGGCTCCAAAGGAATCCAAGGCATCGGAAGGAGGAGCTCTCCAGCAGCCTTCTGAAACATCTCAACCGGCTCACAAGGGACTGCTCGCAAGCATGAGGGGTGCCTTGGAAAAGGCCGCGGGAATCACCACGATGGCTGGGGGAACCGGTCATGCCCTGGCGCAGGATGCAAGCAATGCCCCTGTCGGCGGGGCAGCGGTACCTGCCAATGACGGCAGCCAACCTGCCAAGACCTACATCGTGAAGGCGGGTGATACAATTACCCGGATAGCCTCCTCGCTTGGAGTCACCATTCCCGATCTGGAAAAGGCAAACGGCCTCGTCCAGAGCTCCGTGCTTCAGGTAGGCCAGGCCCTCAAGGTGCCGGCTCAAGCTGTTGCCCAAGCGGCGGCCGATGTCTCCACACAGGCAGGCAAAGTTGTGGCCGGAGCGCAGCAGTTACCGACTGCCGTGGCATCCGCTGCTGGGAATGTTGTTAATCCCGCCGAAACAGCTCCGGGAACTTCCCAAGGTGCTGCAATCGTCACGGAATACACCGTCGTGAAGGGGGATAGTCCCTATAAGATCTCCAAGCGCTTCAAGATTACGCCCGATGAACTGATGAAGGCGAACGGCATTACCGATCCGAAGAAAATCCAGATTGGCCAGAAGCTCAAGATCCCGGCTTCCACGAAGAAGTCCGCCAAGTCCGCCCAGTAATCGGATCGGAACAGACCATGCAGCGGAGCAGCATCTACCTTCTGCTGGTCTCGGTGGTCGGCTTGGTCACGCTCGGGGTGGTGATGCTCTTCAGTACGAGTGCCTTCGCACAGGAGTGCCACGGCGATATCTACTACTTTGTCAAAAAGGATGCATTCTGGCTGGTGGTTGGACTAGGCGTCTGCATCCTCGGGGCCCTCACCGACTATCATCTCTGGCAGCGCACCTGGAAAATCTGGTTCGGGGTGGCGACAGTCCTGCTAGCGCTTTGCTTTGTTCCCCACGTGGGGATGAAGATCAACGGGTCCCACCGGTGGATCAACCTGCATCTACTTGTTTTCCAACCCAGCGAACTTGGAAAGATCGCGACGATTTTCTTTGTCGCCTGGTGGTTTTCAAGGGAGGAGACGGATCCCCGGAAATTCGTGGATGGATTTGCGATGCCTATCGGAGTCGTGCTGATCCTGATCGGACTCATTGCAAAGGAGGTCGATCTCGGGACGGCGGCCTTGATCGGGGCAACGACTCTGGCCATCTGTCTGGTCGCTGGGGCAAACTGGATGCTCATCGTAGCGATGTGCGGTGCCGGTCTCACTGGTCTTCTGGGGGTTGCCATGTTTATTCCGGAACGGGCCGCGCGCATGACAAGCTTCCTGCATCCCGAGGCGGACAAACTCGGCAAGGGGCTACAGCAATGGCAGGCACTCATTGCCTTTGGTTCGGGCGGTTTCGAGGGGCTTGGACTGGGGGAGGGGAGGCAGAAGATGCTTTATTTGCCGTATGCGCACACGGATTTCATTTTTCCGATGATCGGTGAAGAACTCGGTCTGAGGGCCACCTGGCTCGTCCTTATGGGATATATCCTCATCATTCTTTGCGGCGGACTCATCGCCGCCAATGCCAAGGACAGGTTTGGAAAACTGCTCGCCATGGGAATCATCCTGTTGATCTCCCTGCAGGCAGCCGTCAATATCGGGATGACCACCTCAATGCTTCCGAATAAGGGAATGCCCCTTCCGTTCATCAGCTACGGAGGAAGCAATCTGGCGGTCTGTCTCTTTATGGTAGGAATTCTCGTCAACATTCACCGAATCGGCATCCCGATCGCCCCCGTGGCGGAACGGCATGTCGTGCTAGCCGCACGATCCGTTCCCCGGATCTGATTATCCCGCATGGCGGCACACAAACAATTCGTCATCGCCTGCGGCGGCACGGGAGGACATCTCTTTCCCGGGCTTGCGGTGGCCGAGACGCTCCATGAGCGGGGACATGAGGTTCTACTGCTTGTTTCCGAAAAGGAAATCGATGCGGTGGCACTCCGTGATCACCCTGAGTTCCGCACCGAAAAACTTCCCTCCATCGGCATGCCGGCTGTTCTCTCACCCGCATTTCTGAGATTTCTGAAGAGGAGTTGGGAGAGTCTGACGACCTGCCGTCAGCTCTACTCGCGCTATCAGCCCGCGGCTGTTCTTGGTATGGGTGGATTCACCTCGGCGGCTCCGCTACTGGCTGCGCGCCTTGGCGGGATTCCCTGCTTTCTTCACGAGTCGAACGCGATTGCCGGGAGAGCCAACCGATTTGCCGCACGCTGGGCAAACGGTGTGCTGCTCGGACTCAAGACTTGCGAGGCCTCCTTTCCAGGAAGCGAGTGCACGGTCACGGGGACACCTGTCCGCAGGGATCTCGGAACACTCATTTCCAAGGGGGAAGCACGTTCAGCCTTTGGCCTCAATCCCGAACACCCCACTCTCCTGGTCATGGGCGGTAGTCAGGGAGCTGCCGGGATCAACCAATTGCTTTTCCGCAGTGCCGCGTACATCAAGGATTTTCGCGACGAGCACGGACGTCCTCTGCAGATCATTCACCTTACCGGGGAGCGTGACGACAACCTTGCGGCGATCAACTACCAACGCGAGGGTGTCATGGCCCATGTCTCCCCGTTCCATCACCGGATGTCGGAGGCCTACTCGGCTGCTGACTTAGTGGTTTCGCGTGCAGGCGCGGCCAGCCTTAGCGAGCTCTCTCAATTCGCGCTTCCCTCGGTGCTGATTCCCTTCCCGTTTGCCGCCGAGAAACATCAGCATCGCAATGCGGAAGCATTCCGCGATGCCGGTGCAGCCGAGGTGATCGAGGAGAAGAACGCTGATCCGGAGGCCTTTGCCCTGATGCTTTGCAATCTTCTGGCCGATGAGCGTCGGCGTGAGAGGATGGCTGCCGCCTCCCAAACCGTTCTGCCGCGGGGAGCTGCGGAACTTGTCGCCAATGTCCTTGAGGAGGCCTCCCGATGAGCGTCGGTGGTGCCGATCCCTCAGAGAAGCTTTCGTCTTTCCTGCTCGGCCCGGTTTCCCGAAGGATCCACTTGATCGGTGTTGCCGGATCCGGCATGAGCGGAATCGCGGCACTCCTCCTAGCCTTGGGACACAGGGTCAGCGGATCGGACAAGGTTGATACCCAGGAAGTCGAGCGTCTGCGCAAGAAGGGACTGCAATTTGAAACCCCGCACGGGACGTCACTTGTCGGTGATGCCGAGCTGGTGATTTTTTCGTCGGCGATCCATCCGGGAAATCCAGCTTATGATGCTGCCGTGAAACTCGCCAAGCCGATGGCACGTCGGGCCGAGGTGCTCGCCGCAGTGATGTCGGGAAAACAAGGGGTTATCGTTTGCGGCATGCACGGCAAGACCACAACCTCCGCGATGGCCGCGCATGTGCTTCGAGCAGGCGGTCTCAAGCCATCCCACTATGTCGGAGCCGAGATTCCCGTTCTTGGAACAAATGCCCGATGGGATTCCGAGGGAGAGCATCTGGTTGCCGAGGGTGATGAAAGTGACGGAACACTTGTCCATTACCATCCCCGCCATGCATTGGTGCTCAATATCGAACCGGAGCATCTCGATCATTATCCAGATTTGCAGGCCATCGATGCCGTTTTTACACGCCTCCTCGGCCAGACCTCAGGGAACATCTATTACTGGGCAGATGATCCGGGTGCCTCCAGGGTCTGTTCCGGACATGAACGCGCGGTTCCTGTCGGGACGCAGTCCCATTGCCATTACCACCTCGAGGGACTCGAGCAGGAGGGATTCACAACACGGTTTGCGGTCTTCCGGGGGAAGGAACTCCTCGGCAGTGTACGACTTGGGATCCCCGGATCCCACAACGCCCACAATGCCCTGCTTGTCATTGCGCTGGCGACTGATCTGGGGGTTCCCTTTGCGTCTATAGCCGAGGCGTTGCATGCCTTCCGAGGTGCGAAACGCCGTTTTGAGCTGAAATACGGTGATGAGGAGTATCAGGTAATCGACGACTACGGACATCACCCCACGGAAATAACAGCGACGCTCTCCACGGCCCGATCCGCCCTGAAGGAGGGAGGGCGTTTGGTGGTGCTCTTCCAGCCCCACCGTTACAGCCGGACGGCCGCCCTGAGGGAGCAGTTCGGAAAGTCCTTCCGTGATGCCGATCTTGCGTTTGTTGCCCCCATTTACCCAGCCGGGGAGGTGCCGATCCCCGGCATTGATGCCGGTTCCATTGTGACGGCCGCTCGGGAAGCGGGTCATGGATCGATCGGCCGGGTTGAATCCGTCGCGGAGGCAGCCCGTGCCGCCGCTGCGGTTCTAAAGGCGGGGGATCTCGTCATGACGCTCGGTGCCGGGAACATCCATGAAGCAGGGTCCTTTCTTGCACGCGAACTGACCCTTCGTGCGAGACTTCAGGCATCAATGGGAGGGGGTGTCCTCAGAATTGCCGAACCTCTTGCCAAACACACGACCATGCGTGTCGGAGGTCCTGCCCGTTTCTGGGCCGAACCCGAGACCGAGGAAGGATTCGCCGAACTGGTTCGGATCTGCCATGACGAGGGAATTCCGTTCATGGTGATGGGTAGGGGTTCCAATCTGATAGTACGAGACGGAGGTTTTCCGGGTGTGGTTGCCCATCTCTCCCGAGGATGCTTCGGAAAGGCAACGGTCGCGGGAAAGCAAATCACCGCCGGAGTCGGGGTCAAACTCAAGCAACTGGCAGCGACGGCCCGCAACGCAGGCCTCAGCGGATTCGAGTGGATGGATGGAATTCCTGGCAATCTCGGTGGCGCCTTGCGCATGAATGCCGGAGCGATGGGAACGCAGACCTTCGATCAGGTGGAGAGGATCCGCTTTGCAGACCGCGATGGGAATATCGTTTCCCGCACCCCTGCGGAGATCGAGGTCTGCTACAGGGATGTTCCGGTACTGCACGATCATTACGCCTTATCCGCTACGCTCGCCGGCACCTCATCGGCGATCGAGCAAATCGACAGCCTTCTTGCCGAATCGCTGAGGCATCGTAAGGAGACTCAGCCGGTGGCGGCGAGTGCTGGTTGTATCTTTAAAAATCCCGTCGGCATTTCGGCAGGACGTCTGATCGAGGAACTCGGCCTCAAGAACACCTGTGTGGGGAGTGCACGAGTTTCCGAAGTGCATGCGAATTTCATCGTCAACGACGGCGGTGCCACGGCGGAAGAGATTCTTTCACTCATTGAGCGCATCAAGGAAAAGGCCCGCTCCGAGAGGGGGATCGAGCTTGAAACCGAGGTGGGTATCATCGGTGAGGACCCCTCGACCCAAGGAATTTCGAAATGAAGAACCCGACAACCTTTGACCCCTCATCACGTCATCTGACCGTCCTCAAAGGAGGGCCCGGTTCCGAGCGTGATGTCTCCCTCCGCTCCGGCACCTCTGTGGCGAATGCCCTCCGCTCCGCAGGAGCTCATGTCGAAGAAGTGGAGGTTATCGGTACCGAGGTGCATCTCCCTGTGAAAACGGATCTCGTCTTCAACCTCATCCATGGAACATTCGGTGAGGACGGTGGATTGCAGTCCCTGCTCGAGGAACGGGGGATTCCTTATACCGGTGAGGGAATTCGTGAGAGCCGCACCGCCTTTGACAAGATCCTGACGAAAAAGGGACTCGTGGCATCCGGAGTTCCTACCCCCCGGTTCGAAATCCTGCATGCCGGTGAATCACCCACGCTGCCACTGCCCATCGTGATCAAGGCACCCAGGCAGGGGTCAAGTGTTGGCGTTCACCTGGTTCATTCCAGGGATGAGATAGCTCCGGCCCTTGCGGACTGTCTGCTGCACGGCGACGAGATCCTGGTTGAGGAACTGATCTCCGGGAGGGAGTTGACTGTCGGGATTCTTGGGCAGCAAGTCCTGCCAGTTGTGGAGATAAGGCCCCGTGAGGGATTCTACGACTACACCAACAAATACACCAAGGGAGCTACGGACTATCTTGTCCCGGCACCGTTGAGCGACGAAGAGACGAAGGCCGTGCAGGCCGTGGCTCTGGCGGCAGTGAAGGCCCTGGGCCTGAGGGTTTACAGCAGGGTTGATGTGCTCTTGGGAGCGGAAGGCCCCACGGTTCTCGAGATCAATACGATTCCCGGGATGACCGAGACCAGCCTGCTCCCGAAAGCTGCCGCTGCATCAGGACTCGATTTTGCCACGCTTTGCTGCAGAATAGCGGCACTCTCCCTTGCTGCCCGCGCATGAACACCCGACGCACCACCGGCAACCGGCGCAATTCCGGACGTTCCGCTACCCGGAACGGGCTGATGGAGTTGAATGTCCGGACGGCTAGCAGAAAGCGTCAACATCGGAGCAAGGTCGGCGGGGTTGTTTGGAAGGTTTCGGCCGTGGTGATTGTTCTGGCGTTGCTGGCCGTCGGCGGACGATTGGCCGCGGAGAAGTTCTTTTATAAGAATCAGGAATATTCCCTCCAACATCTGGTGACTCATCTCAATGGGGTGATGAGTGAAGAGGAACTTGTGACGCTGACCGGATTCACCAAGGGGAAAAATCTTTTCAGTCTCGATCTTGACCAGGCCAACCAGAAGCTCGCTGCCCTTCCCGAGGTCCGTTCCGTGAGCCTGGAGAGAGTCCTGCCAGACACGATCGAGGTTGGGTTGGAGCGCCGCCTGCCGATCTTTCTGTTTGCCTCGCCTGCAGATGGTGAGTTGGGTGAAACATTCCTTCCCGGGAAAAGCTATCTCTGCGACCGCGACGGCGTGATGATGAAACCCACCCGCCTCGACGATGAATTCCTCCAGCTTCCAGTCCTGAAGGGAGTGGATACCTCCGGAGCCATTCCCGGGAAAAAGATGGAGAGTGATTCACTGGCCACGGCAATAAGACTTGAACAGGCCCTTTCGGAACTCCCCGAAGAAAACTTCAAGATTCGGTCCATTGATGTCTCCAAGCCCTATGCGGCGGTAGTCACGGACTCCTCCAATGCCCGATTCACTTTCGGGACCCTCGGCGACTCGGATCTGCCTGCTCAACTCGACCGGCTTCAGAAGCTTCTGTCCCATTGCCAGGAAACCGGGAGGCAGATCGAGACGGCCAACCTGATGGTATCCCGCAACACGCCCGTTACTTTCGTGCTCACGCCGGAAAACCGGACCGCAAAGATCGCCCCCGTCTCCACATCGGGCAAGAAGAGCCGGGACTAATTCATGCTTCCATCCTCCACGTCCACCCACCGCCATGGCCAGTGAACAGATATTCGTAGGACTCGAGATCGGCACGACAAAGATCTGCGTGATCGTCGCCGAGAGCCGGGGCGATGAGATGATCAACATTCTCGGTGTGGGGGAGACTCCCTCGCGAGGCGTGCGCAAGGGGGAGATCGTCGATATGGCGACCGTAACAGAATGCGTTCACGAGGCGATTGTCGATGCGGAGGAGAAGACCGATGTGGAGATCGGCAATGTCTGGGTAGCGATCACGGGATCCCACCTCCAGGGATTCAACAATCACGGAAGCTACTCACTGCCGGAAGAGCGTCAGATCGTGGAGGAGGATTTGGATATTCTGGAGGCCAATGCCAAGGAGGTTGCGCTCCCTCCTGCGAATATTTTTCTACATACGATTCGTCAGGCCTATCATGTCGACGGTAACAGGAACGTCATCGATCCGCTGAAGTCGGAGGGAGGGCTGTTGGAGGCTGACTTTCACATTGTTCACGGAATCAAGAGCCGTATTCACAACACCCTGCGCTGCGTCGAGTCTCTGAAACTCGGTATCGAGGATGTTGTGCTAAGTTCGCTTGCGAGTGCCCAGGTTGTGTTGGATCAGGACCAGAAGAATTACGGGGCGCTCATGATCGATATCGGAGGGGGAACAACCGACTATATTGTCTACGTTGACGGAGCCGTGCGTCATACGGGTGTGCTGGCGCTGGGAGGAGACCA
Source organism: uncultured Spartobacteria bacterium (assembly GCA_903933015.1). Lineage (GTDB taxonomy): Bacteria > Verrucomicrobiota > Verrucomicrobiia > Chthoniobacterales > UBA6821 > UBA6821. Next base: position 21,719 of record CAIZIQ010000047.1, on the reverse strand, counting down.
TATCACCAGTGATATATCGGTAGGACTCCGTCTCCCGATGGCTAGGGCGGAACTTCTCAAACTCAAGGAGGGGTGTGCTGAAGATCCTGTCCGTTCTGCCGGAGGAGTAATCACGCTGAAGAACGATCCGGGATTCCTCGGTTGCGATATCGACCGAATCGCACTCGAAACGATTATCCACCTGAGAGTCCGCGAGATCTTCGAGTTGGTGCGTCATGACATCGATATCACGGATGAAGGGGTGCTCGGGTTGATTCAGGGAGTGATGCTCACAGGGGGATGTTCCAAGTTGAAGGGGATCGCCACGGTGGCATCCGATGTGTTCGATCTGCCCGTTGAATTGACTCGTGCCAGGAATGTCGGTGGGGCCACGCAGATCTTCGAGAATCCCCAGTACTCTACAGCAATCGGACTGACCAAATACGCGATGGCGGTGACTCGTGACTCTGTTCCGCAGGCGGGCATGTTCGAACGGCTTGCCCAGGGGTTCGGAGGAATCTTTAAAAAACGTTCACGATGAGCACGGGCAAACCAAAAATCATGATCATTGGGATCGGGAACGCCGGCGTCTCAGTGCTTGACCAGTTAGTGATCTCCCATCCCGGAATGGAGGATCTGCTTTTGGTGAACAACGATCAGGAGTCGCTTTCTGCCTCGGTCATTGTGGATCGCATCATGGTTCCCGAAGGTGACCCCGGCGATGGATTCGTTGCCATCGATGAAGAGTTCGGAAGGGCGGTTGCCGGCGCTGGTGCCGTCCTTCTGTGCGGTGGGCTCGGTGGAGTCACCGGGTCCTTCCTTCTTCATGCCCTGGCAGTTCATTCCAAGTCTGCAGGAATAGCCACCATGGCCTGTGTTGGCATGCCCTTCGCCTTCGAAGGACGCCAGAAACGGGAGGAGGCTGTGGCAGCCCTCGAAAAACTCCATGCGGTCTGTGATGCCGTCGTGGCTGTCGATAATGATCGTCTTTCCGGAGGTAATCCATCGAGCGCGGGTGTTGGCGAGGCGTTCGGACTTGCCGACCGTACGATTCTGGCGTCTCTCGTAGCGCTGCGCGGGATGCTTTCGACATCTGGTCCCGTAAAAATCACCCGAGCCGATCTGCATTCCGTTCTGGGGGTGCCCGGCGCCCTGACCCACTTCGGATTTGGCAGTTCGAGCGGGGCTAACAGATTGTACGAGGCGGTAGAGGGGGCACTTAAATCACCACTCCTCCTCCTCCAAGGAAAGCCGGTCCTTCGTGAGGCGCAGACGGTCCTGCTCTATCTCAAAGGGCCCTCCGACGTTTCCTTCGCTGAGGTCCAGATGGCCGTGGCTGAAATTGAACGAATCGCACCCGAGGGTTGTCATATCAAAGTGGGTGTGAATGCCGAGGCCCCAGCAGGGGCACCGCTGGAGCTTTTCATCACGACGAGTTCTGGAGGCAAGCGTTCCTCTGAGAGAGTGGTGAAGGAGGTCAAAAACCCGGAACCACAAAACGATGAACCGGCACGGCACTCTGAGGCAACAGCCTTACCCAAGACTGCCCCACGCAGTCCTTCGGCATCCGAACTTTCTCCGTCGACTAAACAGACCAAGACGGCCTCAAAACCCATGAACAAACAGATGCAGGCAACGCTAGATCTCGATGCACCGCAGCGCGGGCGCTTTGACAAGAGCGAGCGGACGATCGTGAATGGTGAGGATCTCGACATTCCGACTTTCATTCGCAAAGGCATCAAACTCACTTCCCCAGTCAGAAAATAGACGCTTCCCCCTATGAAACCCGATAAATTCACAGCAAAAATGCAGGAGGCCTTCAATGGGGCGATCGATATCGCTTCCGGTCTCGGACAGCAGGAGATCGTGAACGAACATTTCCTGCTTTCCCTGCTTGCGCAGAGCGAGGGACTCACGCGCCCTATCCTTGAAAAGATGGGAGTCAATGTCACCGCCCTCATTTCCCGTTTGGAATCGGCTGCGGCAACGCTTTCGAAAGTCCATGGGGGCGCGCAACCGTTTGTGGGATCCGAGCTGAGGAAGACCATCGATAACGCCGAGGCGGAGATGGCCAAACTGAGGGATGAATTCCTTTCCGCGGAACATTACCTCCTGGCGCTCAGTCAGGAAAAAAACTCTGCAGCCAGGCTTTTGCAGGAAGCAGGCGTTTCCCATCAGGCCCTGATGAAAGCCCTGGTGGAGGTGCGTGGCAGCCAGCGTGTCACCGATCAGAACCCCGAGGGAAAATATCAGACCTTGGAGAAATATGGCCGAGACATCACCGAACTTGCCCGCAAGGGGAAGATCGATCCCGTTATCGGTCGTGACGAGGAGATCCGCCGCACCATGCAGGTGCTTTCACGCCGCACCAAGAACAATCCCGTCCTGATCGGCGAACCCGGTGTGGGTAAGACCGCCATCGTCGAGGGACTGGCCCGACGTATCGTCAGTGGGGATGTTCCAGAATCGCTGAAAAACAAGCGCCTCGTCGCCATGGATATCGGCGCGATGGTTGCAGGGGCAAAGTTTCGTGGTGAATTTGAGGATCGTCTTAAGGCTTTTCTGAAAGAGGTGACGGCCTCCGAGGGGGAAATCATCCTCTTCATCGACGAACTGCACACCATTGTCGGCGCCGGCGCCGCAGAAGGGTCGATGGATGCCTCCAACCTTCTCAAGCCCCAACTGGCTCGTGGAGAACTCCGCACCATCGGAGCCACAACCCTCGACGAGTACCGAAAGTACATCGAGAAGGATGCGGCCCTTGAGCGCCGCTTCCAACCGGTCATGGTGAAGGAACCAAGCGTCGAGGATACCATCGCCATCCTCCGCGGTCTTAAGGAACGCTACGAGGTCCACCATGGTGTCCGCATCCAAGACGCAGCCCTGGTGGCCTCGGCTGTGCTTTCTCACCGATACATTTCCGACCGATTTCTTCCTGATAAGGCTGTCGACCTGATCGACGAAGCAGCCTCGCGCCTCAAGATCGAGATTGAGTCGATGCCAACCGAGATCGACCAAATGGAGCGTCAGATCATGATGCTCGAGATGGAGCGTCAGGCGCTGCGCAAGGAGAAGGATGCCGCCAGCAAGGAACGTCTCGAGAAGCTCGAGAAGGAGCTTGCCGAGACCAAGGAAAAGGCCTCGGGACTGAGGGCCCGTTGGCAGAAAGAGAAGGATGAGATCGGTAAGTCTCAGAAGATCAATGAGCAGATCGAAGCGGCGAAAAACGAGCTCGCGATTGCGCAGCGTCAGGGAGACTTCACCAAGGCGAGTGAGATCCAGTATGGCCGCATCCCGGAACTTACGACCAAACTTGAGGAGCAGAATGCGAAGCTCGCCAAGAGCGGTCAGGCGGCCCTTCTCAAGGAGGAGGTGACCGAGGAGGATATTGCCAAGGTGGTTTCCGTCTGGACGGGCATTCCCGTTTCAAATCTTCAGGAGGGCGAACGCCAGAAACTCGTGAAGATGGAGGAGCGTCTCATCGAGCGTGTGGTCGGTCAGGGACAGGCAATCAAGGCCGTCTCGAATGCCGTCCGCCGTGCCCGTGCCGGACTTCAGGAAGAGAACCGGCCTATCGGATCCTTCATGTTCCTTGGTCCCACCGGAGTTGGAAAGACTGAGCTCTCCAAGGCATTGGCCGAATTCCTTTTCGACGACGAGAACGCAATTATCCGCCTCGACATGTCGGAGTACATGGAAAAGCACACCGTTGCCCGTCTGATCGGTGCCCCTCCGGGATATGTCGGCTATGAGGAGGGTGGTCAACTCAGCGAGGCTGTCCGTCGCAAGCCCTACTCGGTGGTCCTCTTCGACGAAGTGGAGAAGGCCCACGGCGATGTCTTCAATGTTCTTCTGCAGGTCCTTGATGACGGTCGCATCACGGATGGTCAGGGACGAACCATTGATTTCAAGAACACCGTGCTCATTATGACGAGCAATATAGGCAGTCAGTTCATTATGGAGGAGCTCAGTGTCGAGGAACGCAACAAGCGTGTCATGGAAGCTCTTCGCGGTCACTTTCGTCCCGAGTTCCTCAACCGTATCGACGAAATCGTTATTTTCGACCGACTCACCGATAAGGAGATCGTCAAGATTGTCGATATCCAACTGGATCGTCTGACGAAACGTCTCGGCAAGCAGAAGCTGAAGCTTGAATTGAGCGAGAAGGCCCGGTCCTATCTCGCCAAGGAAGGGTACGATCCTGCCTATGGCGCCCGTCCTCTCAAGCGCGTCATCCAGCACAAGATCCTCGATCCCCTCAGCATGGAGATTCTAGATGGGAAAATCCACGAGGGTCAGAGCATCAAGGCCGATGTTTCGGGCGGCGAACTGGTCTTCAAGACCAAGTAGCTTCCCGATCCCAATGTCCCTCCGAGAGCTCACGATCAAGGAGGGATTGCCGACGCTCGAGGAGGCGAAGCGTCGTCTCCTGCTTGAGGTGCGCCGCTGTCATGGCGACGGGATCAGAGTGCTCAAGATCATCCATGGTTATGGTTCAGGCGGCCGGGGAGGAGTTCTCAGGACAGGGCTTCGTAAAGTCTTTGCAGAGTATCAGAGGGATGGTGACATTCTGGGATTCGCCTCCGGCGAGGAGTTTTCAATTTTTCATTCCGTTTCGTTGGAGATGATCACTTCTGCTTCGCAACTCCGGAAGGATCCTGATCTTGAGCGATCAAATCCGGGTGTCAGTTTCCTCTGGATTCAGTAAAATAAACCGATGCTGAAGAATTCACTCCCCATGAGCAGAAAGGTGCTTTGCTTGATTCTCGGCACTGTGCTCCTCGGAGGGATTATTCAAGCCGCTGCCCCTAACAAGGATGATCTGCAGTCCGGGATTCCTTCCACAAATGGGCACGGAGCACCTTTGAAGGTCGCTGTCTATGAGGCTCCGCCTTTTATTTTCAAGGATAAGAACGGATCATGGACGGGGCTGAGTATTCAACTCTGGGAGGAGATTGCAGCCTGCTTGGGTCTCACCTACACCTACGTTCAGATGCCTCTGGATGAGGTTGTGAAAGGGTTGACTTCGGGGTCATGCGATCTCTGTCCATCACTCGTGCTTTCCATTCATCGAGCGGGGGAATTTGAATTCACCGAGCCCTACCTTTATAGCCATGGTGCTGTGGTCACCCTTCACAAGTCACTGATCAAGACCATTTCATCGTTCCGTGGGGTGCTTTTGAACAGGAAGGTCCTGATCATCGGGATGGCAATGATTTTTGGAATGATTCTCTTCAGTCTTCTTCTGACATTTGCTGAAAGAAAACACCCCAAAGGTCACTTTAGCGGTTCCCTGGTGCAGCGGCTTGGCTCCTCGCTTTGGTTTTCCGCCGTGACCATGACCACGGTGGGTTACGGTGACAAGACGCCGCTTTCGCCGATAGGCAGGCTCATCACTTTTTTTTGGATGTTGGCCGGAGTGCTGATCATTGCATTGTTCACCGGCGCCGTAGCCTCGGATATCACGAGGGCGGAAATGAGGGGAAATATCACCTCATTCAGCGATCTTACCCGCTTCCATGTGGGATGCATCGAGGGTTCACGCATGGATTCACTGCTTGCAACCATGGGAATCCCCGCAGCCCGGTATGAACTTCCCGAGGATGCCAAGAAAGGATTCCAATCGGGACGAATCAACGCATTCGCGGGAGATATGGTCTCTCTGGAGTACCTGATGAATCAACGGAAATTGGGTGATCTTGAGATCTTCACTCTTCCTGACTCGGCATTGTTCTATGCCTTTGGCGTGAGGAATGGACTTCCCCAATTGTCAGCGATCAACCGGGAACTTCTCGACATCACCCTGCTTCCTAACTGGCGCTCCCGGGCGGAGCAATGGACCGGTCCCCTTAATCTCTAACACAATCCGGTGGAGAATCGGGCAGCTTAGAACTTCTTCTGCTGAGCCATTGAGAACCAGTCGCCGCCAGTGCCGGGTTTTCCGGAGTCCTGACGCATGTAGCGACTGAGGTCATCGCCGCGGCCTCCGCGGCTGGTTCCCGGTGCACCCTTGGGTTGCCGGGGAGCAAGGTCGACCTTGGTCTTTAGCGACAGGGCGATACGCTTGCGCGGCAGATCGATCTCCATCACCGTGGCCAGTACTTTCTGCCCGACCTTGAGAAATTCCGCCGGATTCTTCACAAAGTCATCGCTGATCTGGCTGATATGAACCAGGCCGTCCTGATGCACGCCGATGTCGACGAAGGCACCAAAGGCGGTGACATTGGTCACGATGCCGGGGAGTTTCATGCCGGGTTGGAGATCCTCCACCTTCTCGACTCCCTCGGCGAAGCTGAAGGCCTCGAACTGCTCGCGCGGGTCACGGCCAGGCTTGGCCAACTCGGCGACGATATCCTTGAGGGTGGGGAGGCCGACTTCGGGCGTGACATAGAGGTCGAGCTTGATTGAGGCCCTCTTTGCCGGGTCCCGCAGGAGATCCTGCACGGTACATCCGAGATCGGCAGCCATACGGTCAACGAGTTCGTAGCGCTCGGGATGAACGGAACTGGCATCAAGTGGATGGGCCCCGTCCCGGATGCGTAGGAATCCAGCCGCCTGCTCGAAGGCCTTAGGGCCAAGACCGCTGACCTTGAGGAGCTCGGAACGGGATTTGAAGGGGCCGTTTGTATCGCGGTGACTGACGAGACTGGCTGCGGTGCGTGAGTTGAGCCCCGAGACATAAGCTAGTAGGTGGCGTGAGGCGGTGTTGAGTTCGACGCCAACCTTGTTCACGCAGGAGATGACAACATCGTCGAGGGAACGCTTCAGGGCTGACTGATCGACATCGTGCTGGTACTGGCCGACGCCGATCGATTTGGGGTCGAGCTTCACGAGTTCCGCGAGAGGATCCATGAGGCGTCGCCCGATGGAGACAGCTCCGCGCACGGTCACATCGTGGTTCGGAAATTCCTCGCGGGCGATCTCACTGGCCGAGTAGATCGAGGCGCCGCTTTCGCTGACCATGACGATCTGAATGGAGGAGGGGAGCTTGAGCTTCTTCACGAAGGCCTCGGTTTCGCGCGAGGCGGTGCCGTTGCCGATAGCGATGGCCTCGACCTTGTGGAGTCGTACCATGTTGAGGATGGCCTCGGCGGCCTCAAGTTCCTCTCCACGACTCCTGCCGGGATAGATCACCTCATTGGCGAGGAGTTTTCCCTGACGGTCTAGCAGGACGACCTTGCAACCGGTTCGGAATCCGGGATCGATACCCAGCGTGATCTTTTGGCCAAGAGGGGAAGCAAGGAGAAGCTCGCGCAGATTATCGGCAAAAACACGGATCGCCTCCTCGTCGGCTTTCTTTTTGTAAAAGCCCCGCGCCTCCACTTCCATGGCGAATCCTACGAGACGCTTGAGGCAATCGTCGCAGGCGAGTTTGACCTGCTCCGAAGCTTTGGAATTACCCCGGACGAAAAGTCCGTAAAGTGTTCCGAGAGCCTCGCTCTCGGGTGGGGTTAGGCGGAAGTAGAGGAATCCCTCGGTTTCGCCACGACGCATCGCAAGGATTCGGTGCGATGGTGCTGTGGCAGCAGGTTCGCTCCAGTCGAAGTAGTCCTTGAACTTGGCTCCTTCCTCTTCCTTTCCCGCGATGAGGGTTGATTTGATGACTCCCTTGTTCAGGTAGAGGCTTCGGAGTTGAGCACGGGCAGTGGCATCATCGTTGATCCGCTCTGCGAGGATATCGCGTGCTCCTGCCAGAACTGCCGCAACGGTATCGACGGTCGATGTCTTCGCGTCAACGGTGACGGAGTTTCCCACATACGGGGCGGCGAGTGCCTCGGGATCGGTCGAGGGATCCTGGGCCCAGAGGATTTCGGAAAGTGGTTCCAGGCCGAGTTCCTTGGCGATGGTGGCGCGTGTACGCTTCCTGGGCTTGAAGGGGAGGTAGATATCCTCGAGAGTGTTGAGTGTGGAGGCCGTCTCAACCTTGGCGCGAAGCTCCTCGGTGAGGAGCTTGCGTTCATCCAGGGAGGCAATGATGGACTCGCGCCGTTTATCGAGCGTCTCGAGTTGCTCCAGGCGGTCACGGATCTCTGTGATCTTGACCTCATCGAGCTCACCGGTGCGTTCCTTGCGGTAGCGTGCAATGAAGGGAACGGTAGCCCCCTCTTCGAGTAGCACCGCGGTGGCGGCGACCTGACGGGCCTGAAGGCCGAGTTCCTTGGTGATTTGTACGAGATGTTTTTCGATCATAAAAGGGGTTTGGAGGATGAAGGTTTAAGAGGGGAAAAGGGGGCTTTTTCCTGCGCCTCAGCTTTAAGTTTTTGAGGTCGGCTTGGGGGAGGGATTGAAGACGCGGAACCAGTTGCCGAGGTTCTTCTTCATCGATTCGGAAAAGGGGAGGTAATTCTCATCCAGCAGCCCACCCTTGGGGATTGCCTCAAGAACGGAGGCTACCGTGAGTTTCTCGAGTTCATAGGCAGTGGAGCAGATTCCCGCTGCCGAGGCATGGTGCGCGTCGCTGGCGGCCGTGGCGGCCAGACCCCGCTGGGCAGCGTAGGCGCGGGCTTTTTTGTTGAATCCCTTCATGCTGACCGCCGCATTGAAGGTCTCGAGGGCCGCCAGGTCGAGTTGATCCAGAATACTCTCGCGTATCCCTGCACGGAAGGAGTCATAGGGATGAGGAGCGATTGCGATGCCTCCCCTCTCCCTGATTGCCGCCACCACCTCGATGGCCGGTTTGCCCTTCATCTGCGGCAGGGTGGCTCCGAGGCAAAGAAGATGGCCGTCGGCCGTGGAGACTTCCACGCCGGGAATGATCAGAAATCCCTCAACGGCCTCACCGTCAGGACGCATGAGCCCAGCTCGCGTCAGGTGGTCCACAGCCTCGCAGGTGTTATGATCGGTGACGGCGATGCCGCTCAGGCCACGGCGTTTGGCGGCCTCGATCATGGCCTCGGGAGAACCACATGCATCCGCCGAGTAGTAGGTGTGGAGGTGCAGGTCAAAGGCGTGGCGCATCGTTATATTTTGAGTGGTCGGAACATCGGATGCCAAGCATCCAGAACGATCCGACACGAAATTTACTTTTTGACAGCAGCTGATGTGCTTAATTGATGGCAATGGCTGTTGCCTTTAAAGAATGGGCTTTGGTATGCGATGCCCTTGGAAAGGGGCAGCAAAGTGTCATCCTGCGCAAAGGTGGCATTGCCGAGGGCCAAGCAGGTTTTGCTTTCCGAGAACCCGAGTTTTATCTCTTTCCGACATGGTTCCATGGTCAGGTGGAAAAGGTCCGGAATCAGGAAGTTGTACTTCCTGAACAGGTTCCCGGAGAGGTGGTGGTGAGTTTTGCGGTAACGGTCGAATGGAGTGGTCGGATTACCGACAAGGAGGCCGTGCATCGACTGGAGGAACTGCATGTGCTGGCCCCTTCGGTGATCGAAGAACGCTTTGTTTATGACGATCAAAAAGGGAGTGACTCCAGCTCTCATGGAAGGATTGGGATTCATGTCGCTTTTGTTCGTGTCTATCGACTGGAACCGCCGGTCAGTTTCCCCATGGAGGCACGATTCGGCGGATGCCGTTCCTGGGTGGAGATTCCGGAAATCAATCCGGGAGCCATGGTTTCGGTGCTAAGCGATGAGGATCACGGTCGTCGTCGGGAGCTTTTTTCAGGTCTCTTGGGTATCCCGTTCTGATCTTTGAACGAGTCTCCGTGGGGCTTTGTGCGAAATCTTTCGCCAAGGCAACGGCCGTGCTGGATTTTCCGCCGTGTCTCTCTATGATCCCTAACCCATGAAGTATATTTTCGTGACGGGTGGTGTGGTCAGTTCGCTCGGCAAGGGGCTTGCCGGCGCCTCTCTCGGGACTCTTTTGGAACACCGGGGGCTTCGTGTGACTCTTCAGAAGCTGGATCCCTATCTCAATGTCGATCCCGGAACGATGAATCCGCTCCAGCACGGGGAGGTTTATGTCCTTGCCGACGGCGCGGAGACCGATCTCGATCTCGGGCACTACGAGCGATTCACCAAGTGTGTTCTCACCCGTGAAAACAACCTGACCAGCGGTCAGGTATACGAGACGGTACTCTCCAACGAGCGTCGTGGCGACTACCTGGGGAAGACCGTTCAGGTAATCCCTCATATCACGGATGAGATCAAGCGTCGTATCAGGAGCTTCGAGAAGGTTGGCAATGCCGACATCCTGATCACCGAGATCGGAGGTACCACCGGTGACATCGAGGGGCTCCCCTTCCTTGAGGCAATTCGCCAGTTCATTCTACAGGTTGGCCCTGAGAACGCTATCATCATCCATGTCACTCTGGTTCCTTTCATCAAGGCGGCGGGTGAACTAAAGACCAAGCCGACCCAGCAGAGCGTCGCCAAGCTCCGCGAAATCGGTCTGCAACCGCAGGTACTCCTCTGCCGTACCGAGAAGCCCCTCGAAACCGAGGTGCGCGAGAAGCTTTCTCTATACTGCAATGTTCCCGTGAATGCGGTCATCGAGGCGCGTGATGTCGACAACAGCATCTACGAGTTCCCCCTCATGCTCCAGGCCGAGGGGTTGGATGAGAAGGTCTGTAAACTCCTGCATCTCGACACCCCTCCCGCCGACATGGAGAGCTGGAAGAAGATTGTCCGCTCCATCGTCAATCCTTCACGCCGAGTGAAAATTGCCGTGGTGGGCAAATATGTCGAACTTCAGGATGCCTACAAGAGCATTTACGAGGCCTTGTGCCATGCCGGTGGTGCCAATGACTGTGGGGTTGATCTCGTGATCGTGGATGCCGAGGAAATCGAGGCCGAGGGTGCCGAGAAGCATCTTAAGGGTGTTTCCGGAATCCTTGTCCCCGGTGGCTTCGGTGATCGCGGCACCGAGGGGAAAATCGCAGCCGCTCGGTATGCCCGAGAGAACAGCATCCCCTATTTTGGGATCTGTCTGGGCATGCAGATCGCTTCGATCGAATTTGCCCGCAATGTCTGCGGGTTGGCCGGGGCGAACAGCACCGAATTCGATCAGGAGACCCCTCATCCCGTGATAGCTCTGCTCGACGAACAGAAAAAAGTCACCGGCAAGGGAGGATCCATGCGTCTTGGTTCCTGGCCGGCCCTGCTGAAAACCCAGTCTCTGGCTCATGCCATCTACGGCCACACGGAGATCGCCGAGCGTCATCGCCACCGCTACGAATTCAACAGCGACTACCGCGAGCAGATGGAGGCAAAGGGATTGGTCTTTTCAGGGACATCCCCCGACGGGACGCTTGTTGAGATCATCGAACTCAAGGATCACCCTTGGTACGTGGCCGTCCAATTCCACCCCGAGTTCCTCAGCAAGCCCAATGCCTCGCACCCGCTCTTCCGGGACTTCATCCGCGCATCAATTGGTTGATTCCCCGGTTTCCTCAGCCCTGCCCCCCAATGAAGTTTGATATCAATGACGTCGAGAGGACGTTTGAATTCGAGTTCGTCCGTGCCACTGAAAACGCGGCTCTTCATTCCATGCAGTGGATGGGACGCGGTAACAAGGAGGCGGCGGATGAAGCTGCCTGCGACGCGATCAAGGGAGTCTTCGACTTGGTTGACATCAGCGGAGAGGTTGTGATCGGTGAAGGAATCAAGGACAACGCGCCGGGGATCTTCCTTGGAGACAGGCTGGGGCGTTGGGGTGAGGGCGATCCCCGCTTCGACATCGCGCTCGATCCGATCGATGGCACCAGTAACATCTCCAAGGGGATGCCCAACTCCATTTCCGTCATGGCTGCTGCCTTAGTTCCGGAAGGAAGCAAAAGGAGCATGGTGAATATACCCAGTTTTTATGTGGAGAAGCTTTCCTATGGAGCGCGGGTGGCACGATGCATCGGTAATGGCCTGATTGCACCGGTTTCGCTTGATGACCCCTTTGAACACACCCTTGAACAAGTCGCCAAAGCCCTTGGGAAGCGACTCGGGGAACTCGTTGTCACCGTGCTCGACCGTCCTAGGAACCAGGTTTACACCGATGCCGTGCGCGGGGCGGCTGCCTCCCTGCGTCTGATTGCCGATGGTGACATCACGGCTGCGGTCGCCCCCTCTTTGCACGACTCGGGAATCGATCTTTATGTCGGCAGGGGGGGCGCCCCCGAGGGAATCCTGACGGCGGCAGCGCTGAAAGCCCTAGGGGGAGACATCCTGGTGAGAATGTGGCCCCGGGACGATGAGGAGAGGACTGATCTTCTGAAAACCGTTACGCCCGCCGACCTCGCACGAGTCTATCGTGCCGATGACCTTGTTCATGGTGAGAGTGCACTCTTCTGTGCCACCGGCATCAGTGACAGTCCGATGCTTCCGGGAGTGAAACTGATCGGCAAGACGGCCATTACCCACTCCATTCTGATGCGGTCACGCAGCAGAACCGTCCGCTACATCCGTGCGGTGCACGATCTGGAGGCAAAGACCATCCATCTCCGTAGCCTTCGGGGAGAAGAGCACCTCTAGGCTTCATCTCCATCCTTTGTCACAATTCAGGAATTGCTTTCCGGCGACATAGCGACCAACACTTATACGATATGAGCAATAACCAACTCCAGGAACTCAAGAAATTCACCACCGTTGTCGCCGATACCGGCAACTTTGCGGAGATCAAGAAGTTCCAGCCTCAGGATGCAACCACAAACCCTTCGCTCATCCTCAAGGCGGTACTCCAGCCTGAATATCGCCTCCTGCTCGACAAAGCGATCGCGGACAACAAGGGATCCAGTCTCTCCGGTTCAGCGCTTTACAAGAAAGTCATCGACGACACGCTCATCCTCTTTGGGCGTGAGATCCTGAAGATCGTTCCCGGACGCGTCAGCACCGAGGTGGACGCCCGTCTCTCCTTTGACACCGAGGGAACCTTGGAAAAGGCCCGATACCTCATCGGCCTCTACGAGGGTGGTGGTACTTCCCGCGAGCGCGTTCTCATCAAGATCGCCTCGACCTGGGAGGGCATCCGAGCCGCAGAGATCCTCCAGAAGGAGGGGATCAACTGCAATCTGACCCTCATGTTCTCGATGCCCCAGGCCGTTGCCTGTGCCGAGGCTAAGGTGCGCCTGATCTCTCCCTTTGTCGGTCGTATCTATGACTACTACAAGGCGACTACCGGCAAGGAATTCTCCGGACTTCAGGATCCCGGTGTCCAGTCGGTCCATAACATCTACAACTACTTCAAGAAGTTCGGTTACGACACCCAGGTCATGGGTGCCAGCTTCCGCAACACAGGTGAGATCGTTGCCCTTGCTGGTTGTGACCTCCTGACCATCAGCCCTGACATTCTTGAGAAGCTCGAGGCATCCAATGATTCCATCACACGCGTTCTGAGCCCTGAACTCGCCAAGGAGATGCAGATCGAGAGGATTGGCCACGACGAGAAGACCTACCGCTGGCTTCTGAATGAGGATGCCATGGCCACTGATAAGCTGGCCGAGGGTATCCGCAAGTTCGCTGCCGATATCGTCCAGTTGGAGAAGATCATTGCCACGGCGAAGTAACGACCCGAAATTTCACGGACCCGACCTTCATGAAACGCACCACGCTCCTTCTGGCAACAGCACTCCTGCTGACTGGTTCTAACCTTCTCTCCGCGAAGGTTAACCCCGACAGCCCCTCCTCCGTGCCAGTGCTGCTGGGGTTGGAGCCCGTGAGGCAGGATCTCAAGATTTCCTCCCTCCAGGTGGCTCTTCTTGATGCGATTCGTTCCGAATACAAAGCCAAGGTGAGCGTGATCGCGGCCATTGGGTTGAATGATGCTAAAGCAGCCCCCAAGGCCGCCGCAGACATTAAGGCACTCCGGCATAAGTATAATCAGAGGGCCCTGAACGTTCTTAATTCGACCCAGCAGCAGCGCCTTCGCCAGATCGAACGCCAGATGCTCGGAGGTGCCATCCTCACATCCGCTACTGAGCAGAAACTTCTGGGAATCACCCCGGAACAGGCAAAGAAACTCTCCGAGATCCATGCCGTGGACGTGGCCAAGGCTGCGGAGATCAATGCGAAGTTCAATACCGGAAAGATCTCCGCCTTCCGCCGCGATATCGACCTGCATCGCAATCTCCGCACCACGTCGCGGAGTATGCTCCATGTGTTGACACCGGAGCAGACCAAGCAGTGGCTAGGTCTCACCGGCCCCAAGCTCAAACTTTAGTTTCAGTAGAGGCTTGGGATTTTGGCCCCGCGCGTTGTTGCTGCTCGCTCGCAGTAGTTCACTACAGCTTCGCTCTCGCGCCTAGCGCTGCATCCAATCTTCCAAGCCTTGAGTCTCCTCTGGGTATAGGGATTGGAACGATTTCTCAGATATCCCTGAATTAGTACTCTCTGCGTTCTCCGCGCCTCCGCGCGAGGTTTTCGGGCTCTGACCTAACAGTCTTCAGTCTAAATCCCTACAGCCTCTCTGGCCTTTCCGCCCTTATTTCAGTTCGGGGGGGAGTGGGAGATTTTTGATATCCTGAACCGCGTTGCGATGGCAGACGAGGACTGCATCGTCGGTCTCTACGACGACTAGGTCGCTCACGCCGCAGAGGGCGATGGTCCGCTTTCCGGCGATCACGATGTTGCGGCCGGAGTTGAGAGTGACAACGGGGCCACGAAGGGTATTTCCTTGGGCATCCTGGCCGAGATGGTCGGGGAGTGCTGTCCAGGAGCCGACATCATCCCAGTCATATTCAGAGATGGCGGCCACAACGCTGGCCGCTTTTTCCATGATGGCGAAGTCGACGGAGATCTTGGGCAATTTTGGAAATGTCTCAGCCAGATAGTCGGCGAGCGATCCCGAAGCAGGGAATCCGAGAATGAACTTTTCGAGTTCCGGTTGATGCTTTCGGCATTCGCTCAGAAAAGTATCCGCCTGCCAGAGAAACATTCCTGCATTCCAGCCATGTTTCTTGCCAATGAAAAATTCCTGCGCACGGTCGGTGTCGGGTTTCTCGATAAAGCGTTCCACAGCAACAATTCGGGTGGAGTTGTTGGAGGGTACAACTGCCCCTAGTTGGAGATAACCGAAGCCGGTTGATGCGTGGGTGGGAGTGATCGAGAAGGTGAGAATGGAGGGATTTTTCGAAACAAAAGTGACGGCTTCCTGCAACTGCCTGCCAAAGGTCACTGTATCATGAATCATGGCATCCGCAGGGAAGAGCGCAACGATCGCATCGGAGCGTCTGCTTTTTGCGATGCCCGTGGCAAGGGCGGCCGCGGGAGCAGTGTCACGCTTGGCCGGTTCGGCAATGATATTGGCGGCGGGTAAGAAGGAAACGGCATCCTTGGTGGCCTCGATCTGGGCAACATTGGTGAGAATGAAGATCTGCTCGAACGGAACGACTCCTTCGAAACGACGCACCGTCTGTTCCAGCAAGGTCTGATCACCCAAAAGCTTCAGCAGGTGCTTTGGGGTGGCCGTGCGGCTAGCCGGCCAGAAACGCTCCCCACTCCCCCCGGCCATGATGAAGACAAAGAGGCGATCAAGGGGAGAGGACATGGGGAAAGTGAAAAGTGAAAAGGGAAAAAGTCAAAGGTAGAAAGCAATCGGTCTTCCCAATCTAAAATCAAATCTCAAGGGATTCCTTTCCTGTTTTCCTGCTTTCCAGATTCAATATCTCCGAATTCTAACCAAGCGTTTTCAGCGTAGTTTTCAGGGTCTCCAGTTTCTCGCTCCACTTGGCATGGCGCTGGCGATGATCCTCGAGGACGGCAGCCGGAACTTTTTCCACGAAGGTCGGGTCGGCGAGTTTGGCATTCACCTTGGTCAACTCGGCCTCCACCTTCACGATCTCTCCGGAGATGCGTGTCCGCTCGGCTTCCAGATCGACCAGTCCCTCCAGGGGTAGGTAAATCGTGCCAAGATCGGTGACCACGCTCGGGGTGCCGGCGGGAGCGGCTCCCGTCAGAAGTTCCACTTCGGATGCACGGGTGAGTGAGGCAAAGATGGACTTGCCGATGGGTGCAATTGTTTCCTTGGCCGAAATCAGGAAGCGGACCTGCTGCTGGGATGGAATCTTGAATTCCGCACGGAGGTTGCGGGCCGCATGGATTGCCAAATAGAGAGCCGTGGTGCGGGTGCGTGCCGCGGAGATTATTTCGGGTGCGATGCCGTTTGTTAGGGCCTCCTTTGGTGCTTCCGTATAGAGGAGGAACCCCTCGCGGGAACCGGTTCCCGAAGCTGAAGCGGGCGCCTGGAAACCAAGGCGCTTCCAGAGCTCTTCGGTGAGGTGAGGCATGAGGGGGTGGAGCAAACGCAGGAATCCCGAGAGCACGACATCCATCGTCATCAGGATGGCTGTCCTCGCGGCAGCATCCTCTCCATGGAGGATCGGCTTGGCCGCCTCGACGAACCAGTCGCAGTAGTCACCCCAGAAGAAGTCGTAGAGAAGGCCTGCGACTTCGTGAAAGCGGTAGTCGGTGTATGCCTCCCGAAGCGACGCATGCATCGTGTCGAACCTGTCGAGCAGATGAATGGCGATATCGGGCAGCTCGAGTCCGGAAAGATCCGGGGTCGGGGTGCATGCCCCGTGCATCTCGCGGAAGCGGGCGGCATTCCAGAGCTTGTTCGCAAAGTTACGCCCCTCCTCGATTTGTTTTTCATCGAACTTGATGTCCTGCCCCTGTGGTGCAACCCGGATGATGCCGAAGCGCAGGCCGTCGGCTCCGTACTTGGCGATCAGATCGAGTGGGTCGGGCGAGTTGCCGAGGCTCTTTGACATCTTGCGGCCCGATTTGTCGCGGATGATGCCGGTGAAGTAGACGTCGCGGAAGGGGATCTCCCCTGTGTATTCGAGTCCCGCCATGATCATGCGGGCCACCCAGAAGAAGATGATATCCGGACCAGTGACCAGCACGCTCGTAGGATAGAACTTAGCACGGACGGCGTCGTCCATCGTGTCATGGGCCCAGAGCCAAGAAGAGAACCAGGTGTCCAGCACGTCGGAATCCTGGGTCCATCCCTCGCCCGGGGACTCGATCTGTATCCGGGGATCCTCGGAAACTCCCTGAGGGGCGTACCAGACCGGAATTCGATGTCCCCACCAGAGCTGACGGCTGATGCACCAGTCCTGGATGTTCTCGAGCCAGTGATCGTAGACCTTCTCCCAGCGGGAGGGGAAGAAGCGGATCAGCCCATTGCGGACAGCGTCGCGGGCCTCGACGGTCTTGGGATATTTCAGGAACCATTGCTCGCTGAGGCGAGGTTCGACCGGGACATCGGCCCTCTCGCTGAAGCCGACATTGTTCTCGTACGGTTCTTCCTTGGTCAGGAGTCCGAGTTCCTTCAGGCGCTCAACAGCCTCGACGCGAGCCTCGAAGCGGTCGAGGCCGGCGAATCCCTCTCCGGCGAGGTCATTCAGCGTGCCGTCGGCATTCATGATATCGATGACCGGGAGATTGTGACGTGCCCCGATCTCGTAGTCGGCTTTGTCATGGGCCGGAGTGACCTTCAGGACACCTGTGCCGAATTCGAAATCGACCGCCTCATCACCGATGATCGGCAGGAGTGCCTCGACATTGAGGGGGAGGGGACGCCGCACATGCTTCCCGATCAGATGGGCGTAGCGCTTGTCCTTGGGATTCACAGCAATTGCGGTATCGCCCATGATGGTCTCGGGACGGGTGGTTGCGATCTCCAGCCAGGTGTCAGGCGCCTCCACGACCTCAAGCTTGAAGTGATAGAGGTAACCCTTTTGTTTCTTGGGAATCACTTCCTCGTCACTCAGGGCGGTGAGGGAGACGGGGCACCAGTTCACCATCCGCTTGCCTCGGTAGATGAGGCCCTTCTTGTGGAGATCAATGAAGACTTCCTGAACCTTGCGCGCATAGGCCTCATCCATGGTGAAGCGCTCACGGGACCAGTCACAGGAGCAACCGAGTTTCTGAAGCTGTCCGATGATGATGCCGCCATGCTTCTCCTTCCACTCCCAGACCTTCTTGAGGAATTCCTCCCGGCCCACGTCGTGGCGGGTCTTTTTCTCCTCCTTGCGGAGCTGGCGTTCGACGACCGTCTGGGTGGCGATCCCGGCATGGTCGGTGCCGGGGAGCCAGAGGACCTCGTGCCCGGTCTGGCGGGCGCGTCGGGCAAGGATGTCCTGGAGGGTATTATTAAGAACGTGACCGAGGGTCAGGATGCCGGTGACATTCGGCGGTGGGATGACAATCGAGTAGGCTGGAGCGGAGGAGGTGGGATCGGCGGTGAAACAACCGGAGTCACACCAACGATCATACCAGATGGTCTCGACATCACCTGGGGTGTAGGCCTTGGAAAGTTCGGAAGAAGGTTCGGACATGGTAAAAAGAAGAGGATACTAATCAGGAACTGATTGCTTGCTCAATGATTCGCATGAGGAACTCAGCAACGGCATTTTCCGGAAACTCCTTGCTAACCAAGCCGGGGCGGGCTAACATTCCGGCCTTCAAAAAAATATGACGACAACCGAAACAGCAGAAATCGCAGCACTCCGGCTGCATGAGAAGGACACCGGCAGCGCCGATGTCCAGGTGGCCACCCTCACCCAGAGGATCACCGCCCTGACCGAGCACCTGAAAGGCAATGCCAAGGATCACTCATCCCGTCGCGGCCTTCTCAAGATGGTTGCCACGCGCCGCCGCCTTCTCGATTACCTCAAGGATACCGCCAGCGAGCGTTATCAGGCGATCATCGAGAAGCTGAATCTGCGCAAGTAACGGAGCTCCAAGGTTGCGGGTATTTCCCGTTGAGCCGGAATTTGACCTCTGATCTTATCGGAAAGGATCGGAACAGGGGTTCTCAGTCTGGCTCATGAAATAGGGAAATCTTCCGACCCTTAACTTCCTCTTCCTCTTCCTCTCTGGAAGAGCGTACCAACTCAATAATACCACCCGTGCAGGCATCCATTCCGGGTGCCATCCGCATTCCGGGCGCTCAACACTGTTTGCGCCCCTGACGGATCCACGCACTCCACCCCAACAACATCAAGAATATGTCACACACAACTGTCACGGCCAATGTCGGCCAGAATCCCCTTAGCTTCGAAACTGGCAAAATTGCCAAGCTCGCTGATGGGGCAGTCATGGTCCGTTCCGGCGAGACCATCGTCCTCGTTAGCGCCGTTTCCGCCACCTCCGTCAAGGAAGGACAGGATTTCTTCCCCTTAACCGTCGATTACAAGGAGAAAGCTGCTGCCGTGGGTAAGTTCCCCGGCGGATACTTCAAGCGTGAGGGTCGTCCGAGCGAGAAGGAAATCCTAACCGCCCGCATGACGGATCGCCCACTCCGTCCGCTCTTCCCTAAAAACTACTTCTACGACACCCAAATCATCAGCATCCTGCTTTCCGCGGATGGCCAGATCGATCCGGATATCCTCTCCATCAATGGAGCCTCCGCAGCCCTCTGCGTCTCGGACATTCCGTTCGAGAAGCCGATTGCAGCCGTTCGTGTCGGCCGTATCAACGGTGAGTTTGTTGTGAACCCCACCCACGCCGAGCGTGAGCACAGTGACCTCGACCTCGTCTATGTCGGCGATGGCGAACAGGTCATCATGATCGAAGGTGCCGCCAACGAACTTCCCGAGGATGACTTCAAGAAGGCTCTTGATTTCGCCCGCGAGCAGACCCGCCCGATCATTGCCGCTCAGAACGAGTTGATCGCCAAGGCTGGCAAGCCTAAGCGCGAGTTCACCCTCCTTAATGTCGACGAGGCATTGCTCGAGATCGCCTACCAAGTGGCTGGTGACCGGATCGAGGCAGCCCTCTACACCCCCAGCAAGGTTGCCCGCGGCAAGGCCGTCGGAGCCCTCAAGGAGGAAGTGAAGGCCAAGATCCTCGAGAAGCACCCCGCGGCGACTTCTTTCGAGATCTCCCAGGCATTCGATTACCTCCAGAAGAAAGCCTTCCGCGTCAGTATCCTTGATAAGCAGAAGCGCTGCGATGGTCGTAACCTGAACGAGCTCCGCCAGCTCTCCAGCGAGACCACCGTCCTGCCCCGCGCTCACGGGTCGGCTCTCTTTGCCCGTGGAGAGACCCAAGCCATGGCCCTTGCCACTCTGGCTACTTCCGATGAGGCCCAGATGATCGACGGTTACGGTGGAGGAGAGACCACGAAGCGCTTCCTGCTTCACTATAACTTCCCTCCCTTCAGCGTTGGAGAAACCGGCCGTTTCGGTGGTCAGAACCGCCGTGAAATCGGTCATGGCGCCCTTGCTGAGCGCTCCATCTTCCCGGTTATCCCGAGTCAGCAGGAGTTCCCCTACGCCCTGCGCGTTACCAGCGAGGTCATGGAGTCCAACGGTTCCACCTCAATGGCCTCCGTCTGCGCCGGTGTGCTCGCGCTCCTCGATGCGGGTGTTCCTCTCAAGCGTCCTGTTGCCGGTATCTCCGTCGGTCTTGTCACCGAGAATGATGACCAGGGCAAGCTCACCCGCCATACCCTGCTCACCGACATCATCGGCAGTGAGGATCACTTCGGCGACATGGACTTCAAGCTCTGCGGAACCGAGGCCGGAGTCACTGGATTCCAGCTCGACCTGAAGCTCAAGGGCATCAGCCACGAACTCATGGCTGCCGCGATCGATGATGCCCGCAAGAATCGCGGACTCATTCTTGATCACATGAAACAGACGCTCCCCGCTCACCGCAGCGAGATGAGCAAGTATGCCCCGCGCATCGAGACCGTGAAGGTTCCTCAGGACAAGATCGGCCTCATCATCGGCCCCGGCGGGAAGACCATCAAGAGCATCGTCGCCGAGACGGGTGCCGAGATTAATATCGAGGATGACGGCTCCGTGAACATCTACTCGAGCAATGGTGAGAGCCTGAAGCGTGCCAAGGAGATCATTCAGGGCATGATCAAGGAGATCACCGTCGGCGAGATCTACCAAGGTACCGTCGTCTCCATCAAGGAGTTTGGTGCCTTCGTCGAGGTCCTTCCCGGCAAGGACG
Source organism: uncultured Spartobacteria bacterium (assembly GCA_903933015.1). Lineage (GTDB taxonomy): Bacteria > Verrucomicrobiota > Verrucomicrobiia > Chthoniobacterales > UBA6821 > UBA6821. The sequence continues at coordinate 897 of CAIZIQ010000047.1, read as the reverse complement.
GACTCGTTCATATCTCCGAACTCGCTGACATGCGCGTCAACAAGGTCGAGGATGTCGTCAAGAACGGTGACGTGATCTGGGTCAAGTGCATCGGTGTCGATGACAAGGGGCGCGTGAAGCTCAGCCGCAAGGCCGCAATGAAAGAGCGTGACCAAGCTGCAGGAGGTACCCCTGCCGCCTAATCATCCGATTGCGATGACGTCCCTCTCCAGAGGGTCTTCATAAGACAAACTACTCAAAACCCTCGGAGGCACTGTCTCCGAGGGTTTTTTTTATGGCTTCGTTTCCCAGGCAATGGGGGGGGCGTCAGTGTGACGGAATTGTCACATTCGATATGTTGATGATTCGTGAAGCCAAGATAAATTCCGCGCGACGCAAAAAACCATTCACCGTCAAAACAAACCAACCATGAAACTCAAAAACGTACTCCTCGCAAGTCTTGCGGGCATCGCCCTCTCGACTGCTTCCACTGCGCTTGCGCAGACCGATGGGAAGAATCCGCAGCCCTCGGTTGCCTCTTCCGGTAACAACCTCTTGGCCGACATCAACACCGACATCAGCAAGTGGTGGAACGGCTCCAGCGCCCTCGGCAACTGGTTTGGTCTCGGCTATCCTCTCCAGGATCACGGCCTCACCATCACCGGCAGTGCCAAGCAGGAATGGTACAGCCAGACTATGGGTGGTTATGGTTCCGGCAGCGGCCTTGCCAATAACAACTTCGTCAACGAAGAAAAGCTCAGCGCCATTCTCAACTTCGGCAAGCTGTTTGATATCGACGGTCTCAAAGGTCTGACCTTCCAGTCCTACTGGCGCTATCGCAACGTCGGTAACAATCCCGCGTATGTTGCCGGTACGATCGGTAACAGCAGTACATTCAATCCCTCGGCTGATACGTCG
>CAIZIQ010000046.1 GCA_903933015.1 uncultured Spartobacteria bacterium | reverse complement strand
ATGCACTCGTTGGAAAGATAGAGTGGAGCGAACATCCGCATCGTTTTCCCAAAATGGCGACGCGTCACGGATGCTGAGCAACGGGCCAGTTCCTCCAGTCCCCTATCGTCGCATGGATCCAGCAAACGACGAAAGGCCCTCAGCTCCGCAGAGGGGGTTGATAAAGCCGAATCGATCTGTGTGGAAAAACCCATTAGAAGATCTTAAGGCAAAAGTCAGAATGAAAAATGAAGAAGTGGCCGAAAGGTGAGAAAGTGAACCGATCGGATCAACTTTTTAACTTGTGTATCGCATGCTGCGATTGCCTCTCGTTTTTTTACTTTTCCTTTTTCCTTCTAACTTTTCTCAGTCGCAAGCCGACCGAGTTCCTCCATCTCGCTCGCTGTGGGAGCTCTTCCTTCGGCTCGCCAGAAATCATCTAACGAGGAAACCCGGCTGATACGGCCATTTTTCCATACCAATGACTCCCGAGAGCAAGGACCCACCTTCAAAGGATCACTCCAGAGATGGATCGCCAGTGTTTTTTTCGGATGTAGTGCCGTAGCCAGATGCATGGGACCACTGTCTGAGCTGATGATGAACGAGGCTCCCCGGAGGATGGCCGTGAGTTCGAGGAGGTCTGTGCGGTTACTCCAGTCCTCAATGTTTTTCGGCCAATCACTATGACCCTTTTCAAAGCCCCCTCTCCCCACCATCACAACTCGATGACTCGCGGCGCCTGCTCCAAACGACTTGATCAGATCCGGAGCAAGGCTCTTCCCCTTACCTCGGGCGTAGGGGTGGATCACCACGTAGGGGGTTGAGGTGGAAAAACCCTTCGGAAGATTTCCCTCGGGAAGATCGAATACGGGACAGGTGGGGCGAGGCACTCCAAGAGGGTCGAGTACGGAGAGATAGCGGTTCACGGCATGATCACCGCGTTTAACGGTGGCCCATTCACTATAGAACAGACGCGCCCCCTCCCGTGCATCAGAGAGTCCCACGACACGAGAGGCTCCCGAAAGCCGTGCAAAAAGAGCACTCCGAAGCAGCCCCTGGAGATCGATCGCCAAGTCCGGCCTCCAATCCGACAAGGTCCGCATCCAAGCGATCGAACGAATCCATCCACCAGCACCTCGGAATTTTTCCCGAGGGAAGAGCACCGTTCCCGAGACACCGGGATGATGCTCCACAAGGGAACGCCAAGCCGGATGAACAAGCCAACGCACCTCGGCCTCAGGCCAGTGACGGTGGATGGCCGAAACAACCGGAAGCGCATGGATCACATCGCCAAGCGAACTGGGCTTCACCAGCAGGATGCGTTTCGGTGTATTCATGATCCTCAGCGCCCTCCTTTATGCCCCCTTATGGAGTCTCTCAGCCAGCTTACTTGGAAGCCCCGCTGCCAGGACGGCCCTGCTTGCAGACTCAACATCATATTCCACACGTCGGAGCCAAAGACCGCCACTCTCCTCATCATGGATCATGTAGGCGGCTCTCCAGTCGCCGTCACGCGGTTGCCCAACCGATCCGGCATTGATCAGCAGCTTGGGCGATCTGGGAAGTTCGACCCCATCGACATTTTCAAAGAGCAGCATCTCCCCCACATCCTGCCCGAAACTCTTGAGAACATGAGTATGCCCGATGAAACAGAGCGGTGTCCGTTGACAGGCGAGGCTCAGTTGGGCCTCGAAGTCCGTTCGGACATATCCCCAGGATTCAGGAGAATCGAGAGTTGCATGAACAAGTGTCGTCTTCCTGATCTGGCGTTGCAGCCGTAGGGATCCAAGCCAGGCCTTCTGATCAGCGTTCAAGACACCCCTAGTCCACTCCAGGGATACCGAGGCGGAGGAACTAAATCCTTCAAGGGAATACTCTCCGAAGGCCGCCTGATCATGATTTCCGAGAACACATGCCCCGGGGAGATTCCTGACGATCTCAAGGCACTCGCTGGGGTTTGCGTTGTAACCAACGACATCCCCTAGGCAATGGAACTCGGTGCACCCATACTCCCAAGCGTCGGCAAGCACCGCCTCCAGCGCTTGAAGATTGCCATGAATATCACCCAGAATTGCACAGCGCATTTCAGTGGAAAGGTGACGATCCGGTTGTTCCTCTGT
>CAIZIQ010000045.1 GCA_903933015.1 uncultured Spartobacteria bacterium | reverse complement strand
TCGGCCTCCGCCGCATCTGAGCCGAGGGGTATCCGTTCCGACTTCAGATGAAAATGCAGGGCCAGCCAACCACCTGGCAGCGAGAGAAGCTCCTCTCGATTTCCACCCTCAGGAATCCTCACGAAATCAGGAAGCAGCTCCTGGAGCTGCCCCAGCCTGAGACGGGGAGTATTTCCCCCGAGAAGCTCCCCGCACGGCAGATCCACCCTGCAGTTACCGGGATCCCCTTCACCCCGGCAGGCGGAAGGCAATCGCTTCAAGAGTTCCGACACCGGTACGGAGATGCTCTCCGGAGCCACCTCATGGTAGCGGTAGCGTGGTTCGGTGATGACGGCAATAGACACGGGGCGATCCTCCGAAATCGTTTGATGAACGGCAATCGCGAATCTTCTTGCGCAGAAGGCTTCGCGAATCCGAAATGGATGTATGCAGTTGAATCTCAAATATGACGACCGCGGTCTCATTCCTGCCATCGTGCAGGAGAGCGCCGCCGCAGGGGGCCGTGTGCTCATGATGGCCTGGATGAACGAAGACTCGCTGAAGCACTCCGTCGAGACCGGCTATATGCACTACTGGAGCCGTTCCCGGAAAAAGCTCTGGAAAAAGGGTGAGTCGAGCGGACACACCCAGCGGATCCTCCGTTGGTTCGTCGACTGCGACCGCGACACACTCCTCTTTGAGGTCGAGCAGCACGGCGGCGCCTGCCATACCGGCTTTGCCAGCTGCTTCTATGTCGAGCTCGACAAGGAGGGGAACGACCTGCCTCCGCAGGAAGAGCCCCTCTTCAATCCCGACAGCGTCTACAAAGGCTAGAGGGTCCGCGCCCCAGCCGCCGTTGCGATGACCCCCTACCTGCGCCTCCTCAATCTCGTCCTGGATCACGGGACGAAGAAGGATGACCGCACCGGCACGGGAACCCTCTCCGTGTTCGGTGCCCAGGAGCGATTTGACCTGACCAAGGGATTTCCCCTCCTCACCACCAAGAAGCTTCACCTCCGCTCCATCATCCACGAGCTGCTCTGGTTCCTCAAAGGGGACACCAACATCGGCTATCTCAAAGAGAACGGCGTCACCATCTGGGACGAGTGGGCTGATGCGAATGGCGATCTTGGTCCCGTCTACGGCGCGCAGTGGCGCCGGTGGCGCACCCCCGAGGGTGTCGAGATCGATCAGATCGCGCGCGTCGTTGAGGATCTCAAGAAAAACCCCGACAGCCGCCGGCACATCGTCAGCGCCTGGAACCCCGGTGAGATCGACAAGATGGCCCTCGCTCCCTGCCATGCCCTCGTCCAGTTCTACGTGGCCAATGGTGAACTCAGCTGCCAGCTCTACCAGCGAAGCGCCGACCTCTTCCTCGGTGTTCCCTTCAACATTGCCTCCTACGCCCTGCTCACCATGATGATGGCGCAAGTCTGCGGCCTGAAGGCCAAGGAGTTCATCCACACCTTCGGGGATCTCCATCTCTACGTGAACCATCTCGAGCAGGCGCGCGAACAACTCTCACGCGAACCGCGTCCGCTCCCACAAATGCTTCTCAATCCCGAGGTGACCAAGTTGGAGGACTTCCGCTACGAGGACTTCACCCTCGAAGGGTACGATCCCCACCCCGCGATCAAGGCCCCCATCGCTGTGTAGGCTGAAGGCCGAAGGGAATTAATATGGAACTCAGGAAAGCAGGAACGGCATTCGGATCACACCTGCTGGCGCAGGAGTTTTGGCGGCAGGCGAGGCCGAGGACTGGTAGCGGTATTGGGCATACCGCAAAGTACGAGAACGCGGCATGACGGCAAAAAAACAAGCCAGATGATCAAAGCGATTGTCGCTATGGCGGTCAACCGAGTCATCGGGAATGCCGGCACGATCCCGTGGCATCTCCCCGAGGATTTCAAATTCTTCAAGGCGATAACCATGGGCCACGCCATCCTGATGGGACGGAAGACCTACGAGTCGATCGGCAGGCCGCTCCCCGGAAGGGAAAACATCGTCCTCTCCCGTACCATGCCGGAGATAGCTGGCATCACCATCGTTCGCTCCTTGGAAGAGATTCAAGAACCGACAGATGGCCGGGACCTTTTCGTGATCGGGGGTGAGGAAATCTACCGGCTCCTTCTCCCTAGGGTTCAGGAACTCTACGTCACCAAAGTGCCGAGAACCATCGATGGCGACACCCGGTTCCCTGAGTTCGAAAAACAATTCGATGCAGGAACTAAAGTTTTAGAAACCAACGACTTCTCCATTTGGAGGTATAGCCGTCCATAATTTATTCCGATGCAGGCCAACAAGGCTATCCGCCGATCTCTCAAGACATAAAAAAGACCCTGCGTCCTTTTGCAAGGAACGCAGGGCCTTTTTGGCGGGAGGGAAATCTTACTTTAGAGCCGTCTGATAATTCTGCTCGGCCTGATCCCAGTTGACCACGTTCCACCAGGCCTT
>CAIZIQ010000044.1 GCA_903933015.1 uncultured Spartobacteria bacterium | reverse complement strand
TGCCGACCGGCTACAAGGTGCTCGATACCATGACCAGCGGGATGCATCCGAGCGAAATGATCGTGATTGCAGCGCGCCCCTCGATGGGTAAAACCGCGCTCGCCATGAACATCGCCGAACATGTCGCCGTGGATAAAAACATCCCCGTGGCGGTCTTTAGCCTGGAAATGAGCGCCCAGCAACTCGTCCAACGACTTCTCTGCTCTCGCGCCAGGGTCAACCTGCAGGGGGTCCGCAACGGCTTCCTCACCAAGGTCGAGCAACAGAATCTCGTGAAGGCATCGATGGCCTACGGCCATTCCAAGATGTTCATCGACGACACGGCCGGCCTGAGCATCCTGGAACTGCGCGCCAAGGCGCGGCGGCTGAAACAGAAGCATGACATCGGACTCATCGTCATCGACTACCTCCAGTTGCTGCGCTCCCCGTCCAAACGGGGCCAGGAAAACCGCCAGATTGAAATCGCCGAGATCTCCAACGGCATCAAGGCCCTTGCCAAGGAACTCAGCATACCGATCATCGTCCTCGCCCAGCTTAACCGTAAGTCCGAGGACCGTGGCGATGGAAAGCCGCGCATCTCCGATCTCCGTGAGTCGGGCTCGATCGAGCAGGATGCCGATGTGGTCGGACTGCTCTACCGTGCGGCCTACTATGCCAAGGACGCCGACGACCGCGATGAAAAGGGAGGCGAGTCCGAACTGATCATCGCAAAGCAACGTAATGGTCCCACCGGGGAGGTGCCCCTGACCTTCCTGAACGAATTTACTCGGTTTGAAACCCGGGATGTCACCCACAGCGAGGGATAACCTCCCGGCGCTCAGTCCCAGTGACGAACTGCGTCTCTTCCTATCCACCTCACCATGAATAACCGCACCGGGATCATCGCTGCCATGGTTTCGGAACTCCGGGATCTGGCCTCCTCCCTCGATCACGAGCGCACGGAGAAAATTGCCGGCAGGGAAATCCATTACGGGCATTTGGAGGGGCAACCCGTCGCCATTGTTCTCTGCGGATGCGGCAAGGTGAACGCCGCGCACTCGGCCACCCTACTGGCCTGTCATGCGAAAGTCTCCCGGATCCTGGTCACGGGAGTTTCGGGAGGTCTCGCAGAAGGGCTCAAAGTGGGCGACATCGTGATCGGTGATTCCTTCGTCCAGCACGATATGGACACGCGCCCCCTCTTCCCGCTTCATGAAATCCCGTTTGAGGGATTTTCAATGATCGATGCGGACCCTGACCTGAGGCATCTCATGGCTGAATCTGCACGCGGAATGCTGCATGCCCAGAGACCCCCTGGATTGGAAAATGCCCGTGTCTTTGAAGGTCTCGTCGTCAGCGGTGATCAATTCCTCTCAAGCAATGAGGCTCGCACCCGTGTCCAGGAGTCTCTCCCCAAGGCCTCCTGCGTTGATATGGAATCGGCGGCCGTGGCCCAGGTTTGCCGTGCTGCCGATCTTCCCCTCGGGGTCGTGCGCGTCATCTCGGACTCGGCTGACGGGAGTGCCCATATCGACTTTGCCAAGTTCGTGGAAATCTCGGCCTCCAAGGCGTGCGCGGAGACGGTGAGACACGCCTTGCGTGCACTGAAGGATTAATCTGGAACTCAGAAACTCAGGAAACAGAGGAGGGAGGTCGCTTCCTTGCTTCCTTTCCCTGACCTAGCAGTCTTATGGGCATCAACCTGCCCGCCCCGTTTTAGCAAGGCAGAGTCTTGCTAAAATGTGGCCCCGATCTGGGCCCCGAGCACCAGGGCATTGGGGATGGTACCCGAGCCGCCCGGATTAATGATCCACTGAGCATCGGGCTGGATGTACATAAACTTGGTCAGGTTAATGCGGTAGCCGAATTCGTAGACGAGCTCGTAGGTGGCATACCCTCCGAGTGAGGTCTGATTG
>CAIZIQ010000043.1 GCA_903933015.1 uncultured Spartobacteria bacterium | reverse complement strand
GTTGCCCGATGCTATGTTGCTGTAGCCTATAAATCCATTGAAGTTGGCAACCTGTGCACCGCCGCTGATCGCAAGACTATTACTCAAACCCGAGTAGCCGACATAGAGATCCTGAGTATTCGTTAGGGTGGATGCATTCCCATTAGCATTGGTACCAGTCACCACGATCGAGTTATTGTTTGCCTCGTTACTCAAACCAATCACGGTGCCATAATTGTTTCCATCCACTGCAACGGTTCCCCCGTTGGAAATTACAAGCATGTTTACGCCACCCCTGAATCCTACGATGAGATCAGACTCATTTGTCATGGTGGAACCGGCACCGGTTACCAACACCGAGTTATTCGAAGAACCGGCATTCAATCCAATGACTGCGCCATTGCTTACGCCTGTCACGGCTACCTGACCACCGTTGGAAACAACCAAGCTGTTTCCGCTACCATCACCACCGACAGTCATATCAGCAGCATTTGACCAGAGGGAGTTGGAATCACTAACCTGGGCAGAGTTCCCCGAGGCCGTATTACTGTAGCCGATCCAGCCATTCGAGTCGGAAACGGTTGCTCCGTTGGAAATCACCATGGAGTTGCTGGGGCCCATGTATCCCAAGTAAACATCGCCCGAGTTAGTCAGTAGTGTGTTTGTGTTCCCTATCGTGAGCGAGTTATTGGAAGAGGTGCTTGAATAGCCGACATAGGTATTTATGTAACTGTTGGTGCCGCTTGAAAAGTTGGTGGACTCGCCGGAGCTGTTGGATCCGACATAAAGGTCTTGCGCGCTGGCATGCTGCAACATGACGGTCAGCAACACGATGGCTATCAGTGTCTGAATCACGGAGTCATGCCTCTTAACTCTTCGTCCAGTATTAAGGCAACAAACTTGCATCTGATTTTTTTTAACCACTCATTGCCTCAGCAATAGATAAAATCGACGAACCGCTGAAAATCGTCGATGAATCGCTAGATTCCGGGGGTTTTGACTAATTCAAGACCTTGAAATCCAAGCGATCGCTTCCGAAGCGCGAAGAAGATCACAGGAGTGACAATCAGGATATGTAGGAGGCTACTGATCATTCCACCGACCACCGGAACGGCGATGGGTCGCATGATCTCGATGCCGGTGCGTTCCGCGGAAAATCCGGGAAGTAGGATCACCAGCAAACTCGCCACAATCGTGGCCACGGTCATGATCTTGGGACGGAGTCTTAGGAGCGCCCCTTGGAGGACCGCCGCCTTGAGATCTCGGATGTTGAAGGAGGGACCGGCCTCCTGGAGTTTACGCTCCAGTGCCTCGTTGAGATAAATGACCATGATCATGCCGGTCTGAACGGCAGTTCCAAAGAGGGCTATGTATCCGACGGCAACTGCAACGCTGAAGTGATATCCCATCAACCATTGCAAATAGAGGCCACCGGAGAGGGCGAAGGGAACGGCAAGCAGCACATGAACCGCTTCCTTCCACGAGCGGTAGGTCAAATAGAGCAGTGCAAAGATGATCAGAATCACCAACGGACAGATCACTAGCAGTGTCCGAGAAGCAGCAAGCAACTTCTGATACTGCCCTCCCCACTCGATATAGTAGCCCGTGGGGAGTTGGAGATGATCAGCAACCTTACGCTGTGCATCCTCCACAAAAGATGCAAGAGGTCGGTCGCGTACATTCGCCTGTACGAAGACGCGCATATTCCCATTCTCACTGGAGATCATCGCCGGGCCTGTTGTCAGATGAAAATCAGCCACCTTTGAAATGGGAACGCTTGCTCCCTGGGTGGAGGTCACCAGCACCTGTTCCAGCGTGGGAAGATCGCCCCTCAACTCTCTGGGATAGCGGACCCGGATCGGTATGCGTTGCCGCCCATCGATTGTTGTCTCCAAGGTCCCTCCCCCGATGGCACACTCGATGGCGGTGTTGATTTCCTCGATAGGGACGCCATAGCGGGCCGCATCGTCGCGACGCAAGGCAATCTCCAGATACGGGGTGTCGACGACGCGTTCCGCGTAGACATCGGTCGCTCCTGGGACTCCTTTAAGAATTCCTTCCACGGAAACAGCGAGTTCTTCTAGTCGTTTCAGATCGGGGCCGAAGATCTTGACGGCCACCTGTCCCCTAATGCCGGTATTGAGCATCAGGATACGGCTCTCGATCGGCTGTAGGAAGGCAGGAACGAAGCCGGGAAACTGCTGCATCTTCTGTAGCATCTCCAACCGCAACTTCTCGAGCGTCATGCCGGGACGCCATTGTGACACTGGCTTGAGCATGATCGTGGTCTCGATCATCGAAACGGGCGCCGGATCAGTTGCTGAGTCGGCGCGTCCCAACTTCCCCGCGACGCTCTCCACTTCCTGAAAGGAAGCGAGGATCCTGTCCTGGGCAGCCATCATGCGGTTGATCTCAGGCACTGAGGCACTGGGCAAGGTCGTCGGCATGAAAAGCATCGCCCGCTCGTTCAGCGGAGGCATGAAATCCCATCCGATCCCGCTTCCCAAGCAGAGGGCGCCCAACAGGATGAGCGCCGCCACGGCCACCACGGTCTTGCCATGCTCAAGAGCCCACTCCAGTGCGGGTCGATAGAGACCAAGGAAAAATATCATCAGGGGATTCTGCCCCTCGTCATGAAGTCGCCCTCTGACCAAGAGCGAGGAGAGGACGGGAACAAGTGTCAGCGCGAGCAAGGTCGCGCCTGCCATCGCAAAGGTCTTGGTGAAAGCGAGCGGATGGAACAACTTTCCCGCTTCCCCTCCGAGCGCAAAGACTGGGATGAATGCCAGCAGAATGATCAGCATTGCAAAGAAAATAGGCCGAATCACCAGATGGGTTGCCCTCGTGACGATCGCGATGATGTCCTTGGGGTAGGAGAGTCCCGGCACTCTCCCCTCCTGCACGGCATGGGCCTCCCGGATCACAGCCTCGGTGACCACAACACCGGCATCGACCAACACCCCAATGGCAATGGCCAGTCCGCTCAGGGACATGATGTTGGAGGTGACACCAGTCCACTTCATCAGGATGAAGGCGATTAGGATCGAGAGCGGCAGCGGCAGGGTAACGATCAGTACGCTCCGTAGATGTCGGAGGAACAGGATGTGAGCCAGCGTGACCAGAAGGATCTCCTCAAGGAGCGTGATGCTTAGGGTGCCAACCGCGTGGTGGATCAACTCGCTGCGGTCATAGAAGGGCTTGATGGTTACTCCGGGGGGAAGCGCCTTGGAGATCGCGGTGATCTTGTCCTTCACCTTGGCGATGACTTCGCGGGTGTTCTCGCCGTAGCGCATCACGACAATGCCTCCCACCGCCTCGTGTCCCATCACATCGAGGGCTCCCCTTCTTGGCTCAGGCCCCATTCCGACTGTGGCCACCTGACCGAGCAGAACTGGTCTACCCTCGTAAGAACCGATCTGGAGTGACTTCAGATCCTCCCCGGAATGAACCAACGATAGTCCCCTGATCGTGATGTCACGTCCGGCGATCTCGATATTGCCCCCCCCCACATTCCGTCCCGATCCGCGAACTTTCTCAATAGTTCCCAAACTAACAACCACCGCCCAATAATAGTGTTATGGTAGTTCGCGGAAACCATGGAACATCCGGTGAACGCGAACATCCGGCGAACGCGGGGGAATTGCGCGGCCGTGCGGCAAATATGGTAAATAGTGTCATGGCACTTCCAAAAGTTTTCACCGCCGTCCTCACCTTGCTCGGACAGGTATTCGAGGAATAT
>CAIZIQ010000042.1 GCA_903933015.1 uncultured Spartobacteria bacterium | reverse complement strand
TCCTCCTAATCCTGGGGTTGGCGGTTTTTCCCGTTTCAGCAATCGGTGCACCGAATACCACTGCCGAGACAGCAGGCACGGTCGTCATTTATAATCGAAACGATCCTTCGGCTAAGAATCTGGCCGATTTCTACTGCTCGGCGAGAGGGATTGATCCCTCCCATGAGATTCCGATCGCCGCACCGCTCAGGGAAGAGATCAGCAGGGGGGAGTATGATGATCTTATCGCCCATCCGATCAGGGAGGAATTCATTCGCAGAGGATACTGGTTTGTCACTCTCGACATGATGAACAGGCCTATCCTTTACGCCTCAACAATCCGTTATGTCGCCCTCATCCGTGGCCTCCCACTGAAGATCATTCAGTGCAGCGACTATCCAGGTGACTCTAAAACCCAGCCTGACCCCTATGGGGGATGCAATGCAGCCTCCGTTGACTCCGAACTCTCCGTGCTTGGTCACTTCTCCCCCCAAATCTCGGGGATTCTTCAAAATCCTCTTTACCACGAAACCTATCAATCACCCGAGGATGGAAAAATCCCGCCGGGAATGCTGTTTGTCTCGCGTCTCGATGGACCTACGGACTTCTCGGTAAGGGAGATGATAAACAATGGAATCCGGGCAGAAAACGATGGGCTCTGGGGATGGGGCTACATCGACCTTCGCTCATTGGATGTTCAGGGATATGCCCGAGGAGACCGTTGGATCAGAGTGGCGGGTGAGGAGATGAGAAAAAATGGTATTCCCGTCATCAGCGATGACCTTCCTGAGACACTGCAGGCTGGATTCCCCGTGACTGATGCCTCTGCCTATTACGGATGGTATGCTGAGAATCTCGACGGCCCTTTTGCCAATCCACAATTTCAATTTGTGCAGGGTGCCGTTGCCGTCCATCTCCACTCCTACAGTGCATCCACCCTGCATGATCCAAAGAAGGGTTGGACGGGTCCTCTGGTGTTTCATGGAGCCTCTGCAACGCTTGGGAATGTCTACGAACCTTATCTTCCCTTCACCACGGACCTGGGTGTCTTTGCCACGGCGCTTCTCTCAGGAAGAAACCTTGCCGAGAGTTACTATGCGGCCCAGCCAGCACTTTCCTGGATGAGCATTTGCGTGGGGGACCCTCTCTACCGACCCTATGCCGCATGGTACTCTAGGGATCCGAAACTGCCTCAATCGCAGACCATTTGGAGCGACTACCGCGCCATCATCTTGGCCCATGGAGGAGATACTTTGGCTGCAGCCACTGAACTCAAAGCCCAATCCGTAAGAAAAAAGGAGAGCCTCTACCTGGAAGCGCTGGGGGCTGCCCAGATGGATCAGGGGTCTCTGGATGCCGCTGAAGGGAGCTTCAGAGAGGCAAGCGCGCTAACAAAAGATCTGACAGTCGAATTCCGAATCCTGTTGGAGCAATCACGTGCGATTGAAAAACAGGGTAAAGGAATGATTGCGGAAAAGTTGTTAAAAGAACATATGACGCGCTTTGCACAACCTGCTCAGCAAGCCCTTCTTCGTTCTTGGATCAAGCGCATGGAATCTCCATTCCCAACACCTGCTCCATCAACCACGAACCGATGAAGCATCTGCTTTTCTTGATCCTGCTCACATCAGCGCTGCATGCCGCGGATCCGTTGGCCTGCTTTCCTCGCCCAGGGGAGGGGATGAGCCGGTTTGTGATCAATCTGCCCGCCGAGAAGGATGAGGAACTTCTGAAGGTCGAAATCCAAGCAGGCAAAAGTGTCATGCTTGATTCGGGAAACCGATATTTCTTCGGTGGACGGATGGAGCAAGAAAGCGTCAAGGGATGGGGGTATGATTACTTTATCCTGAAGTCGCTGGGTCCCATGGCCGGAACACTCATGGCCATTGATCCGAATATTCCGAAAGTGGAACGATTCATCTCTCTCGGAGGCGATCCACAACTGCACCGCTACAACAGCCGCCTCCCTCTGGTCATCTATGTCCCCAAAGGAGTCGAAGTCCGTTACCGCATCTGGAGAGGGGAGCACGATCTTGAATCCTCACCCCAAGGCTGAATTAAGATCCGCTCTTAGGCAGGTTAAGAGCTTTCAGAAAAATCAGCCCCAGCAGTACCAAC